>NZ_DBBF01000027.1:0-263304 GCF_002292065.1 Acinetobacter sp. UBA991 | reverse complement strand
TTTTTAATACCTGCATAAAACTAATCAACATGGTTCTTCATATTTTGACTTACGCTGCAGTAAAGCTTTAACCGCTTGGATGAGATACCTACAATATTTGCTTACGATTTAGATCAATTGTTTAAACATAACTGCCATCTATCTTTCTTATAATAAAACATAAGTTTAAGAATATTAGTTTAATAACATGTATCGTTTTAGCCATTTCCAACCAGTCTCACGTGAGTTGATGTTTAAAATTTCAATTCTAAAAACAATGATGTATTGTGGCGTTCTTTGGGGTTTATACCATCAGGGTTGGGCAATCAAATCGGATCAAGATGGTCACGTATTCCCCTTTTGGCTAAACGGCGTACAAGCTCATCGCTATGCTAAAGCACACTGGAAAAACTACACACCACGTAAGATTACGCCGAAAGATTTCCATGAGTCCTTGCTTCCAACTTTAACCCGTTTACAAGTTGAACCTGCTTTATTTAACTCTTCACATCGTAAATTTAAACTTTCAACTCAGCAAATGCAGCATTTCTTCTTTATGCCACATCAATCAGCAGTGACGGTTTAATTATTCTCTCTATTCCAATGATGACTTTTTAGACACTCATGAAGAAAAGTTATCATTGGAATGAAATTAGGGCTTTGCATTTAAAAAAAATACCGTTAAGTTAAATGAAAATGACAATACAACACAGGTGGATAAACAATGACAATCGTTGCTCAAGTCATCAAGAATAAAGCAGTACAATCAATTTTCACCATTTCACCCAATGCGACTGTACTTGAAGCAATTAAAATTATGGCAGAAAAAGGTGTTGGTGCTTTAGTCGTTGCCGAAGATGAGAAAGTCGTTGGAATTTTCTCTGAACGTGACTACACCCGTAAGATTGCTTTAATGGAACGTTCTTCAAACAACACCCCTGTTGCTGACATTATGACGGCCAAGGTCATTTCTGTAGGTTTAAACCATACTGTCGAAGAATGCCTTAACCTTATGACTGACCGTCATTTACGCCATCTACCTGTGCTTGATCAAGAAAAGTTAGTTGGATTCATCTCTATCGGAGACTTAGTTAAAGCTGCGATGGATGATCAACGTATTCTTATTGAGCAGCTTCAACAATATATTTCTGGCTGATACCCCATACAAATAAAAAAAAGGGCAAATGAATTGCCCTTTTTTTATTCAATCTACAACGATTATGCTTTTAAAAAGTTTTGAATCACAGGAACAAGACGTTGTAATAACTCATCAGCCTGTGCTTGTGTCATGTTTAAGGGTGGCAATAAACGTACCACTGAACCTGCCGTTACATTGATAATCAGCTTATATTCATCACGTGCAATCGCAACCAGTTCAGCACAGTCTTTTGGCAGCTGAATTCCAATCATCATGCCAAAGCCACGCACTTGAACGTTATAATCGGCCAATTGTGCTCTGAGTTGATCAACAATATAGGCACCCACTGTAGCAGCATTCTCAACTGCATTTTCTTTTTCCAGAGTATCAAGCACGGTATATACCACACGTGAACCTAACACTGTTCCACCATAAGTTGAACCATGGCTACCTGCACCCAGTAAACCGACTGCTTTACCTTGTGTCATGACGGCACCAATTGGAAAGCCATTTCCTAAGCCTTTGGCTGTAGTCATGACATCAGGAATAATGCTGGTGTGTTGATAAGCAAAGTATTTGCCTGTACGGCCATTCCCTGTTTGAATCTCATCTAGCATCATCAACCAATTATGTTGATTACATAGCGCACGTACATCTTCCAAGTAACTAAACCCTTGTTGTGCGGTATTCACGCCGCCTTCACCTTGGATAGGCTCAATCAGCATGGCAACAATATCTGGATGGTTAATGGCTGCTTCTTGAATTGCCTCCACATCACCAAACGGCACACGAATAAAACCTTCAACCAACGGCGCAAAACCTTCCTGAACCTTTTTATTGCCAGTTGCAGATAAGGTTGCCAAGGTACGGCCGTGGAAAGATTGTTCCGCGACTAAAATTTTAGGGTATGTAATGCCTTGTTGAGCGCCAAATTTACGTGCAATTTTGATCGCACCTTCATTTGATTCAGCGCCACTGTTTGAAAAGAAGATCTCTTCCATACCTGAAACTGCAGCCAGTTTCTGTGCCGCAGCTGTTTGCCAAGGAATTTCATATAGGTTGCTGGTATGCACCAAAGTCGCAGCTTGTTCAGCAATCGCTTCTGCAATAACAGGGTGTGCATGTCCTAAACCGCACACAGCAATCCCCGTTAACGCATCCAAATATTCTGTACCCTCTGCCGTATATAGATACGCCCCTCGTCCTCGTACAAAGCTGATCGCTTGGCGACCATAGGTTGCCATAAGATGTGATGGTTGATCAGGTTGCACAGGAGCAAGAGTGATATTAGTCATAACAAACTCAATCTATCAGTAGTTGTGGTGAAAAAAGTTATATAAGCAAAAACTTGCGTAGATTGAAAGCCTAAAGTCACATTTATATAAGAAAAATCTTTCGCAATCCTCCGCCACGCTTTTTTTTAGGTATAATGCAAGGAGATTAGTTGAGGATCTATCTATGACGGAACAAGCGCGTGATACAGTAGCGTTAATTCGTGATCAAATTGCGAAACACCCTGTTTTACTTTACATGAAAGGCACTCCACAATTCCCGCAATGTGGTTTTTCTGCTCGTGCAGTAGAAGCACTTAGCCAAATTGGTCGTCCATTTGCCTATGTAAATATCTTGGAAAATCAAGATATTCGTGCAACTTTACCTCAAATTGCGAACTGGCCTACTTTTCCACAATTATGGATCAATGGCGAGCTCATTGGTGGTAGCGATATCATGCTTGAAATGTTCCAAAATGGTGAGTTAAAACCATTAGTTGAACAGTACAGCCCAGCACCTGAAGCATAAGCTGTTAAGCAAAAAGCCAATCAAATGATTGGCTTTTTTATTGGAAGGATTTTAATGTTGACTAAATCCAACATAACGAAATAGCCCCTCTACACCTAGATCTGCTTTATAAATGTGCATGTCGGCATAGTGTGCTTGAGTAACACTAGCAAAAATATTCATATTTGGATCTTCATGAATTTCATCTACTGACTGGGGTAAAACTTCTTCAAAACGATCAGCAATAAATTCAAAACCTAAATCCATTGCCATAAATAGCGTATGCTCACAAGGTTGAATATACTGCTCTTGATCCCAGTCTAGAACCACATGCTGACAAAAAGGACATACAATGTTTTGGGTCGCATCGACAATATTGATAAGTTGATATGACATAATACTTAAGCGAAAAAAATTTCAGCCAGTTTAAAAGAATATGACGCGCTAATCTATCTTGAAGCGGAGGATTTAGCTGATGGCGACATTAGAACAAGCAATTGCATTTGCCGCAAAGCAACATTCAGGGCAAGTAGATAAAGCTAATGCCCCCTATATTTTACACCCACTCAGAGTGATGCTGAATGTACCCAGTATGGATCATAAAATCATTGCTGTTCTGCATGATGTCTTAGAAGATACAGAAACAAGCATTGAAGATTTACAAGCTTTAGGATTCCAGGCACACATTATCGATGCAATCGTTGCACTCACAAAACAGGATGGTGAGTCTCGAATCGAAGCCGCTCAGCGCACTGTACAAAACCCTTTGGCACGTGTTGTGAAATTGGCTGATATCACTGACAATATGGACTTATCTCGAATTCCATCGCCAACCGCAAAGGATTTTGAGCGAATGGAACAATATCAGCAGGTTCGGGCTATATTGTTGGCCCACAATGTTTAATAATCACTTTTATATTCATTTAACTTAATCACAATAAGCTGGAGTTTATAGCGTAATGCTAACGGATTTAGATGATTTTTATTGCTTCGCGCTGGTAGTAGAACATGGTGGCTTTAGTGCTGCTGAACGTGCAACTGACATTCCTAAATCTAAACTCAGCCGTAGGGTTTACAATCTTGAAGAACAACTGGGTGTACGTCTAATTCAACGCAGTTCGCGTCATTTTGCCGTGACTGATATTGGAATGGATGTTTACCGACATGCACAAGTGATGATGAATGCAGCCCAAGCAGCGCATGATGTGGTCAATCATTTGAGTAGTCAGCCACGTGGTGTCATCAAAGTCAGTGTACCAGTCGATATTGCTCAAAATCAGATGGCGAAAATCCTACCCGCCTTTTTGAAGAAATATCCTGAAGTTCGGGTGCAAATGATGATCAGCAACCGCCGTATTGATGTCATCAACGAAGGTGTCGATCTGGCGTTGCGTGTTCGATCTAAATTAGATGATGATCCGAACCTAGTATTACGTCAATTTGAAGCAATTGAACAACGTCTTTTTGCCAGCCAAGCCTATTTAAATGAGTTTGGTAATCTAACTACGCCTGAACAACTGGCAGAACATCGTATTATCAGCATGGCAGAAGATCATCTCGATCAACAGTTCTTGTTGACAGGCCCTGACCATCAGCAGAAAAAAATCAAAGTAAACCCCGTGATTATGGGTTCAAATTTACTGATGCTGGCGGAATTAGCCACTCAAAACTGTGGGATCGCCCTGCTTCCCGACAGTATTGCCCAAGACTTTGTAAAAACAGGGCAACTTGTGACTGTCTTACCCGAATGGACGGCACCACACGGTATTTTCCACGCAGTTTATCCATCGAGACGCGGTCTATTGCCCGCTGTTCGTGTTTTTATTGATTATTTGGTTGAACAACTTACCCAATGCTCAACTAAAAAAAAGCGCGATTAGAAATCGCGCTTTTTTTATCGGATAACTTAAACGGCTGGATAATGTCCTGTGCCATTCGGCCATGGCGTTAATAGCTCAAAACCATCATCCGTTACAGCAACCATGTGCTCCCACTGAGCAGACAATGATTTATCTTGTGTCACCACAGTCCAACCATCATTCAGCTCTCGGACATGGCGTTTTCCAGCATTCACCATCGGCTCAATGGTAAACACCATGCCTTTTTTTAGGACCAAACCTTGACCTTTCTGACCGTAGTGCAAGATGTTCGGCTGTTCATGGTAAATACGGCCGATACCATGTCCGCAGTATTCACGCACAATGCTATAACCTTCACGCTGTGCAACAGATTGGATGGCATAGCCAATATCACCTAAAGTTGCCCCAGGTTTCACTGTATGAATACCCGCTAACATCGCTTCATAAGTGGTTTCAACCAGTTTTTTTGCTTCAGGCTTTGGCTCACCAACAAAATACATTCGGCTGGTATCGCCAAAATAACCATCTTTGATCACAGCAACATCGATATTTAAAATATCACCCTCTTGCAAAATCTTTTTCGCGGAAGGAATGGCGTGACACACTTCTTCATTGACAGAAATACAGGTCGTTTTGGTAAAACCGTGATAGCCCACATTGGCTGGAATCACCTGCAACGTATTCACAATATAATCATTACAGATATCATCTAAATATTCAGTTGAAACGCCAGGCTTGATATAAGGCCCGATCATTTCTAACACTTGTGCCGCTAACCGCCCAGAGATACGTAATTTCTCCAGATCTTGTTCAGTTTTAATGGTCACAGTAGAAGCTCTCATTCGAGATTTTCCTTATTCATCAATCAGATTAAAATCACATGCAGAAAAATTAATATGGGGACTGCATAAAGTATTTCAATATTTGTACGCCTTCCCATTGAAATCTTCAATCTATTTAAGACTAAAAGAGCATTTTATTTTTGATATTTAAATTCAGTTAGGCCAATAGGAAAGAATCTATACCCTTCTGCATTTTCGAGTTTTGGAAAGCTTTTCAACACATTAGCTTTACCATTACTAATTATATGATTTTCATCATTTCTTTTTAGTCAAAAATCAACCAAATTTCACATAAATTAGTTTCAAAAGAACGCATTTTTGTTCTAAACTTCGCACTTTTATTTTATGCCTCCCTCTTTATGAATCAACTTCGTACAGGAGATATCATTGCTTTAGGTTTTATGACCTTCGCGTTATTTATTGGCGCAGGCAATATTATCTTTCCTCCAATCGTTGCTCAGCAGGCTGGTGAACATGTCTGGCTTGCGGCCTTCGGTTTCTTAATTACCGCAGTTGGTTTGCCTGTCATTACGATTATGGCCTTATCTCGCATGAAAGGTTCAATCGAAATCATCAGCTCTCCACTTGGACGCTTCTTTAGCTTACTGCTCACCATTGTTTGCTATTTGTCTGTAGGTCCACTCTTTGCAACACCACGTACTGCAACAGTTTCTTATGAAATTGGCTTCGCACCGTATTTTGGTACATCAGGTAGCAGCCTTCTTATTTATAGTATTGTGTATTTTGCATTTGTGACTGCAGTTTCATTGTATCCAAATAAACTACTCGATACGGTTGGTCATGTACTGGCTCCTTTAAAAATCATTGCCTTGGCAATCTTAGGTATCGCCGCATTTGCGATTCCAACAGGTATGATTTCAGCTCCAGTCAACAACTATATCGCAAGTCCTGTTTCTGAAGGTTTCGTTAGTGGTTATTTGACCATGGATACCTTAGGCGCACTGGTATTTGGTATCGTAATTATTCAAGCGATCCAATCACGAGGTGTGACAGATACAAAACTGATTACCAAATATGCCATTATCGCAAGTTTGATTGCGGGTGTTGGACTCACGCTTGTCTATGTCAGCTTGTTTAAACTTGGCTTAGGCAGTCATGAAGTCGCGCCTAATGCAGCCAATGGTGCAATCATTCTGCATGCTTATGTACAACACGCGTTTGGTGATTACGGATCGTATTTCTTAACCATCTTAATTTTCCTTGCATGTATGGTAACCGCAATTGGTCTTACATGTGCTTGCGCTGAATATTTTACCGAATTGACAGGTTTATCTTATAAGTTACTTGTTTTTATCCTGACTGGCTTTTCTTTGTTGATTTCTAATCTAGGTCTAACAAAGCTGATTGCAATCTCAGTTCCTGTACTCAGTGCAATTTATCCGCCAGCGATTGTCGTGATCATGCTCAGCTTCTTCTGGAAACGTTGGAACAATCCGTCGATCGTGGTTGGATCTGTGACTGCTGTTGCTTTCCTTTTTGGTATTTTTGAAGCAATTAAAGCGGCTGGTTTTACTGCACAATTACCGACTTTTATTCAGCACTTACCATTGAACGAACAAAATCTCGCATGGTTACTCCCATCGCTGATCGTTCTTGTTTTTGCAATTGTGGTCGATCGCGTATCGGCATCTAAAGATTAAAATGATTTGTCGTTAAAATGATGTTTTACCCAAACATGATTTTAGCTATACAAGAAATGTTCTTTTATCCAACGCTCATTTTTTGTTTACGACAAATCTTTCTTTTCTTAACTTAAAGCTGACGCTGTCAAATATGCCTCAATGTCTTTATTTGTGATCTAAAAACAACTATTTCAATTGAATTAGTTGATTGGCAAACTTTTCAAAATGTAAAAATAATGGCTAATATTTTACTAAAAAATAGTATAAATCAATATAAAAAATACTTAAAAGTTATATAAATCAATACATTTAGAAATTTATTTTCAAAATAGTCACTATCCCTATTGAAATGCTCAGAAAATAGCAGTACAACTTAAAAAACAATTCAGACAAAAACACATGGTTTTGTCGTCACAACAAGGAGGGATGGAGATGTTATCAATACATTTCAACAAGCAAGTCTTCATTAACGCTCTGAAGGCAAATGATTCAATCGTATATGCAACTACAACGCTTGCCTTAATGGTCACGTTGTTATTTCAAGGCACAATTAAAGGTAATTTAAAACCCGAATATTTTGCATATGCATTGATTGTATCTCTGGCCTTTTGTATGTGGGCGATCGTTGATCGAAAGTTTCGACAGTTAAGCGCAGTGCGCCAAAAAAATTCTTTAGGAAAAATGGATGAGTGATCATCCATTTTTTAATGTAAAAATTGAGCAATAGTTCCCAATACTAAAATCCCAGTTGCACCCAACTCTACAAGAATTAAACTCAACATCATCAACGTCATACACCATGCTGGTAAAGTCCATTTCCCCACTTGATGCGGCTGTTTGAATTGATTGGTTGTATCTCTTAATAATCCATGCAAAATATAGATTAAAATCGACATCGCAAAGAAGAATAGATTTGCAACAACACAAAATAATGCGATTGAATCAGATAGAACTGTAAAAAAACTTAATGCTGCTAAAATCAAACTGGCTGCCGCGTAAAGCAGACTACTCCGATGTGCAATATCCACATAATAATGTGCTCTTGCCTGCGCTGTTTGTCTAATTTGATAATATTTCCAAACTCCAGTCAGCATCCCCACCCATAGAAAAATCCCACTAAATACAATAGCAAGCTGTGTTGCAGTATTTAAAGCGTACATAACATCCCCGAAATTAAAATATTCCTTTTGTGTGCGTATATTACATAAAATTTGACTTTTAAGTCATTTTTTAAACGAGTTTCTTTTTGGAACTTGTGTAAAGTAATACTATCCACATATAAGAGTATCTTTCTAATGAAGAGTTATGAATCTTTTTGGATGAGCTGCAAAGATGACTATCAACTTGCCGCACAATTTTATCCTGCACAAGATCATACCAAACCCTACCCAATCTTGATTTGTCCAGCGACAGGAATTACTAAAAATTTCTATCATGCTTTCGCAGAATGGCTGAGCAAACAAGGTTATAGCGTTTTAAGCTTTGATTTTCGCGGTATAGGTGAATCGCTTCATGGCCCGCTCAAGAATTCTAAGGCCAGTATAAATGACTGGGGAATTTATGATATTCCAGCCGCAATTGAGACCTTATTAGAGCGAACTCAAGCTGAAAAAGTGATTATTGTTGGGCATAGTGCTGGTGGGCAATTACTTGGGATTACTTCAAACTATAACAAGGTTGCTAAGGTTTTGGCGATCGCTGGCTCTACAGGTCATGTCAAAGGCTTGAAAGGTAAAACTAAAATCCTTGCGCCCGTTATGTTTAACGTTATTTTCCCAGTTTCCAGCTTCTTGAAAGGTTATGGCGCAACTCAATTTATTGGGATGGGAGAAAACCTCCCTAAAAATGTTGCAAAACAATGGGCTGAGTTTTGCAGTAAACCTGGTTATGTCATGAATGCAATTGGTAAAAGTATCTTCGAAGATTATCATCAGGAAATTCAATGCCCGATTACTTCTTTTTGGGCAACTGATGATGAAATCGCCACCCAAGCCAATGTCAAAGACTTATTGCGCTTATACCCCAATGCACCAACCAAATTAATTGAACTGAATCCACAACAACATGGCTACAAACAAATTGGACATATGTCGATGTTTAAAAAGTCACATCAAAAGCTATGGCCCCTGATGGAAAGTGAACTTAAGCTTTAAGAAAAACATGAGTCATCACAATTTTGCACTTTACGCATCTAAACCTGTAATCCTGTTTAGATGCGTCTTTTTATCTATTTAATCTCCGAAGTTCAATTGTTATCCCTTTCATATCTCATTTTAATTTCCTACAATTCGTCCTACACACCAAATTTATGTCTAAATTGCCCCATCAAAATCTATTCAAAGCTACAAATTTTAAAATTCCATCGAAAAAATGTGATAAAGAATGTATTTATTCAACTTTTTAAAAAATTTTTATGTGCTATATTTTAACCAATTGATTAATTCAAATAGTTGTATTAGCTATTTTTTTAAGCGTTATTTATTTTATAAATATATTGATTTCGTATATTTATGACATTTTAGACAGAAAATATTATAAAAATGTCACGTCAAAAATCGTATTTTTTTTCTACAATATGATTATTCTACAAATAAGCAGTAATGCAAGGCTGTAGGACAACCTTGAAGGAAAGACGACTGGATAGTACATCATTAATAGCTGATTTATGTGAATTTTATGATGACTTATTCGTTGAGAATAAAGATAATTTCACCGTTATCTTTGAACAGATTTGTTAAAAAATGGAATGCTAAAAAAATCAGAGGATCGATTTTTTTAACAGGCAAGTTATAGACATTTCATGGAATCTAGGAGCGACTAGGAGTGGCTCCTTGTGCAAGTATAGGAAATAAGTGATGCCAAAAAAATATGCGCGTTTTTTACCTACAGCCGATTCATTTAACCTGGAAGACTTTCCTTTTTACTGGATTTCTCAAGTAAATGCTCAGTACGTTCAAAATATCGATAACGTGCTCAAAAAATATGGCTTAGACAATTCTCGTCGCCGTATTCTCATTGCCTTGCATGTCAAACCCCATGCCAGTGTGTCAGAGCTTTCCGACATGGTCATTTCCAAAATGTCGACCACAACCAAAATTGTTTATCGCCTCAAAGATGAAGGCTATATCGATACGTATTCATGCAAGGAAGATGGTCGTATCACTCGCGTCTATCTAACAGACAAAGGTCAGGAAATGATTACCAAAATTAATGATCTTACCTCAGTTATCCTCGAACAATCATTTGATGGCTTAACGCCATTGCAAATTGAAAAGACAATGGAAATTCTGCGCCATATGTTTAAAAATCTTGCGCGCTAAGCAACTGATCCCAAAAAGGCTTCCGATAGGAAGCCTTTTTTAATCTCATCAACTCAAATATTAAGCTCAATCAAACATATTCAGTTGCGGTGTTATTTTTACAATCTTTGCTTTAGGAACATGGGAACACTCAAATTCTTCTACAGGAAAACCCTGCATAAATTCATAGAGTTGATGTGGTTGTTTTAAGCTTAACCATTCATCTAAGCGCTCATGTGGAATAACCACCACTGACCGCTTTACGTCTCCCGGCTCATGGAAATCTTTCATCATCGGATGGTCTATGGCATCCATCGTAAGCATGGTTGCCGAACGGATCACCTGATCGCCCAACTTTCTGATCTCATATAAAGCCGCGATAAAGAAAGCCTTTCCATCTTTACGACGTACACCCCATCTTTGAGGCTTATTATCAATGTATTTACTTTCATAGAACTCAGAAACAGGAATAACACCAAATTTGCACTTTGAAGCCGCCTCCAAGAAACTAGGTTTCTGAAAAATAGTTTCATGTCGAGCATTATAAGTATGCTTGGAAATATTGGTATCTTCCGACCACTTTGGTACCAAACCAAACAATACTTCCCGCCACTCCAGCCCTTGCTCTGATTTAAATAGCAAAGGCGTTGTATAACTTGGGTAAACTTCTTCCCCATATTCAAATGGAATCAAAGGTAAACCAAGCTGTTGAGCTTGCTCGACTGTTAATGGTTTATAGTTGGCACACATAGTTTGTTGAGTATTTATCCTTAAAAACAAAGTTAAAAAAAGGAGGTATCAAGCCTCCTCTTTCTAATCGCATAAATTAGCCAAATAACTTTTTCATTTTTGCACTTAAACCGTGGATAAAGCGGTGCTTGGCATTGGCTTTATCGCTGGTTAAAAAGTTAATTTGAATTGACTGACGCTGTCCTTCAAAAGGTACATAACCATGCCAACCATTATCAGTCACTTTAAATGCAACCAATGTACCGGGACCCGCATCAATTTCTTCGACGTAGTCATCCATGTTCTTTTCATCATTCAAGATACGTAGACGACCTGTAGGTGCATCCCAAGACTCATTTAGATAAATAAGAATAGTCAGAAGTTTGGTTTTCGAGTCAGAATGAATGCGACCATCTTTTTGGCGTGAATAACCACGTAAGGTGATCATCATCGGATGTTCCATCACATCCACATCAAATTTTTCAGTCAAAATCTGACGGAATTCTTTGGTATCTAATGATTTTAAGAAACGATCAAAATTAGGTTTAATTTCAACATCTTCAATGTTGTAGCTACCACCCTGTTCAATCTTTGGAAAATCCTGAATAACAGCTTTCACTTCGCTGTCTATGATCGAATTTTCTACGACAAAGTAAGGATACGGCGAAGTAGAAACTTGCGCTTGTTTTAAAGCATCTAATTTTAAAATTTGTGACATCGTTATGATTCGGCTAAATGATCAAACTTCGAGAATTATAACAAAAATTTCATCAAGATGATGTTTTATCCTGTTCTAGATGAATTGGCGCACTTAAATTGAGCCTATATTTTTACAGTTAAAGTTCATACCCTGCATACCAAATAAAAAAGCCTCCGAAGAGGCTTTTTTATTTTAGATGAACTTAATCACCTGTATAACCTTTTAATTTTAAACGTGCAGCATGCAACAATGGCTCTGTATAACCAGATGGTTGCTCTGCGCCCTTAAAGATCAAATCAGAAGCGGCTTGGAAAGCAATACCATCAAAGTTTGGTGCCATTGGCGTATAAAGTGGATCGTTGGCATTTTGCTGATCAACAATCACAGCCATACGCTTAAGCACTTCTTCAACTTGTGCACGCGTTACGATACCGTGACGTAACCAGTTTGCAACGTGTTGAGATGAAATGCGTAAAGTAGCACGGTCTTCCATCAAACCAACGTTATTGATGTCTGGTACTTTAGAACAACCAACACCAAGGTCTACCCAACGAACCACATAACCCAAGATACCTTGACAGTTATTTTCAAGTTCGTTGTTTAACTCTTCCGCAGTCCAATTAGTTTCAGGTGCAAACGGTGGTGTTAACAAGTCATCTAATGACAACATGTTTTCAGCAGCCAACTCATCTTGACGTGCTTTTACATTAATCTGATGATAATGCAATGCATGAAGTACCGCACCCGTTGGAGATGGAACCCATGCACAAGATGCACCTGCATTTGGATGTGCAGTCTTCGTCGCCAACATGTCTTTCATGCTGTCTGGTTTTGGCCACATGCCTTTACCAATTTGCGCTTTACCTTGTAAACCACATGCTAAACCAATTGCCACGTTACGGTTTTCGTAAGCAGCAATCCATTTTTGTGTTTTAACTGCTTCTTTACGAACAACTGGTGCAGCTTCCATAGATGTATGGATTTCATCACCTGTACGATCCATAAAGCCTGTGTTGATGAAGATGGTGCGATCTTTCGCAGCAGCAATACAGTTCTTCAAGTTTACAGAGGTACGACGCTCTTCATCCATGATACCGATTTTGAGTGATTTTGCAGGCAAACCAATTGCTTGTTCAGCACGCTCAAATAATTCAACCGCAAATGCAACTTCTTCTGGACCATGCATTTTTGGCTTAACGATATACATTGAACCTTTACGAGAGTTTTGGTTTTCGTTTTGACCACGAATATCCGCAACTGTCAGTAATGGAGTCACTAGAGCATCCATGATGCCTTCAAACACTTCTTGACCATCAACAAGGATGGCAGGGTTTGTCATAAGGTGGCCTACGTTACGAAGCAACATTAATGAACGACCATGTAATTTAGTCGTGCCACCAATTAGGTTCTGAACAGTACGGTCTTTGTTGAGGGTACGAGTAATGGTCTTACCATTTTTCTCGATTGACTCTTGTAAGTCACCTTTCATTAGGCCTAACCAGTTACGATAGCCTTCAACCTTCTCTTCAGCATCAACCGCAGCAACAGAATCTTCCAAATCCTGAATGGTTGTAACCGCAGCTTCAAGTGTTAAATCTTTCACACCAGCAGCATCTGTCTTACCTACTGGGCTGTTGGCATCGATTTCGATAATCACATGCAAACCATTATTTAATAAAACAATCTCAGTTGGGCTTGCAGCTTCGCCATTGAAACCAACAAATTGTGATTCATGTGCCAAAGAAGTGGTTGAACCATCTTTTAAGGTTACAGCTAAACCATTATTCACCACTGCATATTGAGTTGCATCTGCATGCGAACCTTGAGCCAATGGGAAAGTTTGGTTTAAGAAATCTTTTGCGAAAGCAATAACTTTATCGCCACGAACTGAATTATAGCCTTTGCCTTTCTCTGCACCGCCTTCTTCAGAAATTACGTCCGTGCCATACAGCGCGTCATATAAAGAACCCCAACGTGCATTAGCAGCATTCAAGCTATAACGTGCATTACGTACAGGTACAACCAATTGTGGACCTGCCAATAAAGCAATTTCTTCATCCACATTTTCAGTTGTTACTTGAAAGTCAGCAACTTCTGGAACCAAGTAGCCAATTTCAGTTAAGAATGCTTTATAAGCATTTAATTCAAATTTATTATTGCGGTGCCATTCATCAATCTTTGCTTGAAGATCATCACGCTTAGCCAATAATGCTTTGTTCTTTGGGCTAAGGTCTACAACGACTTGCTCGAAGTTTTTCCAGTAAGTTTCACTATCTAAACCAGTGCCTGGTAAAGCTTCATTTTCGATGAAATCGTAAAGTTCTTTAGCAATCGCTAGCTTGCCTTTTTGAATACGTGCAGTCATTGTCTTTCCTGATGGTGCTAACTTTTTATAACAAGAATTCTAGTATACTGATTTATACTAGCCTGAATAGTAATATCACATTCCTAAATAGTAAGCATTTTCCCCATTAGAAGTATTGACAAACACAAATTTTTATACTTATCAAAATATCAAATAATGAGTTTTTTACTATCTTTATGCGACACACTCCCTTTTTCAAACTCATCTAGTTATAGCAAAATTTGACCAAGAATAAAGCCTTATCCATGTAAGTTTATAAAAAAAGGCATTCCGAAGAATGCCTTTTCATTTATGAAGTCTGTGCGACCTGAATTTGTCGGTGCTCCGAATGTAGATAATCATCCGATTGCATTTCCAATAAACGTGAACGCGTCCGTTCAATTTCAAATGCCAGTTTCTCACCTTCATACAGATCGATAATCGAATCTTCTGAGGTAAGAATTAGTTTTACGCCACGGTCATAGAATTCATCGACCAAGTAAATAAAGCGGCGTGTTCCTTCTGACAGGAAATCGGTCAAATGCGGAACATTGCTGACCAGCACGGTATTGTAGATATTCGCGATTTCAATAAAGTCGGCTGGGCTACGTGGTTTAAAGCATAACTCTGAAAATTCACACCACAATACATCTTCTGTATGACCTAAAGTCTCTACCACACGATTATTAATCATGATTGGAGAATTAGATTGCGCCTGTGTCTGGGTCAAAGCTTTAAAACGACCAGATAACCACGCTTGAGCATCATCGGTTAATGGATATTTGAACAATTGCGCCTGCTTCAATACACGCAAACGATAATCCACCCCAGCGTCAACATTCAGAACACTACAGTTCTTCTTCACCAGCTCAATCGTCGGTATAAAACGATCACGATGAATTCCATTTTTGTATAGACCATCTGGTGCAATGTTTGACGTTGCAACCAATGTTATTCCACGCTCAAACAGCTTCTGGAACAGATCACTTAAGATCATAGCATCGGTTACATTCGATACGAAAAATTCGTCAAAACAAATGACAACGGCATTCTTATAAATTTGATCAGCGACCAAATCTAAAGGGTTACGTTGGCCAGAAAGTTTATTCAACTCTTTATGTACATGTTGCATAAAATGATGGAAATGCATACGTGTTTTACGGCGAAATGGTACAGATTCATAGAACTGATCCATTAGCCACGTTTTTCCACGACCTACACCACCCCACATATAAACGCCTTTAGGATAAGTCTGACGACGGAAACGTCGAAATGCTTTCTTTGAAGCCTTATAGCGAGTGTGTAACTCTTTCCATACTCGATCTAACTCTTGCACAGCCTGAGCTTGTGCTTCATCTGGCATGAATTGTCCTGACTCAATTGCTTGAGCATAACGCTCGGCAGGTGATGTTGGGATAAATGCAGTGCTATGTGAGTCTGGTTTAGAATTTGACATAAGGTGTTATTGCAATTTTAATTGGTGAAAATTATATCGAACATTCCGTTCAATGACATTAGATTTTAGGCTTAATTATCATAGAGTTTAAACATCATAATGTACCATTTTTAATCATTTAATGATTTCGATTATATTGACGAGGACTCAATCCAAACCATCTTTTAAAGGCATGATTAAATGCTGCAGGCTCAGAATAACCCAACATTTCGGCCACCTGTTCGATTGAATATGAACTATTTTCAATAAACTTTATTGCCTTCTGTTTGATTAATCTTTCACGAATTTCTTTATAGCTGGTCTGCATTTGCTGCAATTGATGCCGCAAAGTACGCTCAGGAATATCCAATGCACACGCCGTTTCCGCCATACTTGGAATCACCCCATTTTGCATTTCTAGATAATCCTCAACATACTCAACCACCGTCAATTTGAGACTGGCAGTTTTTTCTAAATGTTGAATATCCTGTAGGCATTTTTCTTCATAAATACGATACGTCAAAATATCGGCAGACGGAATTTTTGTGTTTAAAATTTGTGTATTTTCTAAAATAAAAGCAGCTTGCGCACATCCAAATTTGACATCTTGCCCATAATAATCTTGATATGCTGCAAGCAGTGTTAAGTCTTTAGGCCGATGAAATGGCAGTTCAATTTGAATTTGAGGGACTTCAAGTCCCATCATCTTAAAGATATCTTGTAAAAACTTATAAGTGCCCGAGATTTCGCATTGCGCTCTCAATTGACCTAAATGCATACTTAAATCAATCGGTCGATACAGTAAATAGATCAAGTCATCTTCTATCTTTAACTGCAATGAACCAAAAAGATGAGTCAGTTGCTGATACTGAACCCCATTTAATAGTGCCTTATGCAAGGTATCACTAGTAACCAATAGCATCAGGAAAGGCCCATAACCCGCTAAGGCATAATGCTGTCCGATAAATAAACCTTGTTCAGGTGAAATATCCTGACTAATATGCTGCAAAATATCCCATTCAATCTCATCTGGAATAATTGAACTAGGATCTAAAGCATCGGCCTGTATTCCCATATTGGCTAAACGTGCATCCACGTCGATCCCGACATGACGCATGCCCTGAATCAAATACATCAATCCGAGGATAGATCTCTTCATAAGTCCGAATGCAGTTCTCAAAACTTTAATGTTTTACTATAAAACGTTGTGCAAATGAATTGCCGAAATGATCAAGTTTTACGTCTATACAATCATATTTAATCTCGTCAAAACCGTTAAACTTGCACAAAATTTAGCTGTGTAGGACGTAGACTATGCGTGATGTAACCAAAAATGCGATTCAAAAAACAAAAGTTGCAATTATTGGTGCGGGCTTTGGTGGCTTAGCGATGGCTATTCGACTATTACAAAGTCAAATCAATGATTTTGTAATTTTAGAAAAAACCAACGATGTTGGCGGTACATGGCGAGAAAACCAATATCCTGGCGCAGCGTGTGACGTTCAATCACATATGTATTCCCTTTCATTTGCACCTAAAACAGACTGGTCAAAACGCTATGCTGAGGCAGATGAAATTTTTGATTATATTCAAAATATTACTGAACAATACCGACTTCGAGATTATTGCAAATTCAATCACGAAGTAACCAATGCTGAATTTGACGAAAACCGCAATGTGTGGACGCTAGATTTTAAAGACCAGACAATTCTTGAGGCTCAATTTGTCATCTTTGCGTCTGGTCCCTTACACGTGCCACAAATTCCCCATATCAAAGGCATTGAGAAATTTAAAGGTAAAGTGTTCCATTCTTCGCAATGGGATCACAATTACGATCTAAGCGGCAAAGCAGTTGTTTCAATCGGTACTGGTGGTAGCGCGATTCAATATATTCCTGAAATCGCAGTAGAAGTAAAACAGCTTTATGTGTTCCAGCGCACCGCAGCTTGGGTCATTCCACGTGATGAGCGTAAATATTCTCAGCTAAGTAAGCGCTTATTTAAGGCGTCGAATATTTATCGCCAGATTCACCGTACCCGTCTCTATTGGACCAATGAATCACGTGTTGTACCAATCGTACAACCACAGATTATGAAATATGGTCAAAAACTTGCTGAAGCCTTTATTCGCTATCAAGTGAAAGATAAAGCGCTTGCGAAAAAATTGACACCAGATTTTGTTATGGGCTGTAAACGTATTCTTATTTCAAATAAGTACTTCCCAACCTTCAACCGTAAAAATGTTGAATTAGTGACAGATGCCATCCAGGAAATTACAGAGAACGGTATCATCACCAAAGATGGTAAAGAACGTCAAATTGATTGCTTGATTTATGGTACTGGCTTTATTACTGATCCACGCATTTACTTAAAACATTTCAATTGTGTTGGTCGTAATGGCATAGAACTTAAACAAGCATGGAAAGATGGTGCGGAAAGTTATTATGGCGTGAGTACCAAGAACTTCCCGAATTTGTTCCAGTTACTTGGACCAAATACGATTCTTGGACATAATTCTGTGATTTTCATGATCGAGTCTCAGGTCAACTATATTCTACAATTGATCCAAACCGTTGATAAAACAGGTACACAAGCGGTTGAGATCAAGCACGAAGTTCAAGACCGGTTCAATCAACGTGTTCAAGATCATCTCAAAGGTACAGTTTGGCAAGCAGGTGGCTGTAGCAGTTGGTATCAAGCGGCAGATGGTAAGAACTTTTCTTTATGGCCAACATATACATGGAGATATTGGCTAGAGACGCGTAAAGTGAATGTTGCTGATTATAATTTTATCAGCACAGCGGTTAATTCAAAAAACCATGCTGCTTAAGCAGAAATAGATGAATTCTTCCAAATATCAAGAACACCTTTAAAAGCTTAAAGGTGTTTTTTTTATTGCAACGCTTTATGAATCTGATTTAACCCCCCCTGTTCTTCTCTATGCAAGACCTAAATATTCATGTTAATATTTTAACTACCTACCGTTAGGTAGTTAAAATAAATATTGTTTCCCTCGAAAGAGTACACAAAACATGAACGCTGCTCCTCCCATCTCAAAGATCAGTTGGTCTTTGTTACTATTGCTCTCCCTTTTTACCGCCTTGGATGCATTGGCAATAGATATTTATTTGCCAGCATTTCCACTGCTTGCAGAAAGTTTTGCGACTACGCCAGGTCATATACAACTCACCCTGTCGGTATTTCTGATTGGACTCGCCATTGGTCAAGGTATCTATGGTCCATTGCTTGATCGCTTTGGTCGACGTAATCCCTTACTAATCGGAATCGCTGTTTTTATCTTAGGATCAATACTGGCAGCCGTTGCACCAACGATTGAGTGGTTACTGGCTGCACGTTTCTTACAAGCAATAGGTGCATCAGCAGGTCTCGTGGTTCCAAGAGCAATTATTTCTGATGTGTGCGATGCCAAAACCAGTGCCAAGAATTTTTCTATTTTGATGCAAGTCATGATGATTGTACCAATTCTTGCCCCCTTGTTGGGTAGTGTGATCTTACGCATCGGCTCTTGGCATTTGATTTTCTATACATTGGCAGTGCTTGGTTCGGTCCTGTGGCTATGGGGAAATCAAGCCATTCCAGAGACATTGAAACCTCAATATCGACAAGCATTGCAATTCACTGCGATCAAAAATAGCTATCAAACGCTTTGTCTGAATAAAAGCTTTATCAGTTATACGATTGCTGGTGGGTTTATCTTAGGTGCTTTCTTTGTTTACCTCAGCCAATCGCCTTTTATTTTTATTCAGCACTACCATATTCACAACGAAAGTTTTAGTACCTTATTTGCTGCGAATGCGATTGGCTTAATTACCCTAGGACAAACCTCAATCCTGTTACTCAAACGTTGGTCGGCTCAACAATTGCTTGTCATCGGTATGTGCTTATTCAGCGGTTCTAGTTTTATTTTGATGCTCAGCCTATATTTTTATGACTTAAATTTATGGCAATACATTGCACTTTTAGGATTAAGCATCTGGTCGACTGGATTCATTTTTGGCAATTTAACAGCACTAACCATGCAGCAAAGTCCACAGCATTTAACGGGTGCAGCGTCCTCATTAATGGGCTTACTACAGTATGCTTTCGCGGCACTGATCGGTTTTGTTGTGAGCTTAATAGAAATCAATGTCAGCTTACTTCCAAGCAGCTTGTTTATTTGTGGTGCTATCGCTCTGGGCTTATGTCTTTATGCTGCGCTAGAACAGCGCGAATCATTTGCTAGAGTAGAAACAGAATAAAGAAATTACACTTGATCAGTGTCTGAACTTAGGCGCTGATCAGAATATTTAATGCTTTTAAGATCGCATCCAATCTGAGGTGAAACTTCTCTCGCCCACCATAGATCAATTCGCTTTGTAAGGCATCGACAAAGCTCATGCATACACGAGCCAGAGCGACACTATCCAGTTGATGCTTATTTTCTATTAAAATAGAGTGTTGAATGGCTTGTAAAAATACATTTTCCAGTTCCGCCATAAAGACATGCATCGGTTCAATTACCTGATCATATAAGTGCACAGGCGGACTAATTAATGCATTCATCCAAAATTGAACACCATATGATGCATCAAAACGCTGTTCGATACTTTCAAAGTAATGCAGTAATTGCTGCTGGATTTTTTCTCCGCCTTGCAATACAACCTTGGCATGTCCCAATTCTTCATCAATCATGATTGGAATCAGACTGAGATACAATTCGTCCTTATTCTTAAAATGTGCATAAATTGAAGGTTTTTTTATCCCGACATCAGTCGCAATCTCGTTTAGCGATGTTGCTGCAAAGCCCTGTTTTGCAAACCGTTCTAATGCCACTTTTTGAATCTTAGCTGCTGTCACAAATCATCCACCTTTATTACTGCTAAAATTATATTTCAGCCAACAGGATATTCATAGCTGAATAAGAGATTGTATTTATATGCCATCTACCTGAATGGCAACATAATCATCTACTCAGTATCCCCCAAGTTTATTGATATCCGTTTATCTTCAAAACTTTCTATATCAAATGATATATAAATCTATTCAAGTATCAGATTTCCCTGCATAATAAATCAGCACTATAAACGCTCTGATTGTATGACCTCTCTTGTTTTAATCTTCCAGATTTTTGTTTGCATTAGCTTAGGCTATTTTGTCGGGCCACATTTATCACAGACAATTAAACAATTCGTATTTAAAATACTGCCCTATTTTTCTTATATTTTACTGATTAGCGTGGCATTTGAACTGACTCAAGCCTTAAATCACGTTCAAAATCCTACTGCTATTCTACCGCCAGCATTACTGATTGCATTTACCACCTCGATTGGTTCATTTTTTATTTGCTTGATCACCTACAAACTGATTGATCGCCAAAGTGTACAAGGAAAGATTTCCTTACACCTATTTCTCAATGCACTCAAGAATATCGCCAAAGCATTTTTGGCTTTGGGGGTTGGTATTCTATTCGGCGTCATGGTCAATAGTTCAGGTTTAACGATCAGCTTTAATAGTTGGTATTTATTACTGATCTTTATTTTTTTGATCGGGATCGAACTGGCCTTCACCCAATTTGATCGTAGTTGGTTGAGTTGGAAAATTTTGCTGGTTCCCGTGGCTGCATTTGTTGGTTCATGCTTGGCATCCCTGTTAAATTATTTCATCTTATCCAATGAATATAGTCTTAACGAAGTCATGGCCTTAGCCCAAGGCTATGGCTGGTATTCCATGTCAGGGATTTTATTCACTGAAATACACTCAGCCAAACTGGGTGGAATTGCTTTATTAACGGACTTGTTTAGAGAAATTTTTGCCATTTTATTGATGTATTGTCTTGGCTGGCGTTTTCCACGCTCTGCGATTTCCAGTGCAGGTGCAACGTCAATGGATGTCACACTTGCCATGGTCAAACAATCATGTGGCACACATTATGTCCCACATGCCATGATGAGTGGATTGATCTTGTCACTTCTCGCACCACTCTTAATCAGCTTATTTCTAAGTATGAAGTTTTAACATCGTACTTTATTAGATTGAAGCCAAGATTGATTTCAACATCTCAGTTGGATTCTCAGCCTTGGTAATTGGGCGGCCAATGACTAAATGCGTTGATCCGTCTTGCATTGCTTGCTTTGGCGTTACGATACGTTTTTGGTCATCTGCATTTGAACCCTCAGGACGAATCCCTGGTGTGACCAATGCAAACTCTTGTCCTAATAGTTCACGAAGGATCTTGGCTTCTTGTGCTGAACACACGACACCATCTAATCCGCTGTCTTGAGTAAGTTTTGCTAAACGCTTTACATGCTCGACAGGTTCTATATCCAAACCTAGATCACGTAAGTCTTCACGGCCCATTGAAGTCAAAACTGTGACTGCGATCAATTGAGTTGAATAATTACCCGCTTTAAGGCGCTCTACACAGGTTTCCATCATTTTACGGCCACCCGATGCATGCACATTCACCATCCACACACCAAGATCCGCGGCAGCACACACCGCTTGAGCAGTCGTGTTCGGAATATCGTGAAATTTTAAATCAAGAAAAACTTCAAAGCCTTTATCTTGTAAATTTTTTACGATTGATGGGCCTTCATGAGTAAAAAGCTCTTTGCCTACTTTGACACGACAAAGTGACGGATCAAGCTGATCTACAATTGTTAAGGCGTCATATTGGCTTTTTGCGTCTAAGGCAACAATAATACTCACGAATCTAGTTCCATCACATAAAAATCGGCTAATTATAAAGTGATTAGTAGAATGAACAAAGCAAGAAAGTCATCATAATACAAAAAAGCTTTTTTAAAATGATGAAATGATCTTTATCTTTGCTCCGATATCAAGATCGCTCTAGTATCCACTTCCAGAGCTTCAAAGATATGCGCTTGATCTGCGGGATAACAAATATAATCCCCTTCATTCAACAAAATAGGTTCCGCAACCAACCCCACTTTTGCTCGTCCTTTCATAATAATAATATGCTCAACACTCCCAATCGGGTGTGGCTGACTGCAACGTGGCTCACCGGGTTGTGTCGTTAATATATATACATCCCGTCTAGCGCCTGTTGGGCAATTGGCCAATAAGATTGCTTGATAATGCGCGATTTCAGAACTGACTGACGGCCCCTCACCAAAACGAATCACTTGAGTTTGCGCAATATTTGATTCCATCAATTTCGCAAATGGAATATCTAAAGCAACACATAAGGCCCATAAAGTTTCTAGACTTGGATTACCTTGAGCTGCTTCCAATTGAGACAGGGTCGATTTCGCAATCCCTGCTCGGCGAGCCACTTCTGCTAAAGATAATCCAGACTTCTGTCTTTCTCGTTGTAAGCCTTTGGCGACAATTTCAATTGGCAAACTCATATAACACCATAAAAAACGAACGTTCGTTTTGACGAACGGCATAAAATTAATCTATTATATCGTACGTTCGTTTGATATAGAAACCAATGATGCAAGATAAAGAACAATTTAATCTAATCAAAGCCATCGTATTGATTTCAGTTGCAACAGGAATTGTGGGCATTTCCTTGGGCTCAGTTGCTGCAAGCTTCGATGTACCGATGTGGATTCCTTTGCTGTTATCACTCACAGTCCTCGCAGGCGCTGCAGAATTTACATTCATTGGTATGATTGCAACTGGCACCAATCCTATTTTTGCGGCATTGACCGGTATATTGATCAACCTACGCCATCTGCCATTTGGTTTATCCGTTGCAACATTTATTGAAAAGAATGCTTATCGGTTTATTGCCTGCCATATCATGAATGATGAAAGCGTCATGTTTGGACTAAGCCAACAAGAAGATCAAGCCAAACAAAAAGCCTATTGGATGTGCGGATTAGGGATTGCTATTCTCTGGCCAATTGGTGTTTTTATTGGCTATATACTCAGTAAAAATATTCCTGATATTTATGTATTTGGTATAGATGCTGCATTTCCTGCCATTCTTTTCGCATTAATCTTACCTATGCTAAAGAATAAAACTACACGACACCGTGTATTTTTAGGTAGCACATTATCCGTAGCATCAATTCCCTTACTACCAACAGGCTTACCAGTGCTCGTTTCCATGTTAGGTCTACTGTTAAAAGGTAAGTCAAAATGAAATATAGTGAAAGTTATATCTTTGTTGGAATTGTTGTGCTTGCCCTTGGTACCTATTTAATTCGCTACTCAGGTTTTTATCTAGCCAATCGCATGACCTTTAAAGAACATCATAAACAACTACTGGCAGACTCTGCTTGTGTACTACTGTTTACCTTGGCCGTATTCAATACACTTTTTTCTGAGGCTCATTTTAGTGGAATCAGTAAGATCGTGGGCGTTGCCGTAGCTCTTATCTTTGCTTGGAAGAAATGTTCACTGATCGTGGTTATTCTTGCGGCCATGCTGATTACTGCCACTTTAAGATATTTAGGTTTTCCATAAAAAATGGCCCTTTAAATCCAATAAAGGGCCATTTAATAGGGTTCTAAAATCTTCAGACTTTACAACCCTCAAAATATTTTTAATTACAGTGGCGTACGCGTTTGACTTTCAGGATTAATATCCAACACTGTTTTTTCATGTCGTACACTTGCAGCAGCTTCTGCGGCAGCTTGTTGTGCAAGTTGGATCTGCTCTTTTCGAAGATAGTCGATATCTTTACGAAGCCGTTTAATTTCCCAACTGGTCTGGAAGACTCGGAAAACTTGAACGCCTAGTAATAAACCCACCACAATACCCAATGCAAGCGTCAATAAAAGGAGAAGACCTAAACGCATGGCTGGGACTTGAGTAAATAATAAATCCACTTGTAACTCAGCTGGGTTCTGAAGAACCAAAGCGAGTGAATAACCAAAAATGGCAACGAGTAATGCAATTAATACATAACGCATAAACACCTCAATTCTTATTCAGCAGATTCGTTTACTGCATCACGAAGTGCTTTACCAGGTTTAAAGTGTGGGACCGCTTTCGCTGCAACATCTACAGATCGACCTGTTTTAGGATTACGACCTAAACGTGGCTCACGGTGATGCAATGCAAAACTACCAAAACCACGGATTTCAATACGATCGCCGCTTGAAAGCGCTTCAATCATTTGATCAATCATAATCTTAACTGCATCTTCTACCAAAGGCTCAGCCAAGTGTGGGTTTTTAAGTGCAATCCGTTCAATTAAATCAGATTTATTAAGTGCTTCAGTAGTCATTGATGACCTCTTTAATTATTGCTACTTTTCAATGTTTTTAATAATAACCTGTTTAAATACAAAACGGTAGCGCAGTACATGATTACTACGCTACCGTTTGCAGTATTTTTGTATAAAAAAGTACGTCTCAGTTACAAGAAACGTACTTTTTAACAAATTACTTCATTTGAGCTTTAATTAAGTCACCAATAGTCTTAGGACCATTGCTTTCTGCAGTTTGAGTCGCAGCAGCTTGGCGAGCATTGTTCACAGCTTCTTTCTCTTCAGCTTCGTCTTTCGCTTTGATAGACAAGTTGATAGAGCGAGATTTACGATCAACGTTGATGATCTTCGCTTCAACTTCTTGGCCAACTTCTAAGAACTTAGTTGCATCTTCAACGCGGTCACGGTTGATTTCAGAAGCTTTAAGCGTTGCTTCGATGTCATCAGCTAATTTAACTGTAGCACCTTTAGCATCAACAGCAGTTACAGTACCTTTAACTAAAGCACCGCGCTCGTTAGCAGCTAAGAAATCATTGAATGGATCGCTGTTTAATTGCTTGATACCAAGGCTGATACGGTTACCTTCAGCATCTACAGATAAGATAACTGCTTCAACTGTGTCACCTTTCTTGTAACGACGGATAGCTTCTTCGCCTTGTTCGTTCCAAGAAATGTCAGATAAATGTACTAAACCGTCGATACCACCAGATAAACCGATGAAGATACCGAAGTCAGTGATTGACTTGATCGTACCAGAAACTTTTTCGCCTTTTTCATTTGCTTTAGCAAACTCTTCCCATGGGTTAGCACGAGTTTGTTTGATACCCAATGAAATACGACGACGTTCTTCGTCAACTTCAAGAACCATAACATCAACTTCGTCACCAATCTGAACAACTTTAGATGGGTGGATGTTTTTGTTTGTGTGGTCCATTTCTGAAACGTGTACTAAGCCTTCAACGCCTTCAGCGATTTCAGCGAAGCAACCGTAGTCAGTTAAGTTAGTTACACGTGCTTTAACGATAGAACCTTTAGGGTAACGGCTCATGATCGCTAACCATGGATCTTCGCCTAATTGCTTAAGGCCTAAAGATACGCGGTTACGCTCGCGGTCAAATTTAAGTACTTTAACAGTAACTTCTTGACCAACTTCAACAACTTCTGAAGGGTGCTTGATACGCTTCCAAGCCATATCTGTGATATGTAGAAGACCATCAATACCGCCAAGATCAACGAACGCGCCGTAATCAGTAAGGTTCTTGATTGTACCTGTAACTGTTTGACCTTCTTCAAGTTGAGCAAGTAATGCTTCACGGTCAGCTGAAGATTCAGCTTCCATAACTGCACGACGAGATACAACAACGTTGTTACGTTTAGCATCAAGTTTGATTACTTTGAACTCTAACTCTTTACCTTCAAGGTGAGTCGTGTCACGGATAGGACGAGTGTCAACTAAAGAACCTGGTAAGAATGCACGTACAGGACCGATGTCAACAGTGAAACCGCCTTTAACCTTACCAGAGATAACACCAGTAACGATTTCGCCGTCTTCAAAGATTTTCTCAAGTTTAGTCCAAGTTTCAGCACGTTTCGCTTTTTCACGTGATAAAACTGTTTGACCCATACCGTTGTCAAGCGCTTCAACAACTACGTCAACAGTATCGCCAACTTGAACTTCAAGTTCACGTTGTTCATTTAAAAATTCAGCACGGTCAACTACGCCTTCAGATTTAAGGCCAGTGTCAACAGTAACCCAGTCAGAATCGATACTAACAACAGTACCTTGGATGACTGCACCCTTTTCAACGTTGAGGTTTAATTCACTTTCTTCAAAGAGGGCTGCAAAAGATTCGGTCATGATATACCTGATAAAGTCCGCGGTCTTGGATCAGACAAGGCCGGTTTAGTTAAGTTGTTACATTGTCCAAAAAATCTGATCAAGCAATGCTTCAACTGATAAAAAATTGTGTATCTATTTTATACAGCTATTGATATAGTCAACCATTAACTGAAACACTTCATCGATGCCTATTGTAGAACTATCAATGATATACGCATCATCAGCTGGTTTGAGCGGAGCAACTGTGCGCTCCATATCTCGCTTATCTCTAGCTTGTATGTTAGATAAAATGTCGCTTATTTTAGCATCAAGGCCCATGCCCTGCAACTGTTTTACGCGTCGCTCCGCCCGAGACTCAGCCGAAGCGGTTAAATAAATTTTCGCTTGGGCTTCTGGAAAAATAGAAGTTGCCATGTCACGACCATCTGCAACCAATCCTGGTGCTTGAATAAATGCACGTTGGCGCGAGAATAATGCCTTTCTTAATTCAGGTACAGTTGCAACTTTAGAGGCATACTCACCCACTTGTTCCGTTCGAATAGTGTTAGTGACATCTACACCCTCCAAAAAAACAAGTGTCGCTGCTTCAGTCGTTTTAAATTCAATATCCAAATGCGTCGCATACTCAACGCATTGATCTAAGTTCGCATCAATTTGATCCAGCAAGCCTCGCTGAAACAATGACAGTCCAAGTAAACGATATAAAGCACCAGAATCTAATAAATTAAAATGATAATGTGCTGCAATTTTAGCAGCCAATGTGCCTTTGCCCGAACCGCTTGGACCATCTATCGTAATAATATGAACTGTCATTCCCATCTCTTATGAAGCAACTGATTTGGCTAATTTTGAGAACCCTAGTGTAATCGCTGCTTTGAGTTGTGCAAGAACTAATTTACTGACTAAAGGTGCTTTTGCTGTAAATTCAATCTTATAAGTTACTAAAGTTATAAAAGGTGTAATTTCTTTAAAATCAATTTGCCCCAAGTGATGCTTCACCAAAGGATTATTAATCAACTTATACTCAATACGCTTATTTTCTTCCAACAAAGTGATTTCTTCTTGTAAAGGCTTAATCGCTCCAAAGCCCATACGGCGAATCGAACCTACACCATCAGGACGTTCTGGATCAGCAGAATCCTTTACGCGAACAACCTGTAAAGGTGCAAATGCCTTGTTATAAGTGGCATGTTTTGACAGTAAGTCAAAAACTTCGGAAATCGGTGCATTAAATTCTTTTTCTATGGTGATTGCATTACGCATAAGTTCGCCTTTTGATGTAACCCAAAATCATCGGAGGCTTAGTTTGCCACAACTCATAAGACATTTTTAATCATTTAAGGACGTTTTTGACAAACGGATTTTCTTCTTTTCATTTCTTCTTTGTTTAAAAAAATCACTCAATTGCAATGAACATTGTTCTTGTAAGCAACCTTGTTCAAAGACAAACTTATGATTGTAATAGCCACTATCAAGCAATTGTCTAGCACTCACCAATGAACCTGCTTTTGGTTCAGTCGTAGCAAAAACCACACGCTGTATCCGTGCATGAATTAATGCACCCACACACATGGTACAAGGTTCAAGCGTCACATAAAGTGTTGTATCGTCGGGCAAGCGATAGTTATTTAAAGACTGACAAGCCGCACGCAACGCTTGTATTTCAGCATGTGCTGTTGGATCCGACAATTTAATTGGCGCATTATATCCAGCACCGATTACCTGCCCCTTGCTGACCAGAATTGCTCCGACAGGTATTTCACCCTGCGCTGCTGCTAATGCAGCCTGCTCATAGGCAAGCTGCATCCAATATTCATCATTAAATTTTTCAGAACTCATAACAATCAGGCAATGACACCGTATTGCTTTAATAAAGCATTCCAGCTTTCGATATTAGTCACAGGAGGACAATCTCCCAAGATACCTTTCAAGCTGAGTTGCTCAGTTGCCTGCCATTCTGGAGATAAGTCTTTATCAACCAAACGCGCACGAACCCCTTCGACAAAATCTGGGTGGCGAATTTTCCAATCAGAAATCTGTGCTTCTAATGCAAACACTTCATCCCATGCATGCCCTTGCTTGCCCCACTGCCATAACAACCATGTGATTGCAGCCGTGCTTGGCGAGCCTTTCTGTAAGTTTTCACTGGCTTGACGCAACCAGTCACTACTCGCATCACTTAAACCAATAATCGACTGATAATCATATTCAAAGCTTTGACCGCGACATACACTATGAATCACATCAATCGAGTTTTGTAATGGTCCAGATGCCACAGGGCGATGCAAACTATTTAAGGTATCGTCAATCGCTCTAAATGCGCCAGCAGGGTAATGATTCCAATCCACACTGAGTACTTTTTGAAGCATATTATCACGTTGCGCTTCGCAGATATGCGTCGCCCAACCGATGCTAAATGCACCCGCTGCCGTCATAATTGAACCCGTCAAGCCAGTAAACAAACCAATTTGTCCACGATCAGCCAAGAAGCGGCTTGCACCAACATCAGGGTATAAGCCGATATTGATTTCTGGCATAGCCAAACGTGAATAAGGCGTAACTAAGCGAAATGGTGCAGCCATAAATAGACCAAGCCCACCACCCATCACATAACCCTCTCCCCAAACCACGATTGGTTTAGCATAGTTATGCAACAGTAAATCAAGTGCATATTCCTGCTGGAAGAATTGATTCGCAGCATCCACTTCCTGATTAATCACCAATTGACGTAACTTGCGAACATCACCGCCCGCACAAAATGCTTTTGGTGTAGTTGAGTCAAACCAAATCGCTTTAACCGTCTCATCGACATGAAAATCTTCAAACACTTGAAGCAGCGCACTTACGATTGATTCATCTAAAGCGTGCAACGATTTAGGTCGATTCAGACGAATGATTCGCCAACCATTTTTTGCGTGTTCAATAACTAAATCTGGATGATAGCTATTTAAATCAGGAGAAGTCATTATGCGTCCAATTGCCAGTCTATAGGCTCAATGCCATGTTGTTTCAAGTAATGATTTGTTTTTGAAAATACTTTACAGCCAAAAAAACCACCACGATTCGCTGCTAGCGGTGATGGATGCGCTGCACTTAGTACTAGATGTTTATTACGATCAATACGTTGACCTTTGCGCTGTGCGTAGGCACCCCACAAAATAAACACGATATGTTCACGTTGTTCATTTAATACATCAATTACGCTATCCGTGAACTCTTCCCATCCTTGTTTTTGATGTGAAGTCGGTTGTCCTGCTTCTACCGTGAGTACACTGTTCAGTAAGAGTACGCCTTGTGCCGCCCATTTACTTAAGTCGCCATGACGTGAAACTGGTACTGCCAAGTCCGTATGTAATTCATGAAAAATATTACGCAAGGACGGTGGTAATGCAATCCCTTTTTGTACCGAAAAGCTCAAACCATTGGCTTGGTTTGGACCATGATACGGGTCTTGCCCTAAAATCACCACTTTGACGCCACCAAGTGGTGTCGTATTCAGCGCATTAAAAATTTGTTTACTTGGTGGATAAATGGTTTTTTCTGCAAGTTTTTCTTGTTGCAAAAACTCCCTCAAATTATCCATTTTTTGACTCAATAGAAACTCTGAAAGTGAGATTTTCCAAGACTCATCCAACTGAACTTTACTTAGTTTGTCCTGTTGCTGTTCAGTAAATTGCATCCACATTCCTTGAAATAAATTCACTCACTGGAGTGAAAACACACTCAAATATTAACTTGTAATTCTACGTTTGGGTTTTGGAATTTGATTCCTTTTTTCAGATTTTCATACATCTGAACATCACTCCATTCAGCTTGTACTTGCTCTGAAAATACAATTTGATCCAAATTTAATACACCCATTTGCTCATTGTCGATATCTTCTTGAAAACTCTGTGCGTAACCTGTATCCGTTTCATGCACAATAACAGAATAAACCTCAACATCACCCTCACCATTTTGAGTGGTGGTCGAGTTCAATACCTGCTGAGCAAGATAAAAGAAAATACGAGAAAACTGTTCAGCCGATGGGGAAACAGGTAACGCAATCCAACGCGCGCTAAATGTTTTACATGCATCAATATAAGCAAGATCATCTTTCTGCCAAAAACAAATTGCATGATCAAAACTATCATACAACTCTTTGATGACGCCTTTTAACAGACCGAAGTCATAGACCATTTGCCCATGATCTAACTTTGACGCTTTTAATAATAATTCAACTTTATAGCTATGCCCATGAATCGAACGCTTACAACGGTCCGATGTACAGTTACGTACAATATGAGCATTTTCAAACTTAAACAATTTACGAATTAACATGCACCAAGCTAATCTTTTATCTGCAAACGAATTTTATTATAAAGCAAAAAAACAAGCATTGGGATTGATTTTAAATCTTGTCACCATTTGATAACTCAATAAAGAATACTACTCAAATGGCGAAAGACTTCTAGAATAAACAAATACTTGCTTGTCTTTTCGTGCTAATGAGCTGGTAAACTGTCTTTTCCGTTCGCTTAAAACAACTTCAATTTGAGCAGTGAAATAGCTTGATTTGCTATCAAGGAAAGTCGCAGCATCAGTTTTGCTTTGTTCATCTATTCCAGAAAAAGCACTTAACTTCCATAAATCTTCAACATTATTGAAATAAGTCAAATTGGCTTGTTTGGTTTTCAGTTCCTGCTCTACCGCTTTAACATCAACTTTCGGATCAATACTGGCGAGCAATAATGCAGGTGCTGTATTCATATTTACTTTGGTCTGTTCGGGCAGTGCCGTGACATAAGGCTTTATTAAATCGTAATTTTTACCTTCAAATCCCTTTACCAGTTTCAGTTCATCTACACTATGAAACTTCGTATTCGGCACTAAATATGCAGGGTCTAAACCTTGATAATAATTACTCTCAGCGCCCATTGCACCTGTTGTCTCATCATTAACATCTTGCCAGTCAATCACAGCTTGACTCAGTTCAGCGGGTAAACCAACTCGCTGCAACAATTTTTCAAACCAACGTCGAGCCGAATCATCAACTTGACTACCATCTGCCTTAACTAAATTATTAAGATTAAATTTCCCGGATTCATCCATTAAGCGCCCAGAAACAGAACCATCCTCGACTGGGAATGGTGGCATAGGTTTGGCCCAGTTCTCCTGTAAATGATCAATCGTGCCGCCATTATCGCTGTCTTGAATAAGTAACTCAGAAAAAAAAGCTTCAGCACTTTTTGCATACAATAAAGATTGATCTTGGCGCATCAAATACCCAGTATTTTCAGAGGTATTGGTCTGGCGTTTGGCAATGGTCGCTGCCAAAATCGTTGCTAAAGCGACCATGACCAAAATGGTTAATAATGCAATGCCACGCTGAGCAACTCCATAACTTTGAGCTTTTCTAATCACTGAATATGCCTCTTGCTCATTGTGTTGGAAGTTGAGTAGGATTAGATGAATTTGATCCATCTTTATTATTAGGTAAATTTGCGCCCCCACCCATACCGCTTGAATTTCCTATCGACTGTAAATATGCCTGTGTATTCAATAAACTATAGATCCATTCATAGTCCGTACCTGCAACAGTTAACTGTATTTTTATGCCTAGCGGTAATTTTTTAAGTTCAGTAATATTGCTCGGGTCACTATTCTCAGGCCACTGTGTCAATTCTTGCGGGTTCAAAACCAGCACTTTAAACTGATCTACATTTTCCAACAATGTACTTGAGATCGGTTGCACACGATTCGGGATATTGAGATTTGAATATTTCAATCGATACACTTTCTTCTGTGCAGAATCATAGCGATATTCAATACGCTCATAAGGTGATAGTCCCTGCTTCAATGGATCAGAAACACCTGCCTTACTAAATGAAAAACTTTGATCATTCAATACAATAGCTGCTTGCAACTGCCTTCCATCATTTGCTGTCAATGGAATAATCTGCAAGCTATCTCTTAATACTTGTTGATATGCATCTTGCAAGGCAAATAGGTGCATTTCATGCTCAGCATTACGATCTTTTACTTTTAATAGATAATCAAAGACCTTCCACCCCAGCATCGAAAGCACGGCAAAAATCGCAATTGCAACCAACAACTCAACCAAGGTAAAGCCAGAGTGAGGCGAAAAGCGATGCTCAGCATTATATTTCATTGTGTTCTCGCCTTTGCAGGATAGTTAAAGAACACAAGATTGGTAATACCCGCCTCGACCTTACCTTGTTCATTATTAAATAAGCTGACTTGCAACTCGATACGTTGGATTTTCGGACTAATCGTCGACTGGGCCTTTTTATCAATTTGCCAGGTTTCACCTTGAGAAGTCACTTGCTTGGATTGTGTTCCCTCTAGCCATTCCTGATTGATTTCCATCGATGCAACTTCATTCATCCCTACAAATTGCGCTTTGGTACGCAAAATCGCATTCGATGTCGACTGAGTGTATTGCATGGCAACTTTAGTTAAGGCAATTGCAGCTACAGCAAAGATTGCCAAGGCCACCATCACTTCGAGCAAGGTAAATCCTGAGCGAGGGTTAATGAAACAACGTTTCACCCGAGCGCAAGACGGAGAGCTATGCTCGACGTGAACACGATTAAATCGAGCAAGGCTCGATCGTGTCGCAAGGCGAGAAGCTATGCTTCGAGTTGCAGGGTTAGTGAAACAACGTTTCTCCCTGAGAAGCGTCACTTCGCAAGAAGACTGAGAAGCTTTACTTGAGGTATGAGGTTTCCCTGCTGCAAGACCGAAAGCTATGCTTCGAGTACACGATGAAGCGCGATTTCCCCAATATCTAACTTTCATCAATTTTACCCAAGTGATCTAACTGCAACTCATGGCCAATCGGTTTTTGCTCATAGTAGAACTGAATTCGAACTGGTTTCACTTCACCATTCCCAAACCAAATCAATTGAGGAGCTCTCCCCCCCAACAAGTCTTCATTTTTTGCTTTGTTATAAGTCGCTGTGTCCAAACTTTGGATACTGAAAGACACATGATCGGGTAATTGGCGAGTTTTAAATTCTTTATACAGTTGCCAAGTACGGTCTGCCTGCTGAATCTGCTCACGACTTTGATCATGGTATTCAAACAAGTTATAGCTAAACGGTGCAACATCTGTGGCATTCTGAGTATTTAGAGCAAAAACTTTGGCCTGATCTGTTGCTTCTTTATTTATTTTTTTAAGATCAAGAATAAACATTTCTCTGGCTTGCATGGCCCGGCGTTGATCGACCCCACCAATATTTAATACCACCAGAGATGCCATGATTGTCATAATGACAATCACCACCATGATCTCAATCAGGGTAAAGGCTTTTTGCGAATGCAGTGGCGATCTCATTATTGTTTCAACTATGGGAGAACAGGTTCGAGTAGCTTAGGTAATGCTAAAGCCTGCTCAATATAGGCAACGCGTAAGGTATCTCGAGAACCTAAATAGCGTTGATAGAAACTCGAATTCAATATAACCGCTGCACCGTATGTTAACGACCAAATTGATGCGAGATAATCACGTGTGGTCATCGTGCTATTGATACCCAATAAATAACTTTCAGTCATACGAATAATGATACGTAAGCGCTGTCGGCGTACTTTATACAACTCACTAAAAAGCAATTGAATGCCCTGGCCCGTTGTCGAAAGACGTTCTTCAATTTGGTGAAATAATGCTGTACGTTCTGGGTGATGTAAATGATGCAGCATAAAGAATGCTAAATGTTCAGGGAAAGCCTTTTCCGTATCCTGAATCATTTCCAATAACATACGCTCATTACGGATAATGAGCAGCATATACAATTCATCTTTACTTTGAAAATGCTTATATAGCGTACCTTTGGCAAGATCCAGCTCAGCTGCCAAGGCATCCAGCGTCATACCAGCTTCGCCATTTTCTAATAGGAGTTGCTCCGCGATTTGAAAAATTAATACTTCTCGTGCTCTAAACTGAGCCTGACGATCCATTTTCACGTAATAACTCTCTTTCCTAGTACATCAAAAACCGTTTATTTCAAATTTAAGAGATTCTCAAAATTTTGTGTTGTAATCATGCCAATCTCTTCAACCGATTTATCATATACATCACTTAATGCTTTTGCTACAAAAGGAACGTATTTCGGTTCATTGGTTTTACCACGATATGGCACAGGCGCTAAATAAGGGCTATCTGTTTCGATAAGCAAACGATCAAGTGGTACCTGCTTCGCAACATCACGTAAGTCTTGCGCATTTTTAAAAGAGACAATACCTGAAAAGGAAATATAATAGCCGCAATCTAATACAGCCTTTGCGGTTTCCCAGTCTTCAGTAAAACAATGCAAGATGCCATGTGTAGATTGTTCTGACCGAATGATATCTACCGTATCGTGTTTCGCTGCTCGGGTATGCACCACCACAGGCTTTTTAACAATTTTCGATGCTTCAATATGACGTGCAAAACAACGTTTTTGCTCAGCAACAAAATCAGTACTGTGGTAATAATCTAAACCCGTTTCTCCTAAGGCCCAGACTTTGTCTGACTGAGCGAGTTGCACCAGATAATCCGTTGTTGCACGTGCCATAATATGCTCGTCTTCACAAGGGTGCACACCCACTGAATAGCCTACATCCTGATGGCGAGCAGCAATTTCAGCCAATTTAACATGATCATCAAGATCAACTGAAATCCCCATGAACTTGGAAACACCTGCAAGTCGTGCTTGTTCAAGTGCTTGATCCAAATCCCCTTGATAAGGACTGAGATCTAACATGGTTAAATGGCAATGCGTATCAACAAACACTCGTTCTTCCTATTCTCTTTACAACTACATCGTATAGCTTGGACGATCCAAGCCTTTCATACCCGCCAATAATTTTTCAGCTTCGTTTTTATAATACACACCTTTTTCCCCCACAAGTTGGATCGCAAAGCCTTGTGGTTTAAAATGCGTCTGTTTATGCGAAATCCAGATCACTTTTCCAGTCAAAGGAATCTTTTGTGATTGCTCTGGCAAGGTTGCCAATACAAACACCTCTTGTCCCATTTTAACGGCTTGTTTCGTCGGTACGAACAAACCACCACCCACAACAAAAGGCATATAGCTGGATTGCAATGTGGTTTTATCTGGAATATTGACCTGTATAATTCCGCCCATCATTTGTGGTTGCATAACATTCCCCTGTCAAAAACGAATTCATCAAAACGTTAATAATTTTATACCATTGATAAATCTAAAAATATTACTAACCATACATAATTTTAGAGAATTCTCATTGGTGACCGTCTAATAAAAAATCTATACTCGATTTATGACTTGATTATAGAAAACAATCGAACAAACAACAAATAATGTTTAAATAAAACCCGAACAAAGCAATCAATCTGCGCTTTATTTAAACAAGCCATGCATTATAGAAAGGATTGTTTAAAACTAGATGACAATTCACCAAAACAGACTGAACCTACTCGACTAAAACATAAAAAGGCAGATCCAAAGGAATTTAGAATGAAAAGAATAAGTCTAATCATCTTGTGTAGTGCTTATCTATTAAGTCCGTCCGTGCTCTATGCGAAGATTTTGAACAAACAACCTAAATTCACCGACTATCCAGTGCAAATCTATACAGGACCCACTGCAAAATTAGACATGAGTGATGCTGATGCTCGTTTGTTTAGAACACGATGATCAGAAGGACTGAAACAAAAACCTGACTATGCTGGAGAATATGTCGCGGTTGGTTGGGGTTGTGGTGCTATGTGTTTCAGCCTCACTTTAATCAGCAAGAGAACAGGAAAAATTCTCGAAGTATTCGGTGGTGAAACTGGAGAAAAATTAATTGATATCCAACCCAATAGCTTATTATTGGTCACACATGGTTCCGTTCAAATGAATGGAAAAGATATCTATGCTAAAAAATTCTACCTCCTCAACAACAACCAATTAAAACTGGTTTATCACACGCCCATTTCTGCAAAAAGTGAAGATGATAACAACACGTTAAACCCATAAATACGTCAGATCGATAAAGATAGTAAGACTTGCTTACTATCTCGATCAAAATATTACTTTGTGGCTTTTACGATCTCGGCTTTATCAAATGAGAACCAACATTCACCTTGTGTCGCCCATTTCGATTCTGTGGTACCAAGCACACCCGTCACGATAATTCGATCGCCAACTTTTAGATTGCTAATTTTGTCTGTATTTACTTTTAAATCATCGCGAGTCAAGCCTTGCCCTTTACACTTACTATTACTTGGATCTTTAAAAATAATTGCGATTTGGTTTTGAGAAATCACTTCACCTGTTTTAGTAATGCGGGTAATGATTCCCGGCACTTCAAGACGTTGAGCATCCCATTTCCGCTTTGCAGTAATTTCATTTTGTTGCCAATCTCTCCAGATTTCAGAAAGTGTTGCTTTCTTTGCGGGGCCTAAACCACGAAAGTCTCCACTCAGGATATCTCCAGTTTTATTTAAAATTCCATCCGTTGCAGACATTGCTGAATCCAATGTCTGACAAGCACTCAATGACAAAAAGCTTAAAGCGACCAAAAGTGTTTTTATGTGCATATCTAAATTCCCTAGCATACCTAGCAAAACGCCATGTGAAAAAATAACATATTTATTTGTATATGTGAATTTTTAACATCCAGCGTAATAGAAATTTTTCCCATAAAAAAAACCGCTCTTCCAAGCGGTTTTTTTACTGAGTATTCAATATATGCATGACTATTTTTCAGTACATTTATAATCAAAATCCAAGGTGCTAATCATTTGGTCTGTATTTCTTGAAATCACGGAAATATTACTCACCCCAGCTTCAATATAAAACTTACCACTGAACTGACTCGCTACCACACCTTTGGCATGATTGAAAGAATAGCTATAGACACATTCATATGCTTGAGAACCTGCATTTGAAGCATTAATCGCAAATGAGGAGCCATTAATATTGGATACAAATTTCGGTTCAGCCATTGCAATATTAGGTATCATTGCAAATGATAAAGCAATCGCGATAAATGTTATTTTCATCTCTATATTCCTTATTTTTTAATATTATTGTGAAGTAACTCACATTTTATATATTTTTAATAAGGTTTGAAGAGCCTCGAACAATTTATATACAAACTTTACATAAACATGATAAAAACCCACCCTCCTGATTTTTCCAGAGGGTTAAGTCTATAAATTTAATTAAAATATTTTTAAAATTTACTTAATTAACATTCATCAATTGAATAAACAACTCATCCAATACCAATTGGGTTTGTACATTTTGTTCAATCATTAACTTTTTTTGCTGTAAGTCAGAATAAATAGTAAAAAGTGCCTCTAAACTATAGAATTCGGCTAGTGATTTAAAGTCCAAATCATTATTTTTTAATGATTGATTCAATTTTAAACTAATCAGATCCCCTAAAAGATATTCAAACATGGTGATCAATTCAGAGAAATTTAATTCTTTAGACCACTTATTTGAATAGTTTAAAGGCATATTTTTTTCAGCAACCAATTTAAACCAATCACTCAAGAATAATGCACGCTTCTGTAACCACTCACTCTTTTCAATCTCAATAGCAGTCAAAGGCATATCATTAGCAAGACTCAACAATAATGAGATTTGTTCATTCGATATTTCTGGAATTTGCTGCTGCACAAATGTTTGTGCATCCTGAATCGTCAAGCGATCTAAAGCGAAGTGCTGTAATCGACTTCGAATGGTTGCAGGAAGTTTTAAGTAATGATCTGCAAGCAAGATCAATACAACCTTCTCACCAGGCTCTTCCAAGGTCTTGAGCAGTGCATTGGCTGAGGCGGTATTCAGTGCTTCGGCAGGCTCAATAACCACTACCCGCCAACCTTCTCCTGTTTGCTGAACAAACGGAAGTAGGTCTCGAATTTTTTCAATTTTAATCTTTGCATTTTGCTTTTTATTGTCTTCATCTGTGGTGATATGCACATAGTTTGGATGCGTATCAGACTTCAACCATTGACAACTGGTACACTCACCACATGCCCGTTGTGCTTGCTTATTTAAACACAGCACCCAAGCCACAAATCGCTCTGCAAACTCTTTCTTGGCGCAACCTTTCTTTCCGTAAAATAAAAGACCATGCCCAAGTTCAGGGAAACGAGTTGTTAATAGCTCCCATGTCTGAGCATGCCAAGGATAAATCACTGTAGCTTGAGTATCGACCATAATTATTCAAATGCACTCAAAGGCAAAGTATTTAGACGGTCTAAATCTGCCTGAGTATCAACCCCTGGCGGTAAGTTGGCTTCTGCCACAGCAATAGCAATACGGTGACCGTTTTCGAGCACACGGAGTTGCTCTAAACTTTCCAACTTTTCGAGATGACCTTGTTCCCAAGTGACATAATCTTGTAGTAATTTCACACGATAGGCATATAGACCTAAATGACGAAAAGCTTGATCATGCAATGTTGGTTCAGCCTGTTTCGCAGCATCACGATCATACGGAATGGTTGCTCGGCTAAAATACAGCGCCTCATTACGCTTACTCATCACCACTTTAACTATACTATCTCGCTGAAACTCTTCTAACTGATGGATTGGTTCACACAGCGTAGACATTGAACATTGCGGATTTTCAACTAAAAGCTGACTCACCTGCTGAACCAATTGTGCAGGCAACAATGGCTCATCGCCTTGTACGTTGACAATAATATCATCTTGTGACCATCCTTTCAGACGTGCAACTTCGCTTAAACGGTCGGTGCCTGAAGGATGTTCTGCACGGGTCATCACCACATCAATTCCTTCCGCTCGACATACCTCTGCGATGCGCTCGTCATCCGTAGCCACACACAGATCATCAAAACCAGCAACTTTTTTGGCTTGGTCGACCACACGCAAAATCATTGGACGGCCATGAATGAGTAATAACGGTTTTGCTGGTAAACGAGAACTGGCAAAACGAGCTGGAATGACAATATGTTTCATGGTCGCTCTCTAAGAAAATTGAATACCGACGTGTTGTAACTGCTGTTTCAGCAAGTCATAACAATCGGATGATAAAACGGCCTCAACAGGAACCACCCAAATCGGCGTGTTAAATTCAGGATGTTGCTTTAATAAGGTTTTAAACTTTACGGCATCTTTTTCAGTGGTGATAATAGCTTCTTGGTTGTCGAAGCTTAAATCATCAATTTCATAATCATGATGATCTGGGAACTCATGCGCCTGATATTGCTGCACGCCTATCGTATTTAAGGTGTGATAAAAACGTTGTGGAAAGCCAATACCAACAACCGCATTAAAATATTGAGTAGCATCAAACCAATCCACTTCAACATTTGTATTTAAAAGGTATGGCTGGCCAACCGCCAAATACATACTTCTTTGTGCTTGTGCGGTTTTGCTATGCTCAATGACAGTACTACCATTTAAGCGTGATTTAGGCTCACGTAGATAACCTTCTGGTAATAGTTTTTCATTACCTAAACCTCGATTTTGATCGAGTACAATCCATTCAAGCTGACGTGCCAGAGCCCAATGTTGCAAACCATCATCACTAATAATGAGATCCAGTTGTTCATTTTCGAGTAACAACTCAATCGAAGCTTGTCGATTCGGCCCAACCGCCATTGGCACTTGGGTAGATTGGACAATAAGGCAAGGTTCGTCACCTGCAGCATCGGGCTCAGATTGTTGAGTCACCAAAAGCGGAAATGGGCCTTCGCCGCCATAACCTCGACTAATCACACCCACCCGAATCTGCTGTTGCTGTAAATATTTGACCAGCTGAATCAACAATGGTGTTTTACCACTCCCACCAACCGTAATATTACCAATCACCATGACAGGTACGGGTGCTGTATAAACGGGTTTAATTCCGTGTTTATACAAGGCTTGATTGGCACAAAAACCAAATCGGTATAACCAAGACAGTGGGCGCAACACCACCAACCACGAAGCTTGTTCATTCCAAGCATCCTGTATTCGTTGCGCCATCGACATACTTAGTTTTCCTCAAAATTGCGTTGGTGTAGCTGATAATACATGCCATGTTTTGCTAATAGCTCAGCATGGGTACCTTGCTCAATAATCTGACCTTTATCCATCACCACAATGACATCTGCATTTTCAACTGTAGATAAGCGGTGAGCAATCACGATAGTGGTACGACCTTGCATAGCTTCATCAAATGCTTGTTGGATGAAGTATTCAGATTCGTTATCCAAAGCACTGGTCGCTTCATCTAAAATTAAAATCGGAGAATCTTTTAAAATTGCTCTTGCAATGGCAATACGTTGACGCTGGCCACCTGATAGGTTTAAGCCTTGGGCACCTAGAATCGTGTCATAGCCTTGTGGCAAGTTCATAATAAAGTCATGTGCATAAGCAGCTTTAGCAGCGGCAATCACTTGCTCATCACTTGAGTCTTGTAACTGACCATAAGCAATGTTATCGCGTACTGAACGGTTAAATAACACCACTTGCTGATTCACGGTTGCAATTTGTGAGCGCAGATAAGCTAACTCAATCTCTTGAACAGGAATACCATCAAAATAGATTTGCCCTTCGCTTAACTCTTGAAAGCGTGGCAGCATGTTGACCAATGAGGTTTTCCCAGCCCCCGAACGTCCAACCAGTGCAACAGTTTGACCAGCCTTAATATCCAAAGAGAAGTCTTTAATCGCATGGGTGCCATCATCATAACGCAGGTTGGCATGATCAAATTGAATATTACCTTTCAATGCAGGCTTAAGTTGACCATTATTGACTTCTTCAGGCATATCCAATAATTCAAAGACCGAATGTGCTGCTGCCAACCCACGTTGTAGTTTTTCATTGATATCAGTCAGGTTCTTCACTGGCTTAGAAATCAAGCCCGCTGCGGTAATGAATGAAATAAACTCACCCGCTGAGGTATCTCCAAATACTTGTGGGCGCAACGCCAGCCAAAGAATGATTGCCATCGCCATTGATAATAACAGCTGAATAATTGGGCTGTTAATATTTTGTACCACCACCATTTTCAAACCACGGCGTAAGTTTTCTTCTGAGGACTTATAAAAACGTTTTTGTTCAAACGCCTCACCCGTAAAACTCTTCACAACCGAGTTAGCGGTAATGGTTTCTTGAACCACATGGTTCACATCACCCATGGTATTTTGGACTTGGATCGAAAGTTTCCGCATTTTCTTCGATGCGATTCTGACCAATATCCCAATAAATGGCATGAAAACCACGATACAAAGGGTTAAACGCCAGTTGGTATAAAGCAGATAGCTTAATAGACCAATAACAATCAAACCATCTTTGATCAGGGTCTGCAAAGATTCAGAAGAAGCAGCTGTTAACTGCTCTACGTTATACATCAACTTGGCACTGATATGACCCGCACTGTTATCAAGATAGTATTGGGCTGGGAGTCTTAACAATTTTGCATAGACTTCCTGACGGATACTAAACACCAAACTACGCGAAATAACCGCAGAAAAATATCCACCAAGGAATAGACCAACACCACGGAAAAACATCAGTAAAACAATCAGCGCTGGAAACCAATCTAAGTTTGTACGACTGCCTTCTTGGATGGCATCAATAATGTATTTCAGCAACTTTGCGACAGAAACCTCCGTCGCAGCGTTGATTCCAAAGCCAAGCAAGACTAATAAGGCAACGCCCCAATAAGATTTTAAATACGATATTAAACGGACATATACCTTAAAATCCTGATTCACTCAGTAAAACCTCTCGTTGGAACTTTAGTGCTGATATTGACGTTAACAAAACCGAGTTGACCTGCAACATCCATCACACGAATTACGTCTTGATGCGCAGCTTTGGCATCAGCCGCAATAATAAACATAAAATCACGACGATCTTGTGCAACCTGCTTAATTGCCGTGCTTAAATCCGCAATATCTTTACTTGATAACGCTTGACCATTCACAGAATAGTGCCCTGTGGAGTCTACCATGATTTCAATTTTGTGATCGAATTGTTTAGGTGGAACACCCTGCGCATCTGGCAATGTCAGGTTTATACGACTTTGTTGACTAAATGTCGTCGATAATAATAAAAACACCAAAATAAATAACATACAGTCAATCATTGGTGTCAAATTGATATGAATATCTTCAACTTGAGAGCGCTTAAACTTCATACGAGCACCTCGGCTTAGCTTGCACGACGGTGTTCTTGGACATGTGCTGCTTTTTTATAAAAAAGCGCAGCATGAAACAAAGTCGATTGTTGCTCTAATTCAGCAATATATTCATGCACAACTCGCTGGAAATAGCGATAAGCAATCATTGCAGGAATCGCAATCAACATCCCGACAGCGGTTGTAATCAAGGCTTTAGAAATACCCGGCATCATCATACTGGCATTACCAGCAGAGCCAACATCAATTACCAAAAATGATTCAATAATCCCGAGGACCGTTCCAAGCAAGCCTAATAAAGGTGCAATTGCACTCAGAGTGCCTAAGAAATTGATATTTTTTTCGAGATGACTGATTTCTTGTGAAGCCGTTGCTTCCATCTGAGCACGCGCAAACTGTTCGCCTTGATCTTGATGTTCATAACCCGCTTTTAAAATACGACCTAGTGGGCTTTTTGCTGCATCATCTTGTTGTAAACGAGCAATCACCGATTCAACATCCGAACCATTAACAAGCAACGCCTGCGGCAAAACTTGTGACCGTTTTAAACGAATATATCGTTCAAGTGTAATCGCAACCGTAAAAATTGATGAGAGAATGAGAGGCAGCATTAACCAACCACCCGCTTTCACAAGTTCCCACATATTATTCCCCAATAATATTTAAACTATAAAAGGATAGATTCGGATTCATTAATCACTCAACAACCTCAAAAGTGACTAACAAACCCACCCTTAATATTAGTTAGGTAAACAAATATTGAGGATTCCATCCAACTCATCCAATGAGTGGTAATGAATGACCATTTTCCCTTTACCTTTTTGGTTATGGTCAATTTTCACATTTGCTCCGAAACGCTCTGAAAGTTTCTGAGTCAATTGTTCAATATCTGGAGAAATTTGGGCCTTTTCCTTTTCAGGCTTTGGTTCACTCCACTCACGAACTAACTGTTCAGTCTGACGTACTGACAAACCTTTTTCAATCACGATTTGCGCAACTGCAATTTGATCTTTGGGCTTCAAAGTCAGAATTGCACGGGCATGTCCCATATCAATCTGACCTTGTTGTATTAGGTCTTTAATCGGATCAGCTAAGCTCAACAAGCGCAACAGATTACTCACTGTTGTACGTGCCTTACCCACCGTATCTGCAATTTCTTGATGACTTAAACCAAATTCATCATGAAAGCGCTGTAAAGCGACTGCTTGATCAATCGGGTTTAAATCTTGACGTTGAATGTTTTCAATTAGAGCCAAGGCAATTGCGACTTGATCATTTAAGTCACGCACAATCGCAGGAATTTCAGTCAAACCTGCTAATTGGGCAGCACGCCAACGACGTTCACCCGCAATAATTTCGTAAGGATGTTGCTCATCATCCACAGGACGGATCACAATCGGTTGCATCACACCATGTTTTTCAATTGATGCTGCAAGCTCTTGTAAATCTTGTTCTTGGATAAAACTACGTGGTTGGTATTCACCACGTTTCAATAAATTGACATCAATTTGCTTGAGTTGACCATGATCCAAGGCTTGTGCTTCAAGTTGCAATTTCTCTTTTTGAATTGAACCCAATAGCGCATCTAAACCACGACCTTTAGCCAATCCGCGTTTTTTGATGCTCATACAGCACTTCCTTTTTTCACTTTACTTTTCTTCAACATTTCTGCGGCTAAGTTCAAATATGCAATCGCACCTTTGGAACTTTTCTCGAAATAAATCACAGGTAAACCATGGGCTGGCGCTTCTGCTAGACGGATATTTCGAGGAATTACCGTTTCATATAACTTTTTACCAAAATATTGCTCTAACTCAGCAGACACATCGCGGGTCAACGCATTACGAGCATCATACATGGTACGTAATACCCCAACGATTTCCAAGTTTGGATTAAGGGCTTTTTGTATACGATCAATGGTCTGTGTAAGATCAGCCAAACCTTCCAAAGCATAGTATTCACATTGCATTGGAATAATCACACCATTTACGGCAGCCAAGGCATTCACCGTGATCAGGCTTAAGCTTGGTGCACAATCGACAATAATATAATCAAATGCAGAATCAACTTCTTGCAGTGCATTTTTAAGAATGAACTCTCGCCCTTCCTGTTCTGCAATGGCAAGTTCTACACCCGCAAGTTCACGGTTTGCACCTAAAACCTTATAACCCACTTCAGCTTTTTGAATCGCCGTTTCAATCGGCACTTCACCCAATAACACATCTGTGACTGAATAAAGTAAATCATTCTTTTGAATACCAGACCCCATGGTGGCATTCCCTTGTGAGTCCATATCGACCAACAAGACACGTTTTTTCAAGATCGCCAAAGAGGCAGCAAGATTGACTGCTGTCGTGGTTTTTCCCACACCACCTTTTTGGTTTGCAATCGCAATAATTTGAGCCATGACTACCCTTAATATTTTTTATTGAATACGTTGAAGTAAAAGTAAATGACGCTGTTCATCCAATCTTGGCACACGCAGTTCAATGATCTTACATGAATACTGATCTTTCATCTGCTCAACTTCATCCTCTGGGATTAAGCCTTTCATTGCAGCAATGATACTTTGTTCATGCATATATGGTTGTGCTGCATCTACAAAATCGGTCAATGAAGCAAATGCTCGACTTGTAATGACATCAAACTGACCAAGTTCTCCAATGCTGTCTTCATTTTCAACACGAGTTTGGACTGCAATTACATTTTTCAGTTTTAAGTCTGCAATAAATTGCTTCAGGAAACGAATCTTTTTCCCATTCGAATCTAATAGTACACAAGAACGTTCTGGTTGGCATAATGCAATGATCATGCCCGGCATACCACCGCCCGTACCCACATCTAACAAACGGCCTTGGGGCAAATCATTTAAGATACTTAAACTATCTAATAAATGTTTAACCAGCATTTCTTTCGGCTCGCGAATTGCCGTTAAATTGTATGCCTTATTCCATAGCACTAGCGCATCTTGATATTTCAATAAGAGTGTTAGGGCTTCTTCACTTAGGTTAAGACCTAAAGCTTGGCTACCTTGCTTTAATTCTTGAAAAAAAGGATGCATAACAGTGCGACATCTCGATAAACTTGCTGTGCAGTATACCGATTTCTGATACAAGGCACAGCAGGACTTGTTGAACGATTATGCAGTTAATCATTTACAAGCATGATAAACTGCACAATCCTTTAAGTTTTTGTCTTTTCTTATGCAAATCACAGATAGACAAAGCATTTTTTATTATGCAAACGCGCCCTGCTTGATTTGTTGATCAAGCTGCTCTAAACGCTCAGGTGTACCAACATCCACCCAAATTCCTTGCAACTTTTCAGCCGAAACTTGCTGCTGCTGCATGGCTTGTTTCAATAATGGCGCTAAAGGTCGTTTGCCATTTTCCAAACCTGCAAACATCTGTGGTGCAAAAACAGCAACACCACTATAAGTTAAGGCTTCACCCAATTGCTCTTGCTCAAAAGTGTAAGCTAAATCATTCGCTAGAATAAAGTCACCTTTTAAGTGCTGAGGTGGATTTTCAACCAAGACTAAATGTACTTGTTTATCTTCCAACCGAACATTCAACAATGAAGAAAAATCCATTGTGGTCCAGACATCACCATTGACCAAAATAAAAGGTTCATCACCCAACAATGGCAAAGCATTAATAATGCCGCCTGCTGTTTCCAAGCCTTCACCTTCGTGTGACCATAAAATAGTTACACCAAATTGAGAGCCATCACCTAAAGCAGCAGCAAGTTTTTCACCCAACCAAGCCGTATTAATGACAATCTCGGTGACGCCGATTTTTTGCAACTTCTCAATATGCCAAACAATCAGTGGCTTACCACCGACTTCCAGTAAAGGTTTTGGCGTATACAAGGTCAATGGTCGCATACGATTACCAAGACCAGCCGCAAGAATCATTGCTTTCATTATGCTGCAACCTCGTAATCACCATATTTTTCGATAAACTTCGGCATTACGATGTCACGAATGAACTGCATAAAGTCATTCAGTTCATCATAACCTTGGCTTTCTTCAAGCAAATACCACATCACGCGCGGTAAATCTTTTAAATAACCTGATTTGCCATCACGTTCAAATAGACGCACAAAGATACCCAAGATTTTCAAATGACGTTGGATCGCCATCAGATCAGCATCTCGTTTGAACTGCTCAAAACTACGATTTTCTTTCGCTGCTGCTGGCAATAAGTTATAGAACACTTCAAACCATTCGTAGACACGCTCAGCATTCCACTGCACATAAGCATCACGCGTAATCGAGATGAGATCGTAGGTATCAGCACCGATCACTGCATCTTGGAAGTCAATTACACCAAGCTCTTGCTCATCTTCGATTTTCATCAAATTACGACTATGGAAGTCACGATGTACAATCACTTGCGGTTGATTAGTCGCCTCGATCGCAAGGAAATCAAATGCCTGCTCAATCGTTTCCAACTGCTGCTCTGTCGGCTGAATGTTTAATGATGGTAACATCCACTCTGTCAACAGACGCATTTCCGTCATTAACTTTTCATAAGAATACGCAGGTAATTGCGCATGACCATTGATCTGCTGTAATTCAATCAACTGCTTAAAACTTTGTGCATAGTAATGATCAACTGTTTGATCATTGAGTAATGTTGATAAAACAACATCACCAAAATCCTCAAGCAGTAATAAACCCAAGGTTAAGTCTTTCGCAACGATATGTGGAACTCGCACACCATTTTCATCAAAAAACTCATCAATGCTGACAAATGGCGCACAATCTTCTTTTTCAGGAGGCGCATCCATGAGCATATATGTTTTGTTTTGTATCGTAATTCGCGCATAGCGGCGAAAGCTTGCATCTCCTGCTAAAAAGTTGATCTCAAATTGATCAGATTGGAGAGTGGCTTGAAGCCAAGTTTGTATCAATTGTTCACGTTGTGTATTCATTTGCAATAAAATCTAAAACTAGCTGAGATTTTGAAAGCTTAAGTGTAGCCACTTATCAACTTTTTCTCTATGATGCGACAATAATTAATTGTGAATTAGCGTATTGGTTAATGAGACAATGAAACATCAGTTTAAATTTAATCCTTTAGCAACAGCTATTTTGACACTCTTGTGCGGCGGCTCGATTCAATCAGGTTTCGCGGCGCAAGCTGATGCTGTCTCTACGCTTGACAATAAACAGCTCAAAGCTGCCATTCGACAGAATCAAGAACAGCAAAACCAAGAAAGTTATCCTGGGGAAAGTTTTTTCCAGCAATATTATGTAGATAAATCTGCACCAGAAGCGCAATTACGTGACAATCGTTATTTAAGCTCTTCATTTTGCCAAGGGACTTGGGTCACTCCAATCAACCCCGAAACAAAGGCTGGTAATGCAAATACGACCACTTCTGTGCTCACCGCTGATTATGGGCATTACAACCCGACAGGTGATTCTGTTTTACAAGGCAATGTTGTCATCGATCAAGAAGGCCGAACTATTCGTGCTGATCAAGTTACAATCGATTCGACACAAACATTTGCCAATGCCGAAGGTCGTGTTCAGGTTGCTCAATCAGGATTACTCACCCAAAGTGATGCGATTAACTATAATTTAAAAACCCAGACTGGTGATTTAAACAATAGTTTCTATATCTCTGAACAACAGCATGCACATGGTCATGCCAGTCAAATAAAACGGGAAAATCAGAATTTAGTCATTTTTAAGGACGCGAGCTATACCGCTTGTCCTCCTGAGCAAAAACCTGCATGGAAAATTCAGGCCAAAGAAATTGAGCTAAACCAAGATACAGGTCGCGGTGTAACCCGCGGCACCAAGCTTTATGTCAAAGACGTACCTATACTTGCAGTCCCATATTTCAACTTTCCGATTGATGACCGACGCACTACGGGTTTATTGAGTCCAAATTTTGGCTATAGCAATGATGGTGGTGCGCAGTTAATCACCCCTGTTTATCTCAATCTTGCGCCAAACTATGATCTCACACTCACCCCGAGCTACATGAGCAAACGTGGCCCGAAATTAGATGCTGACTTCCGCTATATGACTGAAAACTTTGGTTCTGGTCGTATTTGGGGAGGCTATATCGCCAAAGATGATCAATATGGCGGCGAAGCACGTGATGACCTTCATTTTGTTCACAATTGGAAAATCGACGACCAATGGTCGACCAATTTAGAATATAACTACGCATCAGATAAAGATTACTTCGCAGACTTCAATAACAACCCGAACACACGAACCGATCTAAATTTGCGCCGTGCTTGGGAACTGAATTACCAAAATGGGATTCCTGGCCTTAAAGCTCAGTTGAAGGTTGAAGATTTCCAAACCCTAGATAAAACCATTAAAGATGTCGATAAACCTTATGCTCGACTTCCACAATTCTTATTAAACTACGTTACTGGTGATCCACAAGGTCTACAATACGAGTTTAATAACGATACCGCTTATTTCAAAAAGTCTGTAGATGATGGTTCTGCGCTAGAATCAAGTGGTACGCGTATCTACAACCAGTTTGCAGTTCGCTACAACTATTTAACCCCTTCTTGGTTCTATGTCGTTCCAGAAGTCTCTGTACGTAGTATTAACACCTTCTACGATCAAGACTCAAAAGAAGGCCGTGGACTGTCTGCTTCTGATGATTTAGAAAAATCAGTTGTTGTTCCTCAATTCACGCTTGCCACAGGCTTAACGTTCGAGAAAGAAGGCAAATACTTACAGAGTATTTCTCCTCGTGCTTTTTATGCTTACTCACCTTATAAGAACCAAGATGATCATCCAAACTTTGATTCGACTACAGCGTCGATCAACTATGATCAACTGTTCAACCCATATCGCTTCTATGGGCATGACCGTCTAGATGACAATAATTTCTTGTCGCTCGGTGTGACTTATAGCTTGTTAGATACTGAAGGCCTAGAGCGCATTAAAGCAAGCATTGGTCAAAGTTATTACTTTAGTGACCGCCGTGTCAGTCTGAATGAAAAACTCGATGAGTTTGATACCCAAACACGTACAGGCCCTATTGTTAGTTTATCAAGCCAGCTTAATCAGAACTTCACCATTACATCTAACTCTGCATGGATGTCGAATGGCGAAAATGCACAACGCGATTTCCAAGCTTACTATACCGGTGACAAAGGTAATCTTTACAACTTAGGCTATTTTTACCGTAAAGATATCCCAGATCGACAAGATTCTTATGACCAAGTTGTTGCATCCTTTATACAACCTGTAAAAGACAATTGGCGTATTATGGGTCATGCTCAATACGACATTGACAATAATGTGATGCGTGAATATTTACTTGGTGTAAATTACGAGTCATGTTGTTGGGCTGTCTCAGTTTATGGTCGTTCTTACTACAATGATCTGGATGACCCAAACACCCCAGGCGTTCGTAAAAAGAATGCTGTTATGGCTGAATTCACCCTAAAAGGTCTCGGTGCTTTAAACAATAAGCTTGCTTCTCTCCTAGAAAACAGAGTTTTAGGTTTCAACAAAATTAATCAATCTTGGACACAACGTTAATGAAGATAAAACCTTTTCAACATATCTTTAAAGCAACTGTTCTCGCTGCCCTAATTTCTTCATCAATGCAAAGCTTTGCACAGCCAACGGATGAGGTTGTTGCCATTGTAGATAGTAGTGTCATTCTAAAAAGTGATTTAGAACAAGGGATTGCTGAAACAGAACACCAGATGAAAGCACAAAACAAAACTGTTCCTCCACAACAGTATTTACAAATGCAAGTGCTTGATCAACTCATCATTCGCCAAGCTCAATTAGAGCAAGTAAAGCGTTATGGTATTAAGCCTGATGAAAAGAGCTTAAATGCTGCGGTACTAAAAGTTGCAAATCAATCAGGTGCAAATACTCTTGAAGCATTTCAACAAAAGTTAGATGCAATTGCACCAGGTACATATGAAAACTTGCGCAACCGTGTCGCAGAAGACTTAGCCATTGGTCGTTTACGTCAGCAACAAGTGATGTCACGTATTAAAATCAGTGATCATGATGTTGAAAACTTTTTAAACTCCCCAGAAGGTCAAGCTGCGCTAGGTACTCAAGTCCATGTGATTCACATGCGCATTTCGGGTGAAAATAACAATGAAGTACAGCAAGTCGCTCAACAGGTAAAACAATCCCTCACAACAAGTGATGACACCAAATCGATTAGCTCTAAGCTATCAACAGCTTCAGTGAAAGTCGATGGTGCTGACATGGGTTTCCGCTCATTATCAGAAATCCCAACGGAACTCTCTGCACGTATTGCCCCACTTCAAGTTGGACAAACCACCGAGTTAATCAATGTTCGTGATGGTGTGCATGTCTTAAAACTACTTGAACGTAAGCAAAACGAACAAAAAGCATTAGTCTCTCAATACCAGACACGCCATATCCTAATCCAACCATCTGAAGTTGTAAGCATAGATCGCGCTAAGCAAATGATCGATAGCCTATACAACCGTGCTAAAGCGGGTGATGATTTTGCAACACTTGCTGCAACCTATTCAAATGACACAGGCTCTGCGCGGGATGGTGGTAGCTTAGGTTGGGTAAGTCCGGGCGTAATGGTACCTGAATTTGAAAAGGTGATGAAAGAAACACCTGTTGGACAAATCAGCAAACCATTCCAAAGCCAGTTCGGTTGGCATATCTTGCAAGTCACAGATACACGTGAACAAGACATGACCAAAGAAGTACAAGAACGTATGGCACGTCAAATCTTAGGTGAACGTCAGTTCGATACCGAAGTTGATAGCTGGATGCGTGAACTTCGTGCGAATGCCTACGTTGAAATCAAAGATGCAAGCTTAGACTCAAAAGCACAGCAAAAATAAATATGCAGAATAAAAATGCCAGCAATTCGCTGGCATTTTTTATTTAAAAAATTAATCAATTAAAAAAATAGCGGCAATCGCCGCTATTTTTTTACATTACAAATTGATTATTTGTAACGATCAACCATTTTCTCTAAAGAAATTGGACGAATTTTATCTGCATTACCTGATGTACCAAATGAATTATAACGATCCACACAGATTTGCTTCATTGCTTCAACTGTTTCACCAAAGAATTTACGCGGGTCAAATTCACTTGGTTTTTCAGCCATCATACGACGCATTGCGCCAGTAGAAGCCAAACGTAAATCGGTATCAATATTAATCTTACGTACACCGTGCTTAATCGCTTCTACAAGCTGATCTACAGGCACACCATAAGTTTCTTTAATATCGCCACCATACTGGTTAATCACAGCTAACCACTCTTGTGGTACAGAGCTTGAACCATGCATTACAAGATGCGTATTTGGTAACGCAGCATGAATTTCTTTAATGCGGTCAATAGCCAAGATATCGCCTGTAGGTGGACGTGTAAACTTGTACGCACCATGTGAAGTACCGACAGCAATCGCCAAAGCATCAACATTGGTATCCGCAACAAACTGAGTTGCTTCTTCAACAGAAGTTAACAGCTGAGAGTGGTCAAGTACACCTTCTGCGCCCACACCATCTTCTTCACCCGCCATACCAGTTTCAAGGCTACCTAAGCAACCAATCTCACCTTCAACTGAAACACCACATGCATGTGCAATAGACACCACTCGACGTGTTACATCAACATTGTAGTCGTATGATGTTGGTGTTTTACCATCTTCACCCAATGAACCATCCATCATTACTGAGCTAAAGCCCAACTGGATTGAACGCTGACAAATATCAGGACTTGTACCATGATCTTGATGCATTACCACTGGAATATGTGGCCACTCTTCAATCGCAGCTAAAATAAGATGACGTAAGAATGGTGCACCCGCATATTTACGCGCACCAGCCGAAGCTTGCACGATAACAGGTGAATTCGTTGCATCTGCAGCGAGCATGATTGCGCGCATTTGTTCTAAATTGTTTACGTTAAACGCTGGTACGCCGTAGTTATGTTCTGCAGCGTGATCCAAGAGCTGGCGCATTGAAATTAGAGCCATAATATCCTCCCAGGTAATGCGCCATATTCTACATGCTGATCTATTTCAATTCAGCAAATAATCACAGTAATTATAAAAAAAACTTTAATCTTTTGTGTAATTTGAGTTGTTATTCTGACTAAATAATCAAAAAGGCCAAATCACAGTATGATTTGGCCTTTTGCTTAAAAGATATTGCGCTTAAATACATCCAATAAAATGGATCAAGACTTAGCAATAACCCTCTAAACGCGTTAATGGTAATTTTTTACCAATCGCTTTTTCAATTTCTGGCAAATAGAATGCATCATCTTCCGAAAGGAAACTGATACTCACACCCTGCGCGCCAGCACGCCCTGTACGACCAATACGATGTACATAGTCATCAGACTGTTCAGGCAAAGTAAAGTTAATCACATGCGAAACACCATCCACATGAATACCACGACCAGCAACATCAGTTGCAATCATAATATTGTTCTTACCTTGTTTGAATTGGTCTAGCATTTTTAAACGCTTATCTTGTGCAATTTCACCAGATAACATACCAACTTTATAACCATCACGTTTCAAATGGTCATACAAACGGCGTACCTGATCTCGACGATTTGCAAAGATCATGACTTTATCAATTGGCTCTTCACGCAAAATATCTTGCAATAACTTGTATTTATCTTGTTTAGCAACCACATAAACACGTTGTTCAACATCATTATTGGTTTTTTGCTCAGGTTCAATTTCTACCGTTACAGGCTCGAACAACCATTGACGTGCAAGATTTAAAACATCATAGCTAAACGTCGCAGAGAACATCAAAGTTTGACGTTGTTCTTTAAATGGCGAAAAGCGAACAATTCGTTTAACCGATGGAATAAAGCCCATATCCAACAAACGATCTGCTTCATCAATCACCAGAAATTCAATTTTATCCAACCAAACTTCTTTTTGCTCCACAAAATCGATCAAACGGCCTGGTGTTGCAACAATGATATCAACAAAGTTGCGATCCAACATTTTCTTTTGTTTTTCAAAATCTACGCCGCCTAATAAGGTTACAAGATGTAGGTTTGAAAACTTGGTTAATGCTTGCGCATCACTTTCAATCTGTAATGCTAACTCGCGTGTCGGCGCTAAAATTAACGCACGTGGCTCACCACGGAATCGTTGCTCTTGAACTGGATTATTGAGTAGATCATTGATCACACTAACCAAAAAGGCAGCTGTTTTTCCTGTGCCTGTTTGTGCTCGACCAATAGCATCATGCCCTGCTAATGTATATTTTAAAACCTTTTGCTGAATTGGGGTCATTTGTGTAAAACCCAAAGCATCAATCGCTTTCTTCAACTGCGGATGTAAATTTAAGGTTTCAAAACCAGATGTCATATATGCTCTCGAACCATCAACGACCAAAAGAAAGTCATTATTATAAACCATAAAAAATAAAAACGCCCCAATAAGATTGGGGCGTTTTTTATTGCGTTAAGGCAACAAATTAGTCTAAAGGCTGAACGTTTTCAGCCTGGAAACCTTTTTGTCCTTGAACAACACTGAATTCTACGCGTTGGCCGTCACGTAAAGAACGGTGGCCATCACCCATAATCGCGCGGAAATGAACAAATACGTCATCACCACCATTACGCTGAATAAAACCAAAGCCTTTAGTGTCATTAAACCACTTTACTACGCCTTGTTCACGAGCTGTCATAAGTCAATCCTCAGATATTGAAAGATAAGGACCTTCCGGTGTTGCAAACAGCAGAGCCAACAAGGTTTTAAAATATTTATAATTTTAAAGCTTGTAATCATTCTGTAAAACTATCAACAATTTCCGGTTACATCCATTTGTTATAGAGTTTAAAACAATTAATTTGCATTAAACAACTTTCTAAAACGCATCGAGCTTATCATGGGTTTATCACAATTAATAGAATTATTTTTAGTTATTTCCGATGTTTCTATCTGTTTTTTTCAATAATTTAGCTGTTTTTTTAATGAAATTTTTCTCTCAAAAATTACGCAAAAATTTGTTAAGATAATTTTGAATGAAGTGATTTAATCGTATATGACCAACACATCCAACACACCCATCATTATTGATGCTTTAGGGCAACCTTGCCCAATGCCACTATTGATGTTGAAGCGTGCTTTAAAGAAAGCCAACGGCATACAACAATATCTATTGAAATCTTCTGATCCACATAGTGAAATTGATGTAACACGATATTGCCAAATTCAGCAACTTCAATGTTTAACTCAGAAAATTTCAGATCGTGAATTTCACTATTTAATTGAATCTACGTGATTCTTTGCTAAACTCTAGCTAAAGATAAACTAGATAACTTTACATTTTTATACTCAAATTTCCTTAGTGATGAAGAACATTCGCATTAAGATGAAATTGTTGACTTAAATACCATCCTATAAGGAGACTCCATGACTACTGACAGCAGCAATCAATTGATGCCCCTGTCATTGTCTGCGCCAGGCGTAAACCTTGGTGCATATATCAGTACTGTCAATCAAATTCCAATTCTAACGGCCGAGCAGGAAAAAGAACTTGCTGAGCGTTATTATTATGACCAAGATCTTGATGCTGCCAAACTATTGGTAATGTCACACCTACGCTTTGTTGTCCATATTGCACGTAGTTATGCAGGTTACGGATTGCCACAAGGCGATCTCATTCAAGAAGGTAACCTTGGATTAATGAAAGCGGTCAAACGCTTCGATCCAAATATGGGGGTTCGCTTAGTTTCTTTTGCAGTGCACTGGATTAAAGCCGAAATCCATGAATATGTGATTCGTAACTGGCGTATTGTCAAAATCGCAACGACAAAGGCACAACGTAAATTATTCTTTAACTTACGTAGTCTTAAAAAATCAAGCAAACGACTCACTTTGGAAGAAGCGAAATCAATTGCCAATGATTTGAATGTCACACCAGAGCAAGTGCTCGAAATGGAAGGTCGCTTAACCGCTTATGATGCTGCTTTTGAAGCACAAGGCGATGATGATGACGATACACCACATACAGCACCTGCACTGTATCTCGAGGATAATCGTTACGATCCTGCTCGATTAGTTGAAGAAGAAGACTACGAAGAACAAAGCACCACTGCCTTACATGAGGCAATGGATCAGCTAGATGATCGTTCACGGAATATTTTACAACGTCGCTGGTTAGATGATGACAAATCAACTTTGCATGAACTGGCTGCAGAATATAATGTTTCCGCAGAACGTATTCGCCAGCTTGAAAAGAATGCAATGGAAAAAATCAAAACCGCCATGTCTGCAAGTTAAAATCGAATCAAACACAAGGGCTTTAATGCCCTTTTGTTTTATCTGGCTTTGTTTAAGCACCCGAATATGTTAACTTTGTTCATCAAATTTCCAGTTCCATTATCATTATGTGGATAGCTATCTCGGCGCTTAACCTTGCGCTTGCAGTTATGTTGGGTGCTTTTGGTGCTCATGGACTCAAATCTTTTGCAACCCCAGAACAACTTACTTGGTGGGGTACAGCAACTCAATACTTTTTCTATCATGCGATTGGATTGCTTATCTTAGGCGTCATGCATAAAACTACAGCAACATTTCCAATAAAAATTCCTTTTATTTTGATCCAAATTGGTATCATCTTTTTCTGCGGTTCGTTGTACATTATGGCGCTCGACCTACCTCGCATTTTAGGTGCGATTACACCGATTGGCGGTGCGTTTATGATAGCGGGCTGGCTGTTACTCGCATGGCAAGCAATCAAGCATGCGAAATAAGGATTGATCATGCACATCTATTTAAATGGCGAGTCAACAGACACGTCTTGTGAAAACCTACAGCAATTAATTCAAAATTTAGCCTTAGAAGGCAAACGCTTTGCTGTAGAGAAGAACCAACAGATTATTCCGAAAAGTAGACTTGAGCAAACATTAATTGCTCCTGAAGATCGTATAGAAATTATTCAAGCTGTTGGTGGCGGCTAATCGGCTAAAAATGGAGTAAGCCCATGCAAGATTCCCCTTTAATTATTGGTTCACGTACTTTCCAATCTCGTTTATTGGTCGGAACGGGTAAGTATAAAGATCTCAATGAAACTGATTTAGCCATTCAAGCCAGTGGCGCTGAAATTGTCACAGTTGCAATTCGTCGTGTAAACATTGGTCAGCATGCCGATCAGCCGAATTTGCTTTCAGTGATTCCACCAGAAAAATACACGATTCTGCCGAATACAGCAGGTTGTTTTGATGCAGATAGCGCGATTCGTACCTGTATGCTGGCACGTGAACTGCTTGATGGTCACAATTTGGTGAAGCTAGAAGTGCTCGGTGATGAAAAAACTTTATACCCAAATGTCACTGCAACACTGAAAGCAGCGCAGACCCTGATTGATGATGGTTTTGAAATCATGGTCTACACCTCGGATGACCCAATTGTTGCCCAAGAACTTGAAAGTATGGGTTGTGTCGCAATCATGCCTTTGGGCAGTTTGATTGGTTCTGGTCTCGGTATTTTGAATCCACACACCATTTCAATCATCAAAGAGAACGCTAAGGTTCCTGTGTTGGTGGATGCAGGTGTGGGTACCGCCAGTGACGCTGCCATTGCAATGGAACTCGGTTGTGACGGCGTATTAATGAATACAGCAATTGCTGCTGCACAAAATCCAATTTTAATGGCTTCTGCCATGAAAAAAGCGGTTGAAGCAGGTCGTGAAGCATTTTTAGCGGGTCGTATGCCGCGTAAGCGTATGGCCAATGCCAGCTCGCCTGAGACAGGTTATTTCTTTAAGTAAGAAAAGAAAAAGCAAAGGGAGCTATTTGCTCCCTTTTTTAATCGCCAAAACACTCATTTCTTTCTAGCATTTTAATGTTATCTGCAATGAGCTTTTTATATCATTCACAATATATTTTGGTGCAAGGATAAACAAAAGCATTTCAGCCCAATAAGGCTCACTCTTAGCATACACTTCCATCGATAATTTTTTCATTAATTGGCAATAATCATGATAAGCAATGCGATGAGTTTTATAGTTCACAGGACCATCAAACAAATTAAAAATCGTATTAAGTTCATATTGAGTTATATCAGCATTCCTTCCGACCGGCTGAGGATAAAATTCCTTTAATGTTGAATATTTAAACAACAACCAGTTTAAAGAATAAATGACTCTGGAATCATAAACTGCATAAGCCTGATGATCCATAAATGATGCGACTTTTGATAAAGAAGAGATCACTGAAAAAGTAGTTCTTGTTAAAGCACCTTTTGTAAGTTCACTTTCAAATTTAAGCAATAACAGGTCATTTTTAGGATTTTGCTTAAAAGAACGTATACCTCCCCACTCTTGAATCAACCAGTACCGACCAGCTAAATCATCTGAATTCAATAAAGAATTGAAATTATGTTTTAAATAAATATTTTGCTCAAATACGGAGGCAAGATGTACAGGGATTGGTAATGGATTACTTTCTGGCAACTCCCATATAAAATATTTTTCTAACGGATGCTGTTTCGCTAGCTCTTTCAATGTTTGAATTAGCTGATCCATGATTCTCTCAATTCTAAATGTTTAATATTCGATTTAAATTTTGCTTCGCCCTTTGCTCAAAATTCTGTTGAAAATATTCGGTTTGATACAGTGATTCTGTCTGATAAAAATGCGCTAGAACTTCTTTTCTCTTAATCGCATAAACATCTGGATCTACCCAAGCATATTCCTGTTGAATCTGCTGCTCATACTCCGCAAAACGCTCTGGCGAAGCCGCTAGAATCGCTAAGTCAATATCCAGTAAAAACTGCAAATCCAACTCATTCGTCGATTCGTGCTTTTGCGTGGCAATAATCCACTGCTTTATCTTCTGAACAATATCAATTGATAAATCTTGAGCTAAATATTGCTCGAATAGCTCAGCACTTTTCAGCTCATTATCTTTTGCTTGGGGATCATAAATCGCATCATGAAACCAGAGCGCCAATGTAACAGCATGTGCATCATTTAAATCAGCTCGAATCGAATCAACTAGAACTAGACATTCATACAAATGTTGCAGAGTATGATAAGCCCGCTGCTTTTCACTGTAGGCAGCAATCAACTTATTAAAAACTTTCTGCGGTTCAGAAAAATGATAATGCTGATGCAGCTCAAACCATGATTTTTCTAATGAAGTTAAATATTGCGGCATTGCTTATCCTCATTGGATTTCTTTATTCAGCCACTTTGCCAATGATTCAGCATCTTTACGCTCTAGAAAAAGCTGATACAAGGTACAGGAACCAAACTCATGTTTTAGTTCCTGTTGGCGCATAGGATGATTACCAAATCGGAATCGTCGAGTACCGTCTCGATCAAGCGGCAATGCATACACCCCATAACTACGAGGTTCTGTCAAATGCCCTTTTATCTGGACTTGATCAGACGATATCGCGTGTTTTAATAAATGTTCTTTGGTTAACATCCCACCCTGCCCAAGGCAAACCTAAGCTGCGTGCTGTTCATCTCGCTTAAAGACCAATTCTTTATTCGATGAACTTTCAGCATCAAAGTAATACCCTTCACTATCAAATGCTTTTAATTGTTCTACTTGGCTTAATTTATTCTCAATCAAGTATCTTGCCATCAGACCACGCGCTTTTTTCGCATAAAAACTGATGACTTTATATTTTCCGTTCTTTTGATCCAAGAATACAGGCTTGATAATTTCTGCCTGAATTTTCTTTTCATTCACAGATTTATAATATTCGTCAGAGGCCAAATTTACCAACACTTTTGCATCAATTTCAGCTAAATCTTGGTTAATTTGATCTGTGATAATACTGCCCCAGAATTCATATAGATTATGGCCGCGGCTATTTTTTAGTTTAGTGCCCATTTCCAAACGGTACGGCATCATCAAATCCAATGGACGTAATAAACCATAAAGACCAGACAGCATACGTAAATGCTGTTGGGCAAAATCAATATCTTGGTCTTTTAAGTGATAAGCATCTAAACCCGTGTACACATCACCTTTAAATGCAAACAAAGCTTGACGTGCATTGGAAAAATCAAAATCTGCATTCCAGTCACGGAAACGCTCTACATTTAAATTGGCAATTTTTTCACTCACGGTCATCAACGATGCAATTTCTGTCGCAGAAAGCTTGCGACAAACATCAATCAATTGTTGTGATTGCGCCAACAAACGTGGCTGAGTATGTGTATCTGTAGGAAGTGCTGTGGTGTAATCGAGTGTTTTAGCAGGAGAAATTAAAGCAAGCATAATCAATCAGAATAAATTTATCTTGGTGAAACTATAACAGTTGATAATTTTTAATGCCAATTCGTGTTCTCGTTCAGTTTTATCGGTAAAATAGTGGATTCTTCCATTATCCATTGCGTATCTTATGTCTGAGCAATTATTCATCCAAGGTCCTGTTGGTCAAATCGAAATGTTTGTTGATCAACCCCAAGGTGAAATCACAGGTTTTGCTGTCGTCTGCCACCCACATCCTTTGCAAGGTGGTACTCCGCATCATAAAGTCCCTGTTTTACTGGCTCAGATTTTTAATGAAATGGGGTGTGTAGTGTACCGTCCTAGCTTCCGTGGTTTAGCTGGCAGTGAAGGTACTCACGACCAAGGGCATGGCGAAACTGATGATATTATGGCCGTGATTGAATATGCCCGTGCAAAACATGCAGGCTTAACCTTCTATGCAGGTGGTTTCAGTTTCGGCTCTCATGTACTCGCAAAATGCCAAGCGCAACTTAGCAATGAGTTACGTCCAAAGCAATTGGTATTATGTGGCTTACCTACAGGTTCTGTGGTGGATTTACGCCACTACACAACTCCTGCAATTGACGGCGATATCCTATTTGTACATGGTGAACAGGATGATATTACCCTGCTCTCAGATATGATCGCGTGGGCAAAACCACAAAAACATCCGATCACGATTTTACCAGGCGCCAATCATTTCTTTACTGGTTATCTAAAACAATTACGTCAAGTGATTGCTCGCTTTTTAAAACTGTAGACTTAACAACAAATTACTAAGAAAAATATACGTGTTTTGAATCCAATGTCTGTTATATCAATATAGATGTACAGACATCAGGTTCTTTAATAATGAAATTAAATAAAAAACAGGGACTTTTTTTAAAGCAAACCATTGAGCAATGGCAACAGCAAGGTACGATTACGCCTGATGTAGCCAATGAGCTAGAGCAGAGCTTTTCGATTCGGCCTTTTGATTGGGAACGACTGGCAAAATATTCATTTTGGATTTCCATGATTTGTGCTGTGATCGCGATTGCCGCTATTACTGCGGACAAGTTCTTGATGGAGCTGATTGAAAAACTCTTTATTGACTCCAAAATCATTCCTTGTCTGATTTTTGCTGCGGTTGCTGCAGCTTTTTATGGCTTTGCCTATCGTCGACGCAAGACCAAACCCTTACATCAATTTAGCAATGAAGCCATTATTTTTGCAGGCGTGCTGTCTACCGCAGCGTCTGTCGCCTATTTCGGCCAAGCGATTGATACAGGCAGTGGGCATTTCTCTTTATTATTCCTGCTCTCCACCATTATTTATGCAGCACTTGCCTTCTGGTTCCCCTCTAAACTGATTTGGGTGTTCTCACTGCTTTCGCTCGGTTCATGGTTTGGGACGGAAACTGGCTATATGTCGGGCTGGGGTGCTTATTATCTAGGGATGAACTTCCCTTTACGCTTTGTATTCTTTGGTGGCGCACTGATTGGATTGAGTCTTCTCTTTAAACGTTATGCACATTTTAAAGACTTTGCGCATTCAACTTATGTCATGGGCCTGCTGTATCTATTTATTGCCTTATGGATTCTCTCAATCTTTGGCAATTATGGTGACTTAGGGAGTTGGTATAGCGTCAAGCAATATGAGCTATTACATTGGGGCGTACTATTCGCGTTTATTGCCATCATCGCAATTGTCTATGGTTTAAAACATGATGATGCCACCTCACGAGGTTTTGGTATCACCTTCTTATTTATTAACCTCTACACCAAGTATTTTGAGTTCTTTTGGAATGGCATGCACAAAGCTATTTTCTTTATCTTGCTGGCTGCATCTTTCTGGTGGATTGGCCGACATGCTGAAAAACTCTGGAACTTAGAGTTTTTACCCAGCCAATCCCAAATAAAGAGAGATCATCCAGCTGAATGATTACTGAAAGTCACTCCAACTCAAGCCAAACCGAGCCAAATACTTTTTGACTCGGTCGCTGTCATTGGTGGTATTACGTTGCTGGCGTGAAGCTGCAAAAAGCTGACGTCCAGCATCAGCCATCGATTTGGCATTTTCACAGACTTGCAGGACGCCACGCAGTTGAATCTGATCAAACTCATCGATCTCGCTCAACTGGGTTTGATCTAAATATTTGAGGAGAATATCGATATCTTTAGATTGGTTTTCTGTGGTTTGAATCGACCACAGTTGCTTTAAACGCTGAATCTCTTTTTCCACCGTTTCTGAACGGATCAACTCACCACTGGATAATGTCGCCAGCCGTGTCACACTAGCAGTCAAATCACGAAAATTTCCCTGCCATGATGCTTCCTTCGACTTGGCAAATTTCAAATACACATCAAGTGCATCACGTTGAAAACGTAATTGTCGTTGATGGTTCGCCGCAAAACGTTGCAACTCGAACTCAATATTGGGGGCAATATCTTCGATTCGATCTTTAAGATTGGGTAAAAAGAAAGTCCATGTATTCAATCGTGCCCATAAGTCCTCACGGAAACGCCCTGCTTGCACTTCAGTTCTTAAATCTTTATTTGTCCCTGCGATCAATTGAAAATCGGCCTGAACCTCTTTATCACTTCCGACTGGAAAAAAGGATTTATCTTCAAGTGCCTTAAGCAACATCGCTTGCTCATCTAACCCAAGCTCGCCAATTTCATCCAAAAACAGAATCCCCTGATCAGCACTTTTTAATAAGCCTGCTCTTGAAGCCGCTGCCCCTGTAAAAGCCCCTTTGATATGCCCAAACAAACTCGACATGGCACTATCACCACGAAGCGTCGCACAGTTCACATCAATAAAACGCCCACTTAGATGAAACTTGTCTTTCTTTAATTGAAAAATTTGTTTGGCTAAATGCGATTTACCTACACCTGTCGCCCCCATAATCAAAATCGGCGCACTAGAGCGTGTCGCCACCAACTCAACCTCGGTAATCAGTTGATTAAATTCATCATTATAGGTTGAAATATTGGCTTTTAACTGTTGCCAGTTTTGTTGTTGCTCATCTTCAAAACGCTGCTTGAGGACATCATAGCGAGATAAATCCAGATCAATAATTCGATATTCACCTTCTGGCGTTTTCTGTTGATTTGGCGCACTTTGAATCAATTTGGCAGGTAAATAATTGGTATCGACCAGTAGATACCAACAGATTTGAGCAACGTGTGTACCTGTAGTGATATGCAAAAGATAGTTATTTTTTTCAGTATCAAAGGGATAACTTTTCACAAAGTCATATAGCGCACCATAAACCTCAGCAAAATCCCAAGGATCACGGATACTCACTCGCTGCCCCGATACTGTGGTCAATGGCGACACATCCTGAGCATCTTCAGCAATAAATTTGACTAGATTATGATGTTGTCGATCATGTAATAGCACCAATTCATCTACAATCAGATCTTCATGCATCAGAAGGCTCAAGGTCGGACGCCAGCGTTGCCAACGGTCAGGACGCTTTCCTTGATCCAAGGTAGAACCCACAAAACCAATTACAACAGTTTTTTTTGCATTCGCCATAATTTCTATAATATTTTATATATGTCTATTATATACAATACGCAATTCGATGAAAAATTCCAACAATATGCTTCATTTTACTTTTTTAGGCACATCTTCTGGTGTACCCACGCCCACACGCAACGTTTCTGCTCTAGCAATCCGCAATAGCAAGAATAAAGACTGGATACTGGTTGATGCAGGTGAAGGTACACAGCATCGCATTCAACAGGCCAAACTTTCATTACAAAGCTTAGTTGCCATCTGCATCACCCACGTACATGGTGATCATTGTTATGGATTGGTCGGCTTATTGGCCAGTGCAGGTATGAATGCCCGTACTGCAGCCTTAACCATTATCGCGCCCAAAGAAATTCAACAATGGATTGAAGTTACAGCACAATTAACAGATTTACATTTGCCCTATCCACTCAACTTTATCGATGTGAATGAAGCAACTCAGATACTACAGTTAACCGATGAACTCTCGATTCAAGCTCATCCACTGAGTCACCGTGTACCCAGTTTTGCATTTAGTGTTATTGCGCAATACACTCAAAAGAAATTAGATACACACGCCTTAATTCAACTCGGCGTAGCAAAAGGCAAAGTTTGGGGGGATTTACAGCAAGGCTTAGACGTCCAATTTAATGAGCAAACCTTAAACGCGGTTGATTTTATTCAAATCCAAACGCAACGTGCACATGCAATTGTCGGTGGAGATAATGATCGTCCTGAATTATTGGCACAAGCTTGCCAAGATGCCCAGCTCTTGATTCATGAAAGCACCTACACCCAAGCCATTTTAGATAAAGTGGGTTCAGGCCCCATGCATAGTTCGGCAAAGATGGTTGCAGAATTTGCTCAACAACAAGGTCTAAGCAATCTGATCCTGACACACTTTAGCCCACGCCATCAAGACAGTGCTGGACAGCAAGTGATTGCGGAAGAAGTTAGAAATTTCTATAAAGGCAACTTCTACTTGGCTCATGATTTTGATCAATTTAGCTTAGACGAGACAGGTCGGCTTTTAAAAATCGATAAATCTTAATAGATCCTCTGGTATATGATCTATCAATAAAATCTCAGGATAGATTCAATATCTTTCTAAATACTTTTATATCTATTTAGATATATTTTACATATTAAAATCCACTAACTTTTTCCAATAAAAAAATATTAATTATTTTATTTTCAATAATTATCAATACCTTATAAAAACTTAAAATAAAAACAAGAATGTTGGCACACTCTCTGCAATAACACATCCAAGAGACAACAACTTGAATTTTATAGAGGATGAGTCATGGTAAACCAGACAATTTTTGCCTCTCAGGCAACTAAAAAACAATTGATCAGTAATGAAGCTGGCGGTCGTGCATTTCAATTAAATCACCGTCAAGCCTTAGCTCAGCTTGCTGCAACAGGCACGTTGAATCATACCTTTTATCAAACCGCACAAATGCAATTGGATCAAGTATTGGTACTAACACAAGATATTGATGCAGAATTTATTGCTAAAACGGCAGTTTACACTCGCCAAAATAACCACATGAAAGACATGCCAGTTTTACTATTGGCAATTTTATCACAACGCGATCAAAGCTTATTTAAAGCAGTATTTCCATTGGTGATTGATAATGGCAAACAGTTGCGTAATTTTGTACAAATCATGCGTTCAGGGGTAATACAACGCAAATCTTTGGGCAGCTTGCCAAAGAAAATGATCAATCAATGGTTGATCAATGCCAATGAAAATCAATTGTTGGCAGCCAATATTGGCAATCAGCCTTCTTTAGCAGATGTATTAAAAATGACTCATCCAAAACCTAAAGATGCAACTCAGGAGGCGTTCTTTGCTTATGTGCTCGGTAAAAAATACGAGCTTGAGCAGTTGCCTGCCAAAGTTCAAGCCTTAGAAAAATTCCGTCAAGGTTTAAGCCATGATGTTCCCGACTTGCCAATGCAACTTCTCACCAATTTACAACTTTCAGCACAGCAATGGGCTGAGATTGCTAAAAATGGAGGTTGGCAGATGTTAAGAATGAACTTGAATACTTTTGCTCGTCATGGTGTATTTCAAATCGAAGGCATGGATGAAATCATTGCAAATAAATTACAAGATCAGGATATGATTCGCAAAAGCCGAGTTTTGCCCTATCAATTAATGACAACTTGGTCGGCATTGGATGATGCGGTCCCTCAAGTTGTACGGCAATCTTTGGAACAGGTGATGCAAGCCGCTTTGCAAAATGTGCCTCGCCTCACTGGTCGCGTGGTTGTTGCGATTGATGTCTCAGGTTCAATGGCAAGCCCCGTGACAGGCTATCGTAAAGGCGCAACATCAACTTTACGTTGTGTCGATGTGGCATCGTTATTTGCTTGTGCGTTAAAGCAAGTAAATCCTGACATTCAAATTATGCCGTTTGATACCCAACTTCATTCATTGAATATTGCGGAAAATGAATCTGATCAAGCAAGCTTATTTGGTCGATTAAAACAGGTTTTTACAGGTGGTAAAACAGGCTCAATTTTTGAAGTCGCCAAACAATTTGCTGCGCTTGGTGGCGGTGGAACGGATTGTAGCATTCCATTAAATCGACTCAATCGAGATCAGACACCTGTCGATTTGATGATTTATTTTTCAGACAATGAGTCTTGGGCTGACCAGTTACGCACACGCCATAAAACAGGCATGTTGTATGAATGGGATATTTTAAAACAACGCTGTCCAGAAGCAAAATTGGTCTGTGTAGATTTACAGCCATATACGCACACTCAAGTACCTGAACGTACTGATGTGATGAATATTGGTGGTTTTAGTGACCATGTATTTACGCTGATTGATTTATTTTCGCAGGGTAAAATGCACGCTGATCACTGGATCAATGAAATTGAACAAAGCAAATTACCGACTTGATTCGTCAAGTCTGTAAATAGGGTAAATGCTTTAGGAACTACATCTTTCCAATGCTTTTGTTTCTAAATTCAATTTGTTACCCTATAATAAAAATTGCACAAATGCAGATGGAACTACATCACTATCCTTCCAAGATAGCTCAGTGAAAGCTGGCTCGATGTTTCATCATTATTGTTGTGCAAGGAATGGTTGTAATAAATGCCGATGGAACTACATCTTGTAGATAAAACGTTTCATTACACCTTGTTATTACAGCCAACCAGTAAAATGCAAATAGGACTACATTTGTTGAGGGTTCAAGTCCCTTCAAATTGATGAAAATTAGTTTGTAGCTCAATTGGATAGAGCCATGTATAAAAGGTCTTATCATTTTTGTTTACTGGTCTATGCAAAATGCAGTCAGGACTACAATAAGGGGTTCACCGTTAGCAATAACTTGATGGTTCGAGTCCATCTTGATCGACCTCGATCAATGGCGGAAAGGGAAACGCAGTGGAAGAGTTGTCTTGGCGATTAATTGTTTGCATATTTTTTTGTGGTACGGCATAAAATGCTTTTAGGACTACATCCTACCCCATAAATGTGAGTAACCACTCTCACCTGCATCTACAGTGTATGCAGTCGTCTAAATTAAGGCATATGATTTAAGTCTTAGATAATTTTGTTTATGTCGCTTCATCACAAATGCCAATGGGACTACATGATGAATGCGAAAGCATAGAGTTCAAATCTCTAATCCTTTTTAAGGAAAGTCTCATTATTTTTGTTGTGATGATCATCTTTAATCTCAATCAAATGCGATAAGCACTACATAGCAAAATCGTGCGTAGTTGTATATCTATTTTCATAGATAAGGCAGCTAAGGAAAAAGTGTTTATCCTCCTTGTTGATTGAGATTCACCCTCTTTATGGAATATCAGGCGAAAAGAAATCAAATATTCTTCGTAATAGGCGAAATGGTAAAGTAATAATTCGATACACCACTTCAATAGAAGTATCAATCAAATCGAACCAATCCCAAACATCATTTCGACGATGATACCCCTCTCGTTTCGGTTTCACCCAATAAGCAAATAAAAAACAAACTAAACTTAGTGCGAGAAGCATAAGAGTAAAATCTTGCAACAAGAACTGCACAAGACAAAATACCCCTGCAACAAATAAAATAATCGTGAGTAGATAACGAAAAAGGTCCATAGGACTTGGCAATTTATTTCTATTTTGCTAGGGTTATAACATGTCTTTATACAAAGACATACTTACATCCAGATTAAACAACAGATTTTCATCTGAAAAATATCAAACAGCTCCCCATCCATTTGCTAAAGCAGCGATATAAAACACCCATGAGAAAAGACAAAGCTTGATATCAAATAGAAATCAGGATTTCTCTCTTCGACCCTGTACTCAACAATGCCTTATAATTTAAAATTGCAAGCGAGCTAAAATTTGCTTGGAAAAGCAAATATATGACAACCAAAAAATATCTTTTAAGATATTTCCATATCTAATTAAATACAAACTCCAAGCAGAAAGAAAACCAACACATCTCAATTAAATACAATTAAAATAATATTTTTATTAATTATCAATACCTTAAAATAATTTATAGTTGATTTTTAAAAAGTTGGCACAGTCACTGCAATAGTATAAGCACACAATATCATTGGGATCTTGTGAATATCACCTGCCTGCAAACGCTTGGCAGGCAGGCTTTGAAAGGAAAATTAAAATGTCTGTCGTTGAACAAATCAACCAACAAGCTCAATTTGAACAAGAACAGCAACAACGTGCTTATCAAGTTTTAAAAAATGAAACGAGTATGCCAGTAAAAATGTGGACCAATGGTGTGCTTGTTGACGACAACTCAAAACAACAATTGCTGCAAACTGCCCAAATGCCGTTTATTTATAAATGGATGGCAGTAATGCCAGACGTTCACTTTGGCTTAGGTGCAACCATCGGAAGCGTGATTCCAACTAAAGGTGCAATCATTCCTGCTGCGGTCGGTGTCGATATTGGGTGTGGAATGATGGCGACTCGTACCAGCTTAACCGCTTCTGATTTACCTGATAACCTATATGCTTTACGTACTGAGCTTGAGCGCTTGATTCCACACGGAATGACCAAACGTGGACGAGATAAAGGTTCTTGGGAAACACCACCTGAAATGGTAGATCAAGCTTGGGCTGATTTAGTTGCAGATTTTGAGTTAATCTGTGCGAAGCACCCTCGCCTAAAAAACACCAACAACCGCAAGCACTTGGGAACTTTAGGAACAGGAAATCACTTTGTAGAAATCTGTTTAGATGAACATGACCATATTTGGATTATGTTGCACTCAGGTTCTCGCGGTGTGGGTAATGCCATCGGTAATCATTTTATCGAACTGGCGCGCAAAGATATGCAAAAGCACTTTATTAATTTACCCAATAAAGATTTGGCTTATTTAGTCGAAGGAACTGAACATTTTGATGATTACTGGTTTGCTGTAGGTTGGGCACAACGCTTTGCCATGAAAAACCGTGAAATCATGATGCAGTCTGCAATTAAAGCCTTAGCAACGATTATTCCGAAACCGTTCCAAGCCCGATTAGAAGCCGTGAATTGCCACCATAATTATGTGGAAAAGGAAGAACATTACGGCGAAGAAGTGATGGTGACTCGTAAAGGTGCTGTTCGTGCACGTTTGGGGGAATATGGAATTATCCCAGGGTCAATGGGTGCCAAGTCCTTTATTGTTCGCGGGCTTGGAAATCAGGAATCGTTCTGTTCATGTTCGCATGGCGCAGGACGCGTAATGAGCCGCGCTGAAGCAAAACGACGTTTTACCTTGGAAGATCAGATTGCGCAGACTGAAGGTGTGGAATGCCGTAAAGATGCTGCTGTAATCGATGAAATTCCATCGGCCTATAAACCGATTGAAGATGTGATGAAAGCGCAACAGGATTTGGTTGAAGTGGTGTATACATTAAGACAAGTGGTTTGTGTTAAGGGTTAAATATGATCCATGAGGTTGAGGAAAATAAAATGACTACTCTAACTGATTTAAAAAATTTAATTACAGAGGCTTATCAACTATTTTCCTCATATTTAATGGGGGATCAATTCGAGGTTTGTCATGGTACTTGCTGCTTACAAACCGCTGATGGTGAATTATTAAAACGTCTACCAGTGGCACAGCTTAATTGCCGATTGATTTATGAATATCTTGATGCTGCTGAAAGTATGGATAAATTTGCATTAGCACAACAAATTAAACATTTGCTACCTAAAATATTGGAATTACTGATTCAAGGCGAAAACCTTAGTCATAGCACAGAAATTATTTTAAACAAATGTTATTTTAATTTAGAGAACGCTTGGAAAACGAAAGAAATCCAATTTATGCAGAAATTTGCTTTGGCTTTCTTCCAATATAAAGCAATATATTTCGATGAAAATTATAGCTTAGATGAATACATTACTATGTTTCATCTAGCCGGCTTAGATATTCAACCATTACTTGATGAGTGGGTTCTTTTATTAACTCACTATTCAGCATTAATCAATTTAGCAAATATGCTCAATTATTGGTTCTACAAAGGTATCTACAACAATAGTTTTGCGGATCACAAGCTAAAACAAATCATGTATGTTTGGATTAAAAATTCAGAGCATCAAAATATCATATTAGATCAATTTCTATATGCACTTGAACAGAATAGTTTAACTCCACAGCAAATAGAAACAATCAATTCCGCCTCTTATCATCTTTATTAAAGAGAAATGGAAATAAAGGTAAATAAAATGAAACTCGCAGAAGCACTTTTACTGCGAAGCGATCAACAAAAAAAGCTCGCTTCATTAAAACAACGGATCAACGCCAATGTATTGGTACAAGATGGCGATGAACCCAGTGAAGATCCAAATGAACTGATCAAACAGGTATTTGCTTTAACCCAAGAAAGTAATCAGTTGATTTGTCGTATTCATTTGACCAATGCACAGGCCAAGTTGGAGGATGGCAAAGTTCTGCTGTCCCTATTAAGCTTGCGTGATAGTTATGCTGAACAGCATAAGATTCTGGTTGATGCGATTGCCAATACCCATCGTGAACCGGATCGATATAGCTCACGTGAGATTAAATGGCAAAAAGTTATCCCTGTTTCTAGTTTGCAAAAACAAGCCGATGATATCAGCGCGAAACTTCGCGATTTAAATATCAAAATTCAGGCTGCCAATTGGCAGATTGATTTAGTCGAATAGACAACAGATTTTGTGAATTTAGTTCACAATCACAGTTTGGACATACTGGGCGAGTACAAGATCCTGCGTTACTCCGATCTGAGGGATTGAAAATAATTCAGGCGGCTATGGCAGCATGTGAGCCGTGCATCAATCTTCACTGATTAGGCTCAGCACCATGTACCTAGCAAACCTTTGCCAAAAGCAAAGTCACGCGTTACTTCGCATTACCATGTACTGACAGTATGTTCATTAAATTAGAAAATAAGGAAAATAGACGTGAATAAAGCTTTGGCAAATATGCCAGTAACTATCCAGATTGATGGTTCACAAGGTGAAGGGGGTGGACAAATTTTAAGAACCGCCATTGCCCTTTCGATGATTACAGGTCAAGCATTTGAATTAATCAACATTCGTGCTGGGCGGAAAAAACCTGGCTTAATGCGCCAGCATTTAGTCTGTGTACAGGCATCTCAACAGATTAGCCAAGCGTATGTAGAAGGTGATGAACTCCATAGCCAGCGTTTGTACTTTGCACCGCAACATGTACAAAGTGGAAAATACCAATTCCAGATTGGTTCGGCAGGAAGCACAACTCTGGTTTTGCAAACCCTGTTACCTGCTTTGTTATTGCAAAATGAAACCAGTGATCTCACGATTTCTGGGGGTACTCATAATCCACTTGCACCAACGGCAGATTTTATCGAGCATTGCTTTTTACCAGTATTAGAAAAACTTGGAATAGAGGTCGAGTTTAAGTTAAATAAAGCAGGTTTCTTTCCGATTGGTGCAGGTGAAATTCAAATCAAGATTCAACCGTGGCAACATCGAAATAAGCTAAGCTTATTAGATCGTGGCGCTTTGCAAACGACAAAGGCTTTTGCGGCAGTACTCAACCTTTCCGAAGAAGCACAAATCGCACAACGCGAATTAGCAACTTTAAATAAAAGACTAAAACTGGATACACAGCAGCAATTCCATTTAAGTGGGATCAGTCAGGGCAATACGGTGTATGTCAAAGTTGAACATCAGCAGCACATTCAGCTATTCACGGCTTTAGGTGAAATGCGTAAAAGTGCAGAACAAATTGCCAATCATTTGGCGGAACAGGTAAAGCAATATCTGGAATCTAATGCTGCAGTCGATGAATATTTAGCGGATCAGTTGTTATTACCTTTGGCATTGGGACAAGGGGGCGAATTTACCGCACAATGTATTAGTGAACACACCCGTACTCAGGCCACGATGATTGAAAAATTTATTGATTGCAAAATTGAATTTATCGAGTTGGATAAAACGCTATTTCAGGTCAAAGTAAACGTAGAATAGTGAATATTAAATATGAAAGAACATACTCAAATAAGCAAATTTTTAAGCCTGATATTAAGACATAAGCCTGAACAAATTGGACTTCAGCTTGATCAAGAAGGTTGGGCAAAAATTGCTGAGCTCATTGAAGCTGCGCAACAACACGACGCTCGTCTAGATGAAGCATTACTCCATATAATCGTCGAACAAAATGATAAAAAACGCTTCCAAATCTCAGACGATGATTTGATGATCAGAGCTGTTCAAGGCCACTCAACACATACCGTACAACGGCAAATGATTGCGCTTGAGCCACCACAATATTTATTTCATGGCACAGCGAGTCGATTTATAGATTCAATTCAGACGCAAGGCCTAATCGCAGGACAGCGCCATTATGTACATCTAAGTGAAAATAAAGAAACGGCCTTGAATGTAGGCCAACGCTACGGTAAGCCTGTACTCTTCTTAATTAACACACCGCAAATGTATAAAGATGGCTTTGAGTTTTATCAAGCAGAAAATGGTGTTTGGCTAACAATACATGTACCAACACAATATTTATCGTTGATTGATCAGACCAAGACAGGATCATTGGTCTGATCTGATTCTAAGATTCAGTTAACGCACACTTTCCAAAGCTGTCACCAATAACTTCCAGCATTTCTCTACCGTGTCGACTTTAACTCTTTCACCGGGTGCATGTGCGCCCTGAATATCAGGGCCAAATGACACCATCTGCAAATCAGGATAATGCTCTGCAATAATGCCGCACTCTAAACCAGCATGAATCACTTTCAAGTTCGGCTCAATTCCAAATGCAGATTGATACGCTTGTTGTAAGCATTTCAATGCAGCTGAATCTGGATTTGGTGTCCAACCTGAGACCAACGGTGTTAATTCAGATTGAATCTGGAAATTGGCAAAGTGCTGTTGAATGTTATGTGCAAATGTCACTGCTTCTTGGTTGACCATCGAACGAACCATAATCAAAGTTTTGGTTTCGTCTTTCGTCAGTTTGACCACACCAATATTATTCGAAGTCTCAACCACATCAGCTAAAGCACGGCTCCACTGTGCAATGCCGTATGGACACGTTGCCAATGCCTGCAACCAAGCTTGTTGCTGCTGCAATGTCATAACTTCATTTATCGGGTTGACATTTTGCTGTACGCTGATCTGTAGCTGATCATCAACGCCCTGTAGCTTTTGTTGCCATTCAACCTGTGTTGCTGCGACGGCTTTTTCTAGACCAGTCAATTGATCTATTTTAATTGCAATGGTTGCCACAGCTTCACGTGGGATGGCATTACGTGCCGATCCACCGACAAATTCAACCAGTCGACCATTGGATGGTGCCAAATAATCATTCAGGAAATTGGCTAAAATCACATTGGCATTACCACGACCTAAATGAATATCAACCCCTGAATGGCCGCCTTTTAGACCTGACACCAGCACATCTACATAAATTAAATTAGCATGTGCTTTTTCATATTCAATTGGCTGCCCTGCTTCTAGGTCAATACTCCCAGCACAGCCAAGATACAACTCGCCCCATTCTTCGGTATCAATATTAAAAAGCCACTGTCCTGTTAAAACACCTGACTCAAGTAAACGAGCACCACTCATTCCTGCTTCTTCATCAATGGTTAGCAGAACTTCAATCGGTCCGTGGGCGATATCGCTAGATTCTAATACAGCAAGTGCCAGCGCAACTCCAATGCCATTGTCTGCACCTAGTGTGGTATTTTCAGCAATCAGCCAGCCGTTTTTTAATACAGGTTGAATGGGATCTTTAAAGAAATCATGTTGCGTACCACGATTTGCCTGAGTCACCATATCTAAGTGCCCTTGCAAAATCACACCTGCAACGTGCTCTTTACCTGCTGTAGCAGCTTTTCGAATAATTAAATTACCAATGTCATCGACATAAGTTTCTAGGTTGCGCTGTTCCGCCCAATCTTTTAAATGTTGTCTTAGTTGTTGTTCATGCTTGGATGGTCGAGGAATCGTACATAAGGTCTCAAAATGTTGCCAAACTGCTTGGGGTGATAATTTAGAAAAATCGACCTGTATCATGCACCTATACTCTCAAATAAAGCGTTTAAATCAATATACACCATACAACTCAAATGGCGGTGCTTAAATCACTTCAATTAAGATTTTATGCGCAAAATTGACTTAGCTTTTCCACACAAACTGAGAAAAACTATGTTCTGCTTTTAAACTGTTTTCAACAGCCTGAGCCAATTGGCGGATAATACTTTGTGTTTCTATACGCTCAAACCAAGCTTGTTCTTGCTGTGGATTGGCTGAGATTTCACAAAGAATATGTCCTTCGGTATCTTGCTGCGAGCATAAGATTGAAAGTGGTAACTGGTGATTGTCGATACGCACTTCAATTTTTTCATGCTCATGACGAATATGCTGTGCATCAAAGCCATATTGTTCTAATTGTTTATATAGCAATGCAGCCACGTACTCTTGCGTGATATAGCATTCATTCGGTGGATGATCAACCACCCCATGTTTTGGGCAATCTGCTATAAATTGCAACGTTTTCATGCTATTCCCTCTATTTTTATGTTTTTAACTCTGGATCGCAGAGTAAATCCGACGCGAACGGTAAGAATTATTATATATACAATTGTCTTTAATAGATTAGCTGATTGTCTTAGTTCTATAGCTAAATTGATAAATTTAGACCCGATTAGATATGTACATCTACAAACTCAGCATTTTTCTTATTTAAGCGTTTTCGCCTTATGTTTAGCCAATTGTTTTTATGAATATGCTTATAAAAAAAGCAGCATTTAACTTAATTAATCAAGCTAAACACTGCCTTTCCAGATCAGCTTATGGATTCACAACCTGCAAATCCAAACCTGCAGTATTTGCAAGCTCGGTGAAGGTTGGGAAACTTGTTGCCACAGTTTCTGTACCATGAATGGTGATGTTACCTGAAGTACGCAAACCAGCCATACTAAAACTCATAGCAATACGGTGGTCATGGTGTGACTCAATTTCACCACCAGCGAAAATAGCAGACCAATCACCTGATTTACCTTTACCTTCAATGATGATGCCATCGTCGGTTGGGGTACAGTCAATGCCCATAGTTTTCAAACCATCTGCCATCACTTGAATACGATCAGATTCTTTAACACGCAGCTCAGCTGCTCCTGTTAGAACAGTTTGACCTTCGGCACATGCAGCAGCAATAAATAATACTGGGAATTCATCAATTGCTAATGGCACTTGGTCTTCTGGCATATGAATGCCTTTCAGCGTTCTAGAACCTTTGATATGAATATCTGCAATGGGTTCACCACCTGCAATACGTTCATTTTCTACAGTTAGATCAGCACCCATTTGCTTAAGAATTTCAATGACACCTGTACGCGTTGGATTGATGCCAACCGCTTCAAGGATCACATCGGCACCTTCGGTAATTGCAGCACCGACCATAAAGAATGCCGCTGAGGAAATATCCGAAGGTACTTGAATATCGGTACCGACTAATTTGCCACCACCGATAAGCGAGATTTTATTGCCTTCGGTTTTCACATCATAACCAAAAGCACGTAACATACGCTCGGTATGATCACGGGTTGGTTCTGGCTCAGTCACTGAAGTTTCACCCGCAGCCCATAAACCCGCCAATAAAATGCCTGATTTCACCTGAGCAGACGCCATTGGTAAGTCATATTGAATGCCTTTTAATGCTTGGCTACCTGTAATGCTGACTGGAGGTGTGCCTTTCTCACCGGTGGTTTGGATGAGTGCACCCATTTCACGAAGTGGTTTTGCAATACGTTCCATTGGACGTTTAGACAATGACGCATCACCGGTCATCACTGAATCGAACTTCTGCGCAGACAACATGCCAGATAGCAAACGCATACTGGTGCCAGAGTTACCCATATACAAAGCACTTACTGGCGCTTTTAAACCTTGCATGCCCACGCCATGAATAGTGACTTCACCATTCTTCGGTCCTTCGATGCTCACACCCATATCACGGAAAGCCTGTAAAGTTGCGAGTGCATCTTCACCTTCCAAGAAGCCTGTTACATGTGTTGTGCCTTCTGCAATCGCCCCAAACATGATTGAGCGATGTGACACAGATTTGTCACCTGGTACGGTGAATTTACCTGTAAATGTTTTCTTTCCCGGTAAAATGGTAAATTGCTGTGTCACCTTGTTTTTCTCCATCAAAGGTTTTTTGGCCAACATATGGTTAAAGTGCTGACGTGCTGCTTGAGCATGCCCGAGCAGTCCCATCAACGCGTGCGAATCTTCCTGTTCAATCAATTTCTTTAAAACGGACAATTGCTGTTCAAAGCCATCAACAGCATTCAGAATTGCAGTTTTATTGGCAAAGAAAATATCATGCCACATCTGTGGATCACTGGCAGCAATACGCGAGAAGTCACGAAAACCTCCTGCTGCATAGCGGAAAATATCTAAATTATCTTCACGATTTGCCAGTTGCTCGACCAGATTGAATGCCATCAAATGCGGTAAATGGCTGGTATGTGCCAATACTTCATCGTGTTTGGTGACATCCATACAAATCACTTCTGCTTTTGCAGCAGACCAAAGTTGAATCAGTTTTTCAACCGCCCAATCAGCACTGGTTGGAAGTGGTGTCAAAATCACTTTATGATTGACGAATAAATCAACTTTACCTGCATGTACCCCAGTATGCTCAGCACCTGCAATCGGATGCCCTGGTACAAAACCAACAGGTAGATTTTCACCAAATACGGCTTTTGCGGCTTCAACCACATTGCCTTTGGTACTACCGACATCGGTAATGATGACATTGTCTGCAAGATAAGGCTTGATCTGTTCCAACACTTTTTGTGTCGCACGAACAGGTAATGCTAAAACAATTAAATCTGCATCCTGAACTGCTTCTTCTGGCGTTGCATAACCGTGTTGAATAAGACCGAGTGCCTTAGCATCTTCTAATGTTTTTTTTGAGCGTGTTGAAGCCACAATTTGAGCTGCAAGTTGTTCTGCCACAATCACACGAGCAAGACTCGACCCAATCAGTCCAAGCCCAATAAATGCAACTTTCTTAAATAATGGTTGAGACATAAAACATATTTGCCTAATGAGACGACTTTGATATGGATAGATACCGAAGTCATCTATCCATACGATAAAACGGGATTATAAAACAGCGATTGGATACGAACCGAGTACGCGTAACTCTTTTACCATTGGACGGATTTCTTCCAATGCCGCCGCAACATTTTCCTGACCGATATGTCCTTCTAAATCAATAAAGAACACATAAGCCCATTTCTCAGGCAATGCAGGACGCGTTTCAATACTGGTCAAGCTGATCTGATGCTTGGCAAACGGCGCAAGAATTTCCAATAAAGCACCCGCACGATCATGCGCAGAGATCAATAAAGAGGTTTTATCATTACCGCTTTGAGGAATCTTCTCACGCCCAATCACAAGGAAACGTGTGGTATTTTCAGGATTATCTTCAATATTGCTATGTAAAATCTCAAGGTTGTACATACTTGCCGCAATATCAGATGCAATCGCAGCTGAATGCCACTCGTTACGAATACGACGTGCCGCTTCCGCATTTGAGTTTAGCGCGACACGCTCTACACCTGGATAATGTGCATCTAACCACTTACGGCATTGTGCCAAAGTTTGCTGATGCGCATAAATCTGCTTAATACTATCTTTGCGAGTATTTTCAGATACAAGGAACTGATGATGGATACGAAGTTCAACTTCACCAATTACATTAACTGTCGATGATTTAAAGCAATCCAGTGTATGGTTGACGATACCTTCTGATGAGTTCTCCACGGGAACGACACCATAATGTGCACTACCCGCTTCAACTTCACGGAATACTTCATCAATGGTTGGCAATGGACGCACAACAGCATCTTTACCAAAATGCTTTAATACCGCAGAATGGGTATAAGTCCCTTCTGGTCCGAGGAATGCGATGCTTTGTGGTGCTTCAAGTGCCAAACATGCTGACATGATTTCACGGAACAAACGTGCCATGGTCGCATCAGACAAAGGTCCCTGATTACGCTCCATGACTTTACGCAGCACTTGAGCTTCACGTTCAGGTCGATAAAACAGCGGATTCTCTTCGGATGCAAATTTCGCTTTGGCTACAGCTTCTGCAAGCGTCGCACGGCGGTTGAGTAACTCTTGGATTTGTTGATCAACACTATCAATATCGTTACGAATTTGTTCTAAATTAAGTGAATTCGATGTGTTTTGTCCATCGTTTACCATTGAATGCAGCCTCAGCAAAATCATCTATAAGAATGGATTACAATTCATCTGTGAATTGATTATCCGAGCTAGTATAACAACACTTTAAGCTATTAAACACGCTGAGTTTTAACTCTTTTTATTACCGAACTTTATTGATAATGATTTTCATTATATATTGCTAGCAAAATTTCAATGCTTGCGAATAAATTATGTTTAAACCACTTGGTATTTTGACTTTTTCTCTGCTCATGGCAACACCATTGGCTTTTGCTCAACCGACGATCTCGAGTTCAAATAAAGCGCCTCTTAAATCACAAACCAATATTCAACAAAGCTTTGTAATCGCATCCAAATATACAAAACATGATTATTTGATTCAGATCTCGGTTCCTGCTGGTGAAGTCCCAAGTGAAGGTTTTCCTGTGCTGTATGTATTGGATGGCAATGCCGCATTTGATAGTGCTGCCAATATTGCTAAGTCGGTGGGTGGTGGTGCCAATCGTTTGGGCTTGAGTCCAGTCGCTATTGTTGCAATCGGCTACCCACAGCAAAACAGTTTTGATGTCGAAAAACGTGCTTTAGACTACACCCCAAAAGCATCGGCTGAATTTCAAAAACAAGCCAAGTACACTTATGGTGGCGCAGACCAATTCATTCAATTTCTTGAGAAAGAACTAAAGCCTGCGATTCAAACCAAAATTAAAGTTAATCCACAGCAACAGAGTTTATTTGGACATTCCTTTGGTGGACTATTTGTTTTACACACTTTCTTTAGCCAACCGCAAATGTTTCAACGTTATATTGCGGCCAGCCCTTCACTCTGGTTTGATAATTATGCGTTGCTCAATCGGCAGGCAGATTGGTTAAAGAATCAAAATAAAACTCAAGATATCATGCTGATGACCACAGTGGGTACACATGAACATGGTCGAAGTCCAACACCAGACGCTGAATCCTTGCAGAAGCAGAATAACTTCTATCAAAACTTTAATCAGCAACGTTCAAAGCATTTCTTGTTCTTGAATTATCGACATCCTGCTGAACAGCATTTGACTAATATGTATGCCAGCTTACCGAAAGCGATTATGTTGGCAGGTTGTCAGCCACAAAGTTGTTCAAATCTATTTGATGAACCAACACCATAAAGTCCTGAATAAACATAGCTAAATTTAAGCGGGCTATTTGTTCCACTTAAATTTGAACTTTTCTATAGAATAGATTGGTTATACTGCAAGAAGATGTCATAACAACAGTAAATACAATGAATAAGATTTTCAGCTTAGCTTTACTGAGCCTAATTAGTATCGGTTTAACCGCATGTAGCGGTTGCCCCATGATTGCAGGTTGCAATGGCACCGATCGCTCACCTTACTTTATCACTCCTGTGGGCAGTCAAGCTCGAGGAATTCCCATCCCCCATCAAACCAAATTGACTTATCAATCACAGCACTTTAAACAAGAATTTCAGCAAACTCATGCTTTAAAAGAACAGAACTTAACTGGTATCGCCTTGCCTGAAAATACTGCAATCCTTTGGGGCGGTATGCCGGTTGAGCGGTTTATTCAATATGCCAATCCCGCAATGCAGGGCTTTACGGTTTACCCTGCAACAGGGTTTAAATCAGAACAATCCAATGCATTCTTAAATTTATGGAAAAGTTGTGAAAGTGACTTAGATATCAACTTAAAAAACACCAATGACTGGTCATTTAATCCATCTAATATGCAAATACGAGGCTGTGGCCGCTTTCAACAACGCAGTGAATATACGGAAGATACCTTTCGGCAAGATGAAGCCAATGAGTTTCTTAGAAAGATCAACCAAGCCTTACAGCAATTACCTAAACAACAGAACTATCCCATGATCCAAAGACCAAGCAAATAGTTAAAACAAAACAGCCTGCTCAAAAGCAGGCTATTTGACGAGATAAATGCCAATTAAGCTTTACCGATAATGCCACGCGCCACGATTTCTTTCATAATCTCGTTGGTTCCGCCATAAATACGCTGAATGCGCGCATCAACAAAGAAGCGTGAAATTGGATATTCAGTCATATAGCCGTAGCCACCAAATAATTGCAGCAAGTTGTCAGCCACTTTCATTTGCATATCAGTACTAAAGCTCTTCAAGGCTGCGGCCGTTTCTACATCCAGTTTACCTTCATTATATAAAGCCACGTTTTGATTATAGAAAGCGGCTGTTGCCAACTCATCAATCTTCGCTTGTGCCAATACAAAACGTGTATTTTGGAATTGTGAAATTGCCTGACCAAAGGCTTGGCGTTCTTTTACATATTGCGTGGTAATATCAATCGCACCACGAATTGCACCCAATGCAGTCGCAGCAATCGCAGTACGTTCACGCGGAAGCTCTTGCATCAAGTAAGCAAAACCTTGCCCTGCTTGACCCAACAATTGATCTTTCGGTACTTTGACATTATCAAAGAATAATTCTGAGGTGTCTTGTGAATGCAAACCAATTTTGTCGAGGTTGGTGCCCTTTTTAAAGCCTTCTAAATGTGTATCCACTAACATCAAAGACACACCTTTGGCACGTGCTTGTGGATCCGTCTTCACTGCAAGAACTACAAGATCCGCATGCTGACCATTTGAAATAAAGGTTTTTGAACCATTTAACAGATAATGATCATCTTGCAGGATGGCACTGGTACGCATCGCCTGTAAATCTGAACCAGCACCTGGTTCTGTCATGCCAATGGCACCGACCACTTCACCCGATACCATTTTTGGTAACCAATACTGTTTTTGTTCTTCTGTTGCAATGTGTTGGATATAGGGTGCTGCAATTTCAGAGTGACATGAAATCGCGGTTGATAATGCACAGTAGCCCGCACGTGCAGACTCTTCAACCAACATCAATGAATAATGCGTTGGCACACCATAACCACCGTATTCTTCTGGGACATCGACACACAAGAATCCATTTTCGCCTAATGCGTTCCATACTGAACGCGGCATGATGCCTTCACGTTCCCATTGCTCATAATGAGGTGCAATCTGCTCGCTCATAAAGCGTTTAAAGTTATCGCGGAAGAGTTCCAAATCTGAATCGTAAGCTAACATCATTATTTCCTTTCGCTTTCATTGTTCTTAAAAATTCGTTCGCAGTCATGCTAATAACTTTTAGATAGGTTGTCATGTCCCGTTTACATCAAATCACTAGACTGATTCGGTCAATAATTTTGTTTGCATCGTCTATCTTTAGACAACAGTTGCTTATTGATTAAACAGCTTGTTGGTTTTTTTATGCTACACAGCTCAGTTTTATGTCATATTCGTTTTATTCTTTGTGACAACCTTCAATACGACCATGAACACAAAACGTAATATCTATAAAACCGCTGAACATCCTTTTGCTCAATATGTGCGTATTTTAGGTAAGGGCAAAACTGGTTCCCGTTCGCTCAGTTATGAAGAAGCCTATCAAGCCTTTAGCATGATTTTAAAAGATGAAGTCTTGGATGTGCAGTTGGGTGCATTCTTGATGCTCTTGCGTGTTAAAGAGGAATCTGTCGATGAATTAGCAGGTTTTGTCCAAGCTACGCGAGATCAACTCAACTTTCAGCCACTTGAGGTCGATCTTGACTGGTCTTCTTATGCAGGCAAGCGTAAGCACTATCCATGGTTCTTATTGGCAGCACTGACTTTAGCACATCATGGTTACAAGATTGTGATGCATGGTGCATCAGGTCACACCATTAACCGTGTCTATACCGAACAAGTTTTACAATACTTAGGCTTTTCAATTTGTCAAAATCAACAGGATGTCCGTGAACAACTTGAACAGCACAATTTTGCTTATCTACCACTTGAAGCCATTTCACCAATTCTAAGTGAATTGATCTCGCTAAGAAATGTGATGGGGTTACGCTCTCCAATCCATACTTTGGCACGCTTAATTAATCCATTTAATACCAAAGCGACCTTACAAGCGATCTTCCATCCAGCTTATCGTACTTCACATCAACAGACTGCGTTCCGCTTGGGTTATCAAAACAGTGCAGTGATTAAAGGTGAAGGTGGTGAGTTTGAACGTAATCCTGATGCCAAAACGTTAATTTGTGGCATTAAAAATGGTGAATTGTACGAACACGAACTACCAAAGTTAACCCCTGACCGTAGTCCGATTGAAGAAGAGCTTGATTTAGCTGTGTTTAAAGCGGTTTGGTTGGGCGAACATACGCATGAATATGGCGAATTGGCAATCGTCGAAACGATGGGAATCGCGTTGTATACCATGGGTGTAGTCAATAGCTATGATGATGCAATGGAAAAAGCGAAAGAATTGTGGAAGAGTCGTTTCTGATTATACGAATGACCAAGGTTATATCGGATAGCCTTGGTTTTAAGTTTCAATATAATAAAAATCTGGCCAAAACGGATATTCCCGACCTGAAGAATGAATATTTCTTAGCTTCAGGTGATCACCTATTTTGATTGTAATCTTGTTAGGATCGTAAGGACCCGAAAGATAAGCATCTCGTTGTTGACCTATAAGTGCCTTACAATATGCATGATGCGCTTTGACCTTTTGGGAGCTTCGTATTGATTGCGACTCCATCACCTGAATCCCAATCAATAACATGGGATAACCATCGTTCTTTATACTTGTATATTCGGTTTGGGGAGAAGTGTATTTCTGGTTGGCAACGACCTTCACCTTGAGTAAACATTCAATGGGTTGTTTAGCCAATACAGCATCACTAAAAAATATAAGAGATAATAGTGCATAAACAGATTTTAAATGTTTCATAAGATTCTTTATTATATTTTGTAAACATAAAAAAAGCCCAGTAATCACTGAGCTTCTTAAATTAAACAAAACGAATCGGTTTGAATTCTGGTTCGTTGTGATGGTGGTCATCATCACACTCCTCACCGTCTTCTTTAGTACCACGATCGATATAACCGCTACGCTGTTCTTTTGGTAAATGTTCCATTTCCCATGCATACACTGCTTGCATACAGATTTCACGCTGTTCTTTGGTTAATGCAATCCCATTTGGCCATTTGCCAATTTCAACAGCAGTACGAAGGCGCTCAACAATTTCAGGATTTAAAATAGCGAGCATTTGTTCAATATTCATGAGTCATCCTGTTGAAAAGATTCAAAATCTTGATTCCACCCCAATTTGGTACGACATGCCATATAGAAATCATAACCTGGTGGATGTAATAAGCTTAGTTTAAACGGATGTTTGCGAATATGCACCGTGTCACCGACATTTAATGCAACACTATGTTGACCATCGGCACTGACCATCGGCAAAACACGGTTTTCACGAATGGTAATTTTAACTTCACTGTGACCACCCACCACGATCGGTCGTGACGACAACGTATGTGGATGCATCGGCACTAAAGCGATCGCATCCATACTCGGATGTAAGATTGGCCCGCCACCTGACAGTGAATATGCGGTTGAACCTGTTGGCGTTGAAACAATCAAGCCATCACTGTGCTGACGATAGACATATTGTCCATCAATATTCAGTTCAAAATCGATCATATGAACCGATTTCCCAGAGTGTAAAACCACATCATTCAATGCAATTGCATCATAAATCGTTTCACCATTGGTACGAACTTCCATTTCCAACAAGAAACGGCGATCTAGCTGAAATTGACCTTGTAGCACCTGATCAAGCTTAAATATCGCTTCTGCTGGCTTAATATCTGTTAAAAAGCCCAGTCGACCGCGGTTAATTCCAATTACAGGCGTATTATGTCGAACCAATGCACGTGCAGCATGTAAAAGTGAACCATCCCCCCCTACAACTACAACTAAATCAACCACTTCCCCAAGTAAATTTCGGCTCACTGTCTGCCCATAACTATAAGGCACCAGTTTGGCTGTTTCCTGATCAAAAACGGGGTTTAAACCTAAAGTGATCAAATGATCATGAATTAAACATAACGTTTCTACTACAGAATACTTGTCTGGTCGTCCAATTAGACCAATATTTCGAAAGGATTTATGTGAAATTTGCACGAATAATTCAGCTCCGTCGCGATTACTGACTATCATATCATTAACAACCAATGTTGCGTTGATGATTGATTAAAAAGTATAAAAATGTCTATCCGTTGTTTTTTTATACGTTTAATGTCAACGCATTCTTAAAGTTTTTATTGCATGTTGCTATTTATTCACAGTTTTATGATTGCAAAATGACAATAAGCTATCGCATCATTACCGACATTGTTTTGGTTTTAACGCAAATCTATGAAGTTTGAACGTGGTATTGGTTTTCTAGCACTCATTTTCTCAATGTTAGTGATAGGTGTCTTTGTTGCTTTTAGTATCTATCTGATCCGCTTGGATAATATTATTCGTGACAAGTTTGAAGGTCAGCGTTGGGACATCCCTGCCAAGGTGTTTGCTCGCCCATTAGAAATCTATTCTAGTGCACCGATTACTCAAGAGAATTTTACCCAAGAGTTAAAATTACTGGGTTACAAAAACACAGCGAATTATGACAAGTCTGGTAGCTATGTAGTACAAGGCAACCAGATGTATGTACATACCCGCGGTTTTGACTATGGCGATAGTAATGAACCTGAGCAAGTGCTAGAACTTGCTTTCGCTGATGGTCAGGTGAGTGAAATCCGTTCAACCAAGCCTTCGAGTACAGGTGTCGCTCGTTTAGAGCCTTTATTGATTGGTGGTATTTATCCACAGCACAATGAAGACCGCGTTCTAATCAAACTAAATAAAGTTCCAAAAACCCTGATTGAAGCGCTAATTTCAACAGAAGATCGTAATTTCTATCATCATCATGGTATTTCGATCCGTGGTACAGCACGTGCCTTGGTCAGTAATGCCACAGGTGGTCGCCGTCAAGGTGGTTCAACTTTAACGCAGCAGTTGGTCAAGAATTTCTATCTATCACCAGAGAAAACGCTGAAACGTAAAGTCAATGAAGCATTGATGGCTATATTGATTGAATTACATTACAGCAAAGATGAAATTCTTGAAGCCTATTTAAATGAAGTGAATTTAGGCCAAAATGGCAGCTATTCGATTAATGGCTATGGTCTAGCATCACAGTTTTATTTTGGTTTACCTCTACGTGAGCTGAATATTTCACAGCAAGCCTACTTGGTTGGTCTGGTTCAAGGCCCTTCTTTATATAACCCTTGGCGTAATCCTGAATCTGCGAAAAAGCGCCGTGATGTTGTTTTAAACAACATGAAAGTGATGGGCTATTTAACAGAAGCAGAATATCAAGATGAGATTGCTCGTCCATTAAATGTGGTGAGTAAGCCAACCTTAGGCCCTGCAAAATTCCCAGATTTCTTGGATATTGTGCGTCGTCAACTTCGTACTGAATACCAAGAAAGTGATATTACCAATCAAGGCTTAAGAATCTTTACCACACTTGATCCAATTGCACAGACCCAAGTCCAAAATGCATTTAAGAGCACTGTCGATCGTTTAGCCAAAGCCAACCCTGCCCGTTTGAAAAACTTGCAAGGTGCGGTTCTGGTTGCTCATCCTGAAAATGGTGAACTGGTTGCGGCTGTGGGTTCCACTCAAGACTTTACAGGCTTTAACCGTGCCTTAGATGCTAAACGTCAAGTGGGTTCATTACTCAAACCAATTATTTATTTAAATGCAATCGAATCTGGGCGTTATACATGGGCAAGCCCAATTGAAGACAGTGCAGTCAATATTCCGATTGATGGTGACAAGAGCTGGACACCGAAGAACTATAGTGGTGGTGAACATGGTGTTGTGCCAATGCAACAAGCATTAGCAAATTCATACAACCTTTCTACTGTACGCTTAGCCAATGAATTTGGTTTATCTGCATTCAGCAATAAGCTCAAACAGTTCGGGGTAAGTTCTGATATCCCTGCCTACCCTTCGATTTACCTTGGTGCTGTAAATATGTCACCAATGGAAGTATTGAGCATTTACGGTAATTTTGCGACAGGTGGCTTTAAATACCCACCACGTTCAATTCGTACCGTAGTCGATGCCAAAGGCCATTTACTGGAACGTTATGGCTTAAATGTACAACAAACCATTGATCCTGCTGCTGCCTACATTCTTAACTATGGCCTACAGCAAGTGATGCGTTCTGGTACGGGTCGTTCTGCATATAACAGCCTACCAGAATCACTCAATTTAGCAGGTAAATCTGGAACTACAAATGACACCAGAGACTCATGGTTCGCAGGTTATTCTGGCAATCATGTTGCAGTTGTCTGGTTAGGTCTGGATGACAATAAAGTCACTGGCTTAACTGGTTCATCAGGTGCATTGCCTGTGTGGATCAATGTGATGAAACAGCTCCGTCAAGAACCTGTCAATCTGCGCCAAACCGATAATGTTCAATGGCAATGGATTGATAGTGCCAGCGGTGATTTATCTGCTCAAGGCTGTGATGGTGCGATGTATATTCCATTACTGCGTCAGACCGTACCACGTCGTGCAACCTTATGCGGTCAATCTCACTACGAAGTAGAACCAACTTATATTCCGAACGATGCAACACCTACAGATGATCATAATGACGGTATAAGCAACTATATTCGTGAAAGTGAAACTCAAATGGATACAGATTTATCCAATCACACTCCAACACGCGTTATTTCTAGCGGCAGCTATAACGGTAACAGTGACAATTAAGTTTACAAGGATGATTGGACATGATGAATAAAACCACGGTTCTACTTGGTGTGCTGCTACTCGCAGGTTGTACAACTGCACCAGAGAAAACCACCAAACCTGCAAATCAGCCACCAACGAGTAGCTCGCAAAAGAAGAAGGTCACCCAACCTTCTTCTGGTGTAAAAATTACACCTTATGAACAGAAAGAAATTAAACGTCAAAGTGTTCCCGTTGTTGTTCCGCAACAAAAGGTTCAGCAGAAGTTTAATGATGGTAGCCAGTTACCTGCATTTAAGACTTTAATGCAGAAAACACAAGTGGCTTATAAGCAACAGCAACTCGCAGAAGCTGAGCGTTATGCCTTACAAGCACAACGTATTGCGCCACAAGCCACAGAAACTTATTTGTATTTGGCAATGATCGCGGATCAGCGCAAAGAATATGCCAATGCCGAAGCATTGGCACGTCGTGGCTTAAGTTATGCGCAAAGCAACGCTATGAAGAAACAGCTTTGGTTTATCATCCTGAAAGCGAGCGAAGCACGCGGTCATACCATTAAGGCCCAAGAAGCACGTAGAACCATTCAGACACTTTAAGCTTAATCAATTGAACTAAACTGTCGAATTCCAGCAAGCCCATAAGCATGATGTTTTTGGGCTTGTTCTAAATCTGCCAGTGCAAGCCCACCTAAAGCAAATACAGGAATATCACTATTCTGTGCCAATTCCTGAAAACGATCCCACCCCAATACTTTCGTTTCTGGATGCGTCTCTGTGGCATGTATAGGACTCAAAAACACAGCATCACAGCCAATATGCTGAGCGTGTTGTAACGACACAGCATCGTGACAAGCAGCGATAAAGCGTTTCCCCACGACCAAGCCACCTTTGCTTAAACTCATCAGCTGCGATTGCTTTAAATGAATGGTCTGTATCTTGTTTTGCAGTTTTACACTTAGTTTTTGCCACAGATCAACATTAACAATGAGTTTTCTCAATTGATCAACCTTTAAAGCATCAAGCTGTTGCTCAATTTGCTCAATATCATCCGTTTGTGTACGCCAATACAATAGCGCCTCTTGTTGCGGCAAAGCATCGATCTGATCGCTAATTTTAATCAGATGTGGCCAACTTAAACGTTGCAGAATTACGGTATTTGCTTTCGGGAAATTGAGATCAATCAATTGATCACGGTTATACCAAGCCCATGGTTGATGAATAAGATTAAGTAACTCATCAGGTACATAAGCATGGAATAAGTATAAATTGACAATGATGTCTTCATATTCATGTTGGATCAGATCAAAAGCATGCCACTCTTTTAAACCAATGCCAACTTCCTCATAAATTTCTCGACGACAAGCCTGTTCAGGTGTTTCACCCTGCTCAACTTTTCCGCCAGGAAATTCATGTTTGTTGCCTTGATGTTGGTTTGCTTGTCGCCAACCCACTAAAACTTTAGTTTTGTGTAATAAAATTGCGATCGCAACATCAACTGTAGCTTTTGTCATAACCGTTTAAAATCTCTCAGCTTTTCAGATCCATTCTAAGGAATTTAACTCGGCATTCCCATGTCAAAAAATAAAATTAATAGATGATTTTGTAAATTCTTAAAATTTCCGTTGACAGGTCTATTCGATAATGATTATCATTTAAAACATTAAAAAACACACCACGGAGCATAACAAATGAACGCACCATTCAGCCTATTTACTCGTAGTACCGATGCAGCTCAATCATTGCCAATGTTGCATTCAAACAACCTTTTTGCCTTAGGTCGCGAAATCCGCATCATGCATGCTGGTGAGGAATATCGCTTACGTTTAACCCGTAATAATCGCCTGATTTTAACGAAGTAATATAATAATAATCGGACAATAACAAAAAACGTGGGAATAGCAGTATGTCAGCGCATACTGCTTTTTTAATGCGTTTGATCTCAACCCCAACCCAACTTAACGTTTAAGCAGGATGCTGACCTTCAGACCACCATATTGGGACTGTTCAAACTGAATTTTACCTTGATGTAACTCGACAATTTTGCTGCAAATCGATAAACCCAAACCAGAGCCTTGTGTTTTGCTTCCCAAAGCCCGATAAAAACGTTCACCCAAACGTGCTAAATTTTCTGTATCCATCCCTTGGCCTTCATTTTCTACAATCAAAGCCAAATATTGCTGCTGTTGCTGTAAAGAGATATAGACTTGTCCATATTCTGGCGTGTATCGAATGGCATTGTCCACAAGGTTTCGAACACAGGTAAAGATCAACTGCGGATTGGCAAGAATCTGCCCCTGCAGATCTGCTGCAGCCTGCCAATGCAATTGAATATGCTTTTCCTTGGCAAATAAGTGAAGTGCCTGTATTGCCTCTTCAACACTCTCCTGCATCGAAAGATAAGTCTTGGGCAAATTATCCGTGTGCTCTGGGTCTAAACGTGCCAATAACAATAAATTCTCTAAAATTTGAATACCTCGACTCACATCCTGCTGCATTTGGCTAAAGTCAACTGCGCGTTCTGGATATTTACGCTGCAATAACTGCAAACGCATCTGAATCGCAGACAAAGGAGAACGTAACTCATGCGAGGCATCCGCGGTAAAACGTTGTTCAGACTGTAGGGAGTGGTCTAAGCGCTGTAATAAGCGATTAAGCTGACCCAACATCGGTTGTAGTTCTTTTAACTCCACCTCACCCGCTTGAACAGGACTAAGATCATCCGCATTCTTGGCCGAGATTTGCTTTGATAATTGATGAATTACGTTAAATTGGCGCTTGATCAGAAAATGCAGCATGATCCACTGCATTAACCACACCAACATTAAGACCAGTGCATATCCCACAAAGTTATGCAGTAAATCTTGGAAACGTTCCTCTAAAGGTTGCAATATCAACACTTGCATATGCGAATTTTCATCTTCACCCGCATAACTTCGCCAGAGTTGACCTTTCTGCCAAATCAAACCATAGTCGCCATGTGCGGCCTCAATCAAACTGTAATACTGTTGATCGAGATGAAAGCCTTCTGACTGGGTCAGTACCTGCTGCTGATTGCTCAAACGATATTGAATATCAAACTGATCACTGAGCTCATCAATTTGCTGCCCAGAGGGGCTGGTTAAATCCGCGATAAGCAACATATCTGAAATCTCATCCATGATTTCGTCTTGTACTTGCATGGTTTGGTACGCAGAAATGACCGCGAATAAAAGCAGTGCCACACATCCTGCAACGACGGAGCTGATTAAAGAGGTTTTAACCAGTTTGCTTTGTAAAGACACCACTTTCATGCTGTTATTCCTGATGCATGCGATAGCCTAAACCACGAATGGTTTTAATATATTGCCCGCCAATTTTCTTCCGAATCTGATAAATAAACACTTCAATGGCATTACTTTCAATTTCATCCCCCCATGCATATAAGGATTCTTCCAATTGTTCCCGTGTCAAAATATGATCGGGCTTTTGCATGAGTTTATGCAAAATCTGAAATTCCTTTGCGGTCAGATTAATGGCCTGTCCTGCTTTGCTCAGTGTTTTGGCTTGTGGGTCTAGCTGTAAATCGGAAAAATTTAGATACAGCCCTGCTTGGGCTTGATGCTGGCGTAATTGTGAACGGACCCGTGCCGATAATTCCTCTAAATTAAATGGCTTCACCAAATAATCATTAGCACCAAGGTCTAAACCTTCGACCCGATCATGAATATGATCTTTGGCCGTAATAAAAATAACCGGAGTTTTGCTGTCCTGACGGCGAATCGCTTTCAGAATGTCATCCCCTGTGGCCTGTGGTAAGCCCCGATCCAGTAAGATGCAATCATATTGATGCTGTTCGACCGCCAAGATGGCATGATCACCACGTTCAACCCAATCAACGCTATAACCATCCATCTCTAACCAGTCTTTAATACTCTCTGCCTGAGAGGCATCATCTTCAGCCAATAAAATTCGCATAAAATAATCCTCTCACTTGATCTATAACATTTTTCTGAGAATAAAGCATAAGCAAAAAACCACATGATTGTCATGTGGTCTTTTGGGATGATCAGCTTACTTAGAATTGAACTTGGTCTACATCAACCTCAACACGCTTGGCTGGTTTGTAATCAATATCAATTTCACCAATCAATGTCACAGGCGTTTTTGCCGATACGGCTTTACCTTGCCATAAGTCATCATCAATATCGACGGTGATTGAACCGGTTTGATCGCTAAACTGATATTTCTCATCACCTGTTGCTTTCACCACATAACCCTTTAATTGCACTGGCGTATCATCTTTCATCGTCAATGCTTGTTTAACGGTAGTGATTTGAGTTGGTGCCAGTGCTTGTTGATTTACTGCATTTGTATTTGCAACTGCAAAAGTTATCACACCAACCAAACCAGCAATCACTGCAACTTTAGAAAAAACGTTCATCTTGATACCCTCATTGTGGTTCATCATTTCGATGTAGGCATTAAAACAAATGAAGATGAGGTGAATCTGAAGATTCAAATTTTCTGTTTAACTCAGAGGCACCACGCGTAAAACTTCTTCCAAAGTGGTTACCCCTTCAAGGACTTTACGTGCCCCTGCAATACGCAAGGGCTCAATCCCTTCTTTTTTGGCCTGTGCTCTTAAATCATTGAGTGTGCAATTTGCACTGATCAACGACTTTGACTCCAAACTCACTGGCATGAATTCATAAATGCCAACGCGGCCTTTATAACCGGTCTGACGACACACCTCGCATCCTACAGCCTTATACATTGTAGTCGGCATATCCATCATATAGTCAAAAGTGAGATGTTCCCATTCTTGCTCATTGATGGCGGTTTGCTGTTTGCAATGCGGACAAAGACGACGCACCAAACGTTGTGCTAATACCCCTAAAATTGTTGCTGCGGTAAGGAACGGTTGGATTCCAAGATCATGTAAACGCGTCAAACTCGACGGCGCATCGTTGGTATGTAAAGTAGAAAGCACCAAATGCCCTGTTAATGCCGCTTGTATCGCCATATTTGCAGTATCGTGATCACGAATCTCACCGACCATAATAATGTCAGGGTCTTGACGCATTAAGGCACGCACACCATCCGCAAAGCCTAATTCAATATTCGGATTGACCTGCATTTGGTTAAAGCTTGGCTCCAGCATTTCAATCGGGTCTTCAATAGTACAGACATTGACCTGCTCGGTTGCCAATTGCTTTAACGATGAATACAGCGTAGTGGTTTTACCTGAACCTGTTGGGCCTGTCACCAAGATAATGCCGTGACTGTGCTGAGTGAGTTGCTGCCAGCTCTGCAATAAATGCCCTTCAAAACCCAATTGCTGGAAACTACGGACCAACACTTCTGGGTCAAAGATACGCATCACCAACTTTTCGCCAAAGGCGGTCGGTAAGGTAGAAAGACGCAATTCTGTTTCTTGCCCTTTCGGTGTACGCGTTTTTAAGCGCCCATCTTGCGGTTTTCGCTTCTCAGCCACATTCATACGACCCAAGATTTTAATGCGCGAAATCACTGCAGTGAGTGTATTGGCAGGCATGTTATAGATCGTGTGTAAAACACCATCAATACGGAAACGTACCTTACCTTTATCTTTCCTTGGCTCCAAATGAATATCACTGGCGCCTTGCTCGAAGGCGAATTGCAGCACCCAATCTACCAACTTTACAATATGCTGATCATTGGCATCAGGGTTTTGGGTATCGCCTAACTGCAATAAAGCCTCAACACCTTTATTTTCCCGATCATAAATACTGGCATTCTGCGATGAACTGACCGCCCGGCTGACTTGATAGTATTCAACCAGATAACGTTGCAGTTGCTCGGGATTGAGCAGCACTTTCTCAATTTTCTTTGGCGCTAAGCTTCGTTCCAAATTATTGAGCCATTCAGTGGTAAAGGGTTGATCGGTTCCAATCAAAATCCGATCTGCGTGTACTTCCACCGCCAGAATATGGTTTCTGGCCGCAAATTCTTGTGACATGACACTGGTTAAAGCAGCTACATCTGCTTTGAGTGGGTCAATCACAAATAAAGGAATATCTGCTTTTTCAGCCAACCACTGACACAAGCGATTCATCGCTAGCGTGGAACCGACATTGAGTTGATCTTTTAAATTAAAATTGGCAATCCACTGCAAAGGATGCCATTTCAACTGATCCTTCTGACGATGTGTGGTTTGGATGAGTAACTTATCCCGTTCAGTAATACGACCATCTTTCAGTAGTTGCTCTAAGCACCACGTTACATCAATCGTAAACGAAAAGTTTGCAAATTTTGCCTGCGCTTGTATCACCGTCAGTTCCCCAAATGTATGACTCAATTATTTTTTTAAAGTTTTTTAGCTTTGCTCTACAGCTACAACTGTGACACTCCGATCATCCACTGTAAAACGAATATTCAATTCTGAAAAACACATGCCATATACCCGCTCAGCATCATCTTGATACGCAGGTCTTGGATCTAAAGATAACACTTGTTCCAGTTCATCGAATATCTTTTTATCCAAAATTCTCTGCTTTAATAACTGTTGCTGTTGTGACTGTGCAGTTTCCGTCCAAAGCACTGTTTTACGGATTGGCTCTTCTTGCGCATAACCACTCTGTGAATCTGCAATCGCATCCGAATATTGGATATACGGTTTGATGTCTAAGATCGGTGTACCATGCAGTAAATCACTGCCCATAACATACAGGCGAACTGACTTAGCCTGCTTTTCAACACGTAAAAAACGTACCACAGACAAGCCCATTGGGGATGGACGATACATACTACGGGTTGCAAAAACACCTATTTTTTGATTACCACCGAGTCGTGGCGGCCGCACTTGTGGACGAAATTTAGACATTTGATTCAAAGAGTTATCTTGATTTTTGTTTTCATGGAACTGCCATAACAGCCACAAATGACTAAAATCTTCGATCCCTTCAAAAGCCAGAATATCGTTATAAGGCTCCGCCATCTCTATATAGGACTCGACTTGTACGAGATTTGGCTGTCGCGGAATACCAAACTTCTCACGATAAGGCGAATGCATATGGCCAATGATCGGCATGACTACTGAGTTGCTCATCACTTTTTCTTATAAACACAATTAAATATATTCAGTTTATCGAGAATGATTTTAGATTAGAATAGCCATCTGTTTCTTTTAACTGTGATCGAGACCTTTAATGGCTGCTTTTAACGTTGAACGCATTACTCATGTTCACCACTGGAATGACACGCTTTTCAGTTTTAAAACTACACGCGACACCAGCTTACGTTTTAAAAATGGTCAGTTTGTGATGATCGGCCTTGAAGTGAATGGTAAGCCTTTAATGCGTGCTTATTCGATCGCGAGTGCGAATTATGAAGAAGAACTCGAATTCTTCTCTATTAAAGTACAAGACGGTCCATTAACTTCTATCTTACAAAAAGTACAAGTGGGCGACGAGATCCTGATTTCTAAAAAGCCTACAGGCACTTTAGTACACGACGATTTATTACCAGGTAAAAATTTATACCTTTTATCTTCTGGTACTGGCCTTGCTCCATTCCTTTCACTGCTTCGTGATCCTGAAACTTACGAAAAGTTCGAAAAAGTAATTATGGTCCACGGTACACGTTATGTATCAGAACTTGCTTACCAAGATCTAATCTTAAATGAACTACCAAACCACGAGTTCTTTGAAGAATTAGGGATTAAAGACAAATTGGTATATTACCCAACGGTGACACGTGAACCGTTCCATACTCAAGGTCGTGTAACGACTGCAATTGAATCTGGCGAACTATTTGAAAAAATAGGTTTACCACGTTTTAACCGTGAAACTGACCGTGCCATGTTGTGTGGTAGCCCTGCCTTCCTTAAAGATGTTGCAGCACTGCTTGATGAACATGGTTTAGTTGAATCACCACGCATGGGCGTGATGGGTGATTATGTCATCGAACGTGCATTTGTTGAAAAATAAATTTCAATCAATAATCTAGAAAAACCGAGGTATTAACCTCGGTTTTTCTTTTTTAAACATGAGTTAAATTAAGCTTAATTTTTTATTTATATTAATTTTCATAAAACCGTCATTAAAAAAAACTAAACAAAATAATTAATTAAGCCGCCTCTAAATGAATCAAACGCTCAATATAATACCAACACTCTTCGATTTGGGCATGATCCTTATTCACTTTTGCATAAGCTGTCATACCGTCTAAAATATTGATATACATGGCTGTGAGCACATGAGGTTGAAATACTTTAGCCTTTTCAAATAAATCTTCAACCAAAGCCATTAACCACTCTCGATATTCGACAATTGGCCCAATAATAGAGGGATATTGTTGTAGAATTTCTAAAGAAGCTTTTTGAAACATACAACCATGAAAATCATCGGAATTGAACCAAGATAAATGCCAAAAATAGACTGCCTTGATTTTCCCCAAATAATCATCTGCTTCGATTAAGCTAATTTCATGTTCAATGGCCGCCTGAATACTTTTATTCCTTCGAGACAAGCACTCTTCGATCAAGTTCTCTTTGGAAGGAAAGTATTTGTAGAACGTCATCTTAGCAACACCCGACTCACTAATAATTCGATCCACACCCACAGAACTGTAGTTATGACGGTTAAAAAGGTCTAGAGCCGTTGCAATAATATCTTCTTTTTTTGACATTTTATTATCCTTGTAGAATTCTATCAAAAAACTTAATGCATTATTTAGACATAGTTTACATGCTGGAAAATTCTGGCCACTATGTATGTTTATGTTATTTTAAGAGCATTAATAGAAAAGTCGTATTTTCTTTATTGTTCCTTTTATAGGGTATGTAAAAATCAGTCTACATACAAGATCATTTGTAAAAAAATCTTTCTATTTTTAAAATATTTGTTTTTTCCGTGAAACACTTCACTGTTTACTTACAGTTAAGTTAATTCATAAACTTTCTTGCTATTTTTTAGCCGACTTAATAAATTGATTTCACAAAAAATTCATTTTATATTTAAATCATCCAATAAAAAGTTCTTTGGTTGAACTAATAGTTATATTCATAAGCAACCAAACAAAATCTAACTAAATAATTGGAAAAGCAATAATATTATTAATTCATCGAGTACAAGACTATGCCAAAAAAATTTGAAAACTTTAACGACCCAAGACAGAAAGCTATTGAAGGAATGAAGAATAGTATTTCTGCAGAACAATGGAACAAGAACCTGAACTTTCTGAAACAACTACGTGCAGAAATTTCAAATCACCCTGTTTCACGCCATCCAGCTATTCAACTTTTAAATGACGGTGTAATTGATAAAGAAACCTTAAAACACATTCATTTAGAATATCGCCATGCCATCGTACAAGTATTTACTGATGCTTTATTAATGGCTCAATTTCAAACCAAACAGTTAGAACCGCGCTTACTCTCTGGTTCAAAAATGTTCCCTCGTTTTTTACTTAATCTTAATATTCTGGATGAATTTGGTTTCCGTCCTGGTTTAGACGAAGAAGGTTACTATTCAGGCAATCCTGAGTATGCCCACTACCCACTGTTTGAAGATGTGTTAAATGACTTTGAACTCAGTCAAGCAGAACGGAATGACTATCAACCTTCTCTTATTTCACAACGTGTTCGCAATTATCTGGAAAACTCATTTCATAGCTATCAAGCCGTTTCTGCCCTGTTAGCAGTCGCGGAAGAGGAAGTCATTTTATTTAGCCCTGCATTGCGTCAAGCAACCAACGCTATCGGCTTTGATGTTAATAGCGGTTATTACTATGTTCATGGTGTTTCACATGATGCATCTGCTGAAGCGGCTGATGATGATCATGAAGACGATTTATGGTTCGTATTGGCACAAGCCTGTGTTGAATCTGAATATGCATCGATCCGCCAAATTTGCCTTGAATATTGCGATTTATGGGAACAGTTCTGGGATGAACAAATTGCCTATTATGGAACATTCAAAAAATTGGCTTAATCTCTTTCGCACAAGGAAGCCATCTTCAACTTTTAGTTGAAAGATGGCTTTTTTAATGTCTTGGAGAATCTACAAAATCCTGATTGTGAAAGCCTTCCCCTCAGCTATTAAAATGAATTTAACCGAAGTTAGCCTATATTTTACGGTATAATTCAACTTTCTTTCCCGCAAACGTTTCGCGCATGTTTTCACAATTTGATGTCAACTTATTGGTTCTGCTTGTTTTATTGGGCTGCGGTATCTTTAGTCAAAACACGGCAGTCACAGTCGCAGCAGCATGCCTGATCTTAGTTAAACTGACTCCTCTAAATCAGTTTTTCCCCTATATTCAAAATCATGGTTTGAATATAGGCATTATTATCCTGACCATTGGTGTCCTTGCACCGATCGCAAGCGGCAAAATCAGCGGTGAAAGCATTCTAAAATCATTTATCAGTATTAAATCATTGGCTGCGATTGCAGTTGGGTTATTAGTGGCGTGGCTCGGTGGACGCGGTGTCAAACTGATGAGTAATCAACCCGATGTAGTTGCAGGACTTCTGATTGGAACGGTTGCAGGCGTTGCGCTCTTACGCGGTGTTCCTGTAGGTCCATTGATTGCCGCAGGAATCTTATCTCTTCTCATTGGCAAGTCTTAAATATTGAATGCTTGCATGCATTATCTTATTGCTAAAAGGTAGAAGGCTATTTCCCTCTACCTTTTATAAATTGCAATCAAAACTCAATTATTGCTCGTAATAAACCGTTCGCATCTTAGAAAACTTTTCAAGTTGCTTAATAAAGCCCTCAAAATAGTTTTTTTCCTTATCTTCTGTTCGATAACCAGCATATAAGGTACGTCTCAATCCTTGTGGTGAAACACAGGTTAAACGACGGCTTACTACCCAACCTTTTTGCTCATACTCATTCACGACCCAATCAGGTAATGCTGCAATACCACGCCCACTGGCAACCAATTGAATCAACATTTGGGTCAAATCGGTGGTCCGAATATGTTTGGGTTGAATATTGGCAGGGATAAACAAGTGCGCCATGATATCAAGACGATGCTTATCAACGGGATAGGTAATTAAGGTTTCTTCTGCTAAATCTTCGACTGAAACCTGCTCTGCACGTACCAAGGGATGGGTGTTGGAAAGCACTAAACGAGATTCGTATTCAAAGATTGGGAAATACTCAATTCCTTTTAATGCAATCGGATCAGCCGTAATTAATAAATCAAATTCCGCATTTTGCAATAACTCGTGCGGATTCGATTCGAAACCTGCTGCAAAGTCTAGGTCCACATCAGGATATTGCAGGCGATATTGATTGAGTAATGGCATGAGCCAATCAAAACAGCTATGGCATTCGGATGAGAAAATAATTCGTCCAGTTTGCCCATGCACAATACGGGTAATATCGGTTTGTGCAATTTGCACCTGTGGCAGTACATCATCTGCCAGTTTCAGTAAACGTTCACCCACATTGGAAAAACTCACAGGACGGCTACGACGGTTAACCACTTCTACCCCATACCAGTGATCCAATTCTTTTAATTGATGTGAGATTGCCGATGGCGTAAGACATAAATCTGTTGCTGCAGATACTAATGAACCGTGCTCTCTTAAAGCAATTAACGTTTTTAAATGACGGAGTTCTAACACGACCACTACCATTATTGAATTTAATTCATCTTAGCATGATATTAATTAGTTTGTCTCACCATGACTTTTATTTCATTACTTACCTGTTCACGGGCGTTTAAAAACTCAGCACACCAATTTCGATTAATACTCCAATGCTTTTGGTATTTAAAAATTTTCAGCTTGAGCTGAGAACATTTCATGGAATTAGAGCTCCACAGACGTTTAAAGCTTTTACAATAAACAATTCACTTTTGCAGACTATGCCGACGATGCCTCATCCAAGTCAAAAGACGCTTGAACGCCAAACACTCAGCCTACCTGAAGGACATGACAAACTGTTGCTGCATTCATGCTGTGCACCATGTTCAGGTGAAGTGATGGAAACCTTGATTGAGTCTGGCATCGACTTTTCAATCTTTTTCTATAATCCGAATATTCATCCTGTGAAAGAATATCTAATCCGTAAAGAGGAAAATATTCGCTTTGCCGAAAAGCATAATATTCAGTTTATCGATTGTGACTACGACACGGATAACTGGTTTGCCCGTGCCAAAGGCATGGAAAATGAGCCTGAGAAAGGCATTCGCTGCACCATGTGTTTTGATATGCGCTTTGAACGTACCGCACTATATGCCTATGAACATGGCTTTAGTCTGATCAGCAGTTCACTGGGCATTTCACGTTGGAAGAATATGCAGCAAATCAATGACTGTGGTCTGCGTGCAGCGGCGCATTATCCAGATATCCAATATTGGGATTATAACTGGCGTAAACATGGCGGCGCAGTCCGTATGTTGGAGATCAGCAAACGTGAAGAGTTCTATCAACAGGAATACTGTGGCTGTGTTTATTCGCTCAGAGATAGTAATCGCTGGCGTATGAGCAATGGTCGAGATCGAATTAAATTGGGCGTTAAATTTTATAGTAATGCAATGGATGACGAGTCAAATCAATCAAACTAGCTCTTCGATGCTAATATTATAAATGTATGATCATCTAAATGATTTATATACCATATAAAAGGCAGCTCATATATTTAGATACGCGGCAACGTCATTCGCAACTGTTTGAGACAGGATTACTTTTGCCAGATAATGTTTTTGCGATGCAAAGTGTTAAATGTTGGTAGCGAACGAGTTTTGCGAATGGCAATGGTTTTGCCTACTTTTCCCGAAAGAAAAGTAGGTCGAACCGAAGGTTAATCCTTATACTAGTCTTTTCATTTAAAGACTCTGAAATAGCATAATTTCTCTAGATTAATCTCCATTAAAAGGTCAGTTTACAGCAACACTGATAATGCTATAGAACTGATTGCTTGGCTTTTGCTTCGTATCGACTGCTTCGCTGACTTCAATCAAATACTCGCCTGCTTTAGCAAAAACTAAATCAGCACTGCCATCTGCAGCTGTCTTCAAGCTAATGCCTTGCTTATCGGTTGCCCCTTTAGCACGAATGACCACATTGGCATTGGCCAATGCTTGATTGGTTTTTGATACTTTAATTTTCACTGTTTGATTGGCCTTTAGCTCACTTGGATGGGTTAAAAATTCAACTTGAATCGGTGCTGTGCTTGCTTGCACTGGCGTATTCTTCTCTTTAGACACATAAGTCAAAAATGTCCATTCACGGGTAATTTCAACAGGTGTAAATTTTTTCGCTTTTAAATCTGAAGGAATGATAAAATCACGCTCAGTTCTGACAGGTGCTTTGTCTGCTGGCATATCAAAGAACATTTTCCATTCTTTTTGATCTTGCACATATTTCAAAGGATAACTGGCACTGGTTTTGACCGTATAAGTCCCAGCTTCAGGCAGTTTCAAGTCAAATACAGTTGCCGAACTGAGCTTAGAATCTGGCTCAATTGTGGTTTTCGTATTATTCGGTGCGGTAATTTCAAACTTCGCATTTTTTAATGCATATTCACTTTGTAAAGCTTCTTCTGCATAACCCGAGATAATTGCGACTTGGGTTTGTTCCGTTGTATATGCAAGCGGCGCAACATAGGGCTCATGAGCAAAGCTATAAACTGAAACAAGCAACAATGGACTAATTAATAATTTTTTCACTCTTTTCCCACCCTTTATAAAAATTCAGCTAAAAATGTCTGCTTTGCATTATACATAAATGAAAATAATTATCATTCAATTATTGTGTTTTTATATAGTACCGCCCCCAAACCAATTGAGATAAAAATTGTGTTCTATTTCACCTTTCCCAAAGCGAGTCGAATATAATACGGCGGTACTTTTAGACTCGAGATATTATGTCCTCGTCAAGCTCTCCCTTGCACTCATCTCCCTCACCCAACTATTCCTTATTCCTGGTTATTTTCTCCCTTGCAGTGGGTAGTTTCTGTATTGGTACTACTGAATTTGTGGCAATGGGATTGATTCAGGAAATCGCTACCGATTTAAACGTTAGTGTGCCACATGCAGGCTATTTCATCAGCGCTTATGCACTCGGTGTCATGGTGGGTGCACCGATTATTGCGATCTTAGGCGCAAAAGTACCCCGTAAGACACTATTGCTTAGCTTGATGCTTTTTTATGGCTTGGCCAATGCAGCAACCGCTTTTGCCACTACACCTGAAGCCATGTTACTGTCTCGCTTTATTGCAGGATTTCCACACGGTGCTTATTTTGGTGTAGCCGCATTGGTTGCGGCTGAACTGGCAGGCAAACAACGCCGTGCCACCGCGATTGCACAAGTGATGATGGGACTCACCATTGCCAATGTCATTGGCGTGCCGATTGCCACATGGTTGGGTCAACAATTTGGCTGGAAATCAGGTTTTGAGTTTTCTGCGGTGATCGCGTTTATTACCCTGATCGGTGTCAGTCTATTTGTTCCCAATATCCCATTGCAGAAAACGGCCAGTATCAAAGCAGAGTTGGCGGGTTTAAAAAATATCAATATGTGGCTGACTCTTGCCGTTGGTGCAATTGGCTTTGGTGGCATGTTCTCGGTGTATAGTTATGTTTCACCGATTCTAACCGAATATACCCATGCCGATATTCGTGTGGTGCCTGTGGCCCTTGCAATTTGGGGTGTAGGTATGGTGATTGGTGGTCTAGTTGCTGGCTGGTTGGCAGATAAAAATCTGTTTAAAACTATTATTGGGATCTTGATCAGTTCGGCACTGGCCTTTGTTGCCGCCAGTTTTATGATGTCCAATCTTTATACAGCAATTGCGGCCCTATTCTTAATTGGTTTTACCGTAATCGGTCTAGGCGGTGCTTTACAAACCCATTTGATGGACATTGCGGGTGATGCACAAACTTTGGCGGCCTCACTGAATCATTCAGCTTTCAACTTGGCCAATGCGCTCGGTGCTTTCTTGGGTGGTTGGGTCCTCAGTCATAATATGGGCTGGTTAGCACCGATTTGGGTCGGTTTTGTATTAAGTTTAGGTGGTCTAGCGATTCTATTGATTGCGCTAGCGTACGCCAAATATTCACAAAAAAATGAATCTGCCGTGTCTTAACGGTAGATTCATTGCATTGGCAGTGACTAGATTAACTCTGCTATTTGTCGATCATGCCATCGAGAGAATAACAATAAGGCTGTGATCGACCCAATCAAGGCAAAAAACATATCTGACTGTGTATCCCACTCATCCCCTTGTGTCCCCAAAAACTCTTCTGCCCCTTGTCCCAAAGACAATGCAGCCGCCCATTCAATCAATTCATAACTGGCACTGATGGCCAATACAATACAGATCACAATAAAGCTCAGCATTTTGCCTTTGCTTAAAATATGGTTGCGAATTAGGATTTCACGCGCAGCTATGGCTGGGACAAAGCCCTGCATAAAATGTCCAATTTTGTCATAAGGATTACGTTCTAAACCAAACCATTGTGCCATTTCAAAACCCAACGGCACACGCGCATAGCTATATGCCCCGCCCACAATCAGCACAATGGCATGCAAGAAAATCAGTCCATATAACAGAGGAGTGAGTGGAAAAGCTTTATAAGTGGCAAATAATAACGGGACCACAATCAATACGGGTATCACTTCAAGCCACCATGTGGTTCGATCAAAAGGCTGAATTCCAGAAATCAGCAGCAAAATGGCTAAAATCGCCGTGCCCAAATACAATAAAGAAATACGCATGATGTTATAAAAGTAGTGATTTATTAAATCCCATCATATAAAAAACCCAAAGGAAGTCCTTCGGGTTTTTGTTATAAAATCAGCAGATTGAATTTTTATTTTACGGCATCTGCCACTTCTTTCAACATGTCCTTCATGCCATCCAAACCATTGTTCATTAAATACCAGTTACTTGAATCTAGATAAACAATATTGCCATTTTGCGCGGCTTTAGTTTGGTTGATAATCTTATTATTCAAGACCTGTTTTGCACCTTGCTGATTTTCAGTAATTGCAGCACCGCGGTCAATCACGAATAGATAATCTGGATTTTTCTGAGCGATAAATTCATGCGACACCGCCATACCATGCAAGCCCACTTTGATTGAAGGATCTGAAGGAGTAAAACCATATAGATCATGGATATTACCGAAACGTGAGCCTGGCCCATAAGCTGCAATTTTGCTGTTATTGACCAAGATCACTAACGCTGTTTTACCCTTAGTCTTGGCTTTTAATGCGTTAATGTCTTTTTCTAAAGTTTGCAACTGTTGCTCTGCTTCTGGCTTTTTACCCACCATTTCAGCGATATTTAGGGTTTGCTGTTTAAAGGAATTAAACTGATCGTTGTAATCCACATCAACAAAATAAGTCGGCGCAATCTGTTTAATCTGCCCCATCAGATTTTCCATACGGCCACTCATGAGAATCAGCTCAGGCTGACTGGCTGCAATTTTTTCCAGATTCGGTTCTTTGGCTGTTCCAATATCCAGATACTTCCCATCATTAAAATCTTGCAGTACTTTCGGTAAGGGCGTGCCTTTGGGTAAGGCCACCACTTTATCACTCGCACCCAAGGCATGAATGGTATTTAGGGCATTGGTATCCAGTACCGCAATACGAGACAAGTTTGCAGGAATCGTGATCTGACCAGCCTTACTATTAAAGCTCAAACTATCCTGTGTCGCAGTAGCATTTACGTCCTGTTTTGCCGAAGGTGCTTCGGAATTACCACATGCAGCCAAGACCACACTCAGCATCATGACTGGCAATGTTTTTTTGAAAAGCATAACGAACTCCTAACTAATAAAATACAAACCTAATTTGTGCTGTTGAACCTGTTGAATCGGGATATGAAAATCAAAAATATCATTGAGAATGCGTTCATCCATCATCTGCTGTGGATGACCTTGATAGACCAGTTGCCCTTCTTTCATGGCAATGATGTGATCGGCATAGACCGAGGCAAAATTGATGTCATGAATTACCACAATGATGGATTTGCCATGATTTTCAGCCAGATCTTTTAACACCTTCATAATCTGTGAAGAGTGCTTCATATCCAGATTATTCAAAGGTTCGTCCAGCAAAATATAATCGGTGTCTTGTGACAGAATCATGGCGATATAAGCACGCTGACGTTGACCACCTGACAGCTCACTCAATTGGCGATGGCGTAATGCTTCTAAATCCATATAGGCAATGGAACGATCAATCACCTCACGGTCTTCCTGCGTTAGGCGGCCTTGCGAATAGGGAAAACGACCAAATGACACCAAATCTTCAATACTCAGTCGTAACTCGGTGTGGTTGGACTGTTTTAAGATGGCCAGTTTTTTTGCAATCTCGGCACTTTTCATTTGGCGTAGATCCTGTCCATCCAGCAAAACTTGTCCTTGATCAGCCTCGATTAGACGGCTCATAATCGAAAGCACGGTACTTTTTCCCGCGCCATTCGGGCCAATAAAAGCCGTAAACTGACCTTTGGCAATACTGAGTGAAAGCTCTTGTACCACCTGCTGTTGCTGATAGCTTTTGCTTAAATTCTTTAGCTCTATTGCCATTTTTTATTTTCCTTCAGTAATATCCAGAAGAAATAAATTCCACCGACAAAATTAATGATCACACTGAGCGTGGTTTTAAGATTCAATAGATGTAATACGATGAATTGCCCAATCATCAGACACAGGATGCTGACCAAAATAATGCCGACTAATAAGATGTGATGTTGATGGGTCTTGAACAGCTCAAGGCTAATGTTGAGGACCAGCAAACCAAGGAACATCATCGGGCCTGCCAAGGCTGTCGCAGAAGCCAATGCCAATACCACCAGAATCAATAGCGAGCGGCTGGTCTTGTCATAATACAGACCCAAATTCAGAGCATGATCGCGTCCCAACGCCATCACATCCAACTTGTGATAATGCTTTAAGCTGTAAAATAGAATCGGCACAATGGTCAGTAAAGACAGTCCAACAGTTTCCATTTTCACCACATTAAAACTGGCAAAACCGGCATAGGCTGCAATCTGAAATTCATCAGGATCGAGCAAGACTTGAAAGAAAGTGGTCATGTTGTCGAATAAAGTCGAACAGATCAGCCCGACCAACAACAGGAAGTAAATATTTTGCTGTGCAACTTTCTTGAAAATAAAGCGATACAACAATAAGGCAAAGCTCAGCATTAACACCAAGCTGATCAAATAATCCAAGACAAAGTTAAATGACAGCAAGGTGCTGGCACCAAAGAAATAAATAATCTTGGTCTTGGATAGTTCATATAATTTATCCAATCCTAATGCCTGCGGTGTCACGACCCGATTATTGACAATGGTATGAAATACCAAAGTCGACACCCCTACAGCAACGCCAGCGACAATGATTGCGGTAACTGTTTTTAAACGCAGACCGAGTGCATATTGCCATGTCACACCTAAGCCCCAACCCAAATACAAGGCAATGCTGAGGATAGTTAAAAAGGCTAAAACAATGAGCTTGGTTTTATGTGGCATAGCGGTATCTCCTGAGCAATAACCACAGGAAAATCACACTACCAACGATGCCCATAATCAGGCTCACCGACACCTCATAGGGATAGATCACTACCCTACCAAAAACATCACACAGCAGAACTAGCAAAGCACCCAGGAGCGCCGTATGTGATAAGGTTCGGCGGATATTGTCACCTAGATATAAGCTGACCAAATTCGGTACGATCAGCCCAAGAAACGGAATCGCACCCACGGTCACAATCACCACACCGGTAATCACCGAGACCAGAAGCAAACCCAGAAATAAGGTCTGTTTATAATTCAGTCCAAGATTGGTGGCAAAATCCTGTCCCAAGCCTGCCAAGACAAAACGATTGGCAAAGATATAAATCAGAATCAAGACAGGAATACTAAGATAAATCAGCTCATATTGACCATTTAAAATGGTGGAAAAGTCACCTTGCAACCACCCCGCCAAGTTCTGCAATAAATCCATTTGCAAGGCGATAAAGGTGGTAAAGGCTGAGATAATACTGCCAAAAATCATCCCCACCAGAGGAACAAAGACGGTATCTCGATGCTTGAGGGTTGCCAGAATGCTCATAAAGGCCATTGCCCCGATCAGTGTCACAGTTATGGCAAAACCTGTTTTTACAAAAATTGAAGCACTCGGTAGCAAGATAATCGAAACCAATACACCTAAACGGGCACAGTCATATAAACCTGCGGTGGTTGGAGAAACGAAACGGTTGCGACTGAGTGATTGCATAATCAAACCGCAGACGCTCAGGCCCGCGCCAGCCACAACAATTGCCATAAGACGCGGCAAACGACTGGTCCAGAACAATTGCCAATCCTGTGGATTGCCTGCCCACAAACCAGCAAGACTCATCTCGCCTACACCGACAAATAGGGAAATCAATGCCAGTGGAAGCAATAATAAAATTAGATAACGCCGCTTAATCATGTTGGGAGAACTTCATAGTATGCTTAAACTTAAAAGAAGCTTAAAAATTACAAAACATTTAACAAGAAACTATCACAAATGATAAAGATTATTGTTAACTTTTTTAAATGAAATGATATCTGCGTGAAGTAACGCTTAATGAACTGAACTTTTAATTTTTAATAAAAAGCCCTAAGTCTCAGTATTACCGAGCTTTAGAGCCAAATCGAGTGTCGCCTCATCCGAATAAATAGCTAAGCATTACCAACTTATACTGAAGCCTTAGGCTACATTTTTATAATAAATTTCAAATTATTCAGGAAGCTTTTCACCACAGTGTGGGCAGTAACGGCACAGTTTCTTTTCCTGCTCCTGATCTTCTAGCAACTTTTCTCTGACCAGTTGCATAATAATTTCATGGGTCTGCTCTTTGGGTAAACCGACCTTTTTGCGAATCCGTTCAATTTCCACTTGATCATGCAACAGATCCAAACCTTTGGCCTGTAATACTTCCCTAAACTCCTGTTCCAATCGCTGATTACGCATATTTAATTCATTGGCAAGGCCAGAAGCCAAAATACCCGCAGGTAAAGCGGCAATACCGACGCCAAGAATGGTAATGAATGCACCAAGTATCCGACCCAAGTTAGTTACTGGTGTTACATCGCCATAACCAACCGTGGTTAAGGTAACTACTGCCCACCACATCGATTGTGGTATTGAACTAAACGCCTCAGGCTGGGCTTTATTTTCCACCACATAAATCGCTGATGCCGTCATCACGATCATAATCACCAAGATAAAAATGACCGCTTGGAATGAGCCTTTTTCGCGTTGAATCACGCGCAATAGAATTTGCAGGGAAACAAAATATCGGGTCAGTTTTAGTAAGCGAACCAAGCGTAAGACCCGTAAGAAACGCAAATCGATCGGAACAATGAAATTGAGATAAGCAGGTAAAATCGCCAATAAGTCGATAATTGCCCCACCACTTTTCATCCAGCGAATCCGCTGTTTCCATGCATCCTCTTGTGGTTCTTCCTCAACAATACTCCAGAGCCTGAGCAGATATTCCCCACTAAAAATCATGATCGAGAGATTTTCAAAGATATCGAAATAAGGCTTGTACAGTTGATAAAATTCGTTGACGGACTCCAACAAAACCGCAGCAACGTTGCCAATAATCAAGGCAATCAATAGATAGTTTACGCAGGTGCTGACCGTACTTTTATAGTCATCATTGTGCAAGTTGTCATAAACAAAGCGTCTTAATTGCTGCCATGAAAATTGAGTCATACCATACTTATTGTTTGATCAAGTAAGCTGAAAATGTAGCATGATGCTTTCATATTTAATAAGGGATTTTAACCTTAAGCCTTATTTTCTCGTTTAAAAAAAATCATTCTTCACTTCATTGCGCTATATAACGCTGTTTCAACAAAACTTTCTTTGCAGTTTATTGCTCGCTTCAACGATAATAAAAGCTTAGTGGTTATTTTCTTTAACGATTCATTCATAAAGAACTATAAATTTTATTAAACCCGTACAACAAGGGGAAATTACATGGGATTTAAAGCTCTCCCGACGCTGATCTCTTTATTTATTGCATTAATTATCTGGTTCGTCATTCCTGTGCCTACAGGTGTTGATCCTGATGCATGGCATTTACTCGCAATGTTTGTCGGTGTGATTGCCGCCATTATTGGTAAAGCCATGCCGATTGGTGCGATTGCGATTATTGCCATTACATTGGTCGCCGTGACAGGTGTTACCAACGATAGCCCAAGTGGTGCCATTCAAGATGCGCTCAGCAGTTTTGCTAACCCGCTGATCTGGTTGATTGGTATTTCAATCATGATTTCTAAAGGCTTGCAAAAAACTGGATTGGGTGCACGCTTAGGCTATTTATTTATCGCAGTTTGGGGCAAGAAAACCATTGGTATCGGTTATAGCATGGTACTGTCTGAACTGATTCTTGCACCAGTTACCCCAAGTAATACTGCACGTGGTGGTGGGATTATTCACCCGATTGTACGTGCAATTTCTACCAGTTATGACTCTGACCCTGCCAAAGGCACCGAAGGTCGTATGGGGAAATTCTTAGCTTTGGTCAACTATCAAGCCAACCCAATTACTTCTGCCATGTTTATTACCGCAACCGCTCCTAACCCTTTGGTGGTTGATCTTGTAGCGAAAGCAACCAACAGTCAGATTTCCTTGAGTTGGAGTACTTGGGCACTGGCGATGTTATTACCAGGTTTAATTGCCTTGATCGTCATGCCGTTGATTATGTACTGGATGTATCCACCTGAAGTCAAAGAAACTCCGAATGCGGCTCAGTTTGCCAAAACCAAGTTAAAAGAAATGGGGCCTGTCAGCAAAAATGAAATCATTATGCTTGGCGTATTTGGGATTTTACTGCTGTTATGGGCAGGTATCCCTGCCATGATCTTCGGTTCAGCTTGGGCGGTTGATCCCACCACGACTGCCTTTATTGGTTTGGGCTTGCTACTGATTACGGGCGTATTGACTTGGGAAGATATCCTGACGCAAAAAAGCGCATGGGATACCATCACTTGGTTTGCTGCCTTGGTGATGATGGCGACTTATTTAAATAAGCTCGGTTTAATCACATGGTTCTCAGGTGTGTTAGAAACAGGGATTGGTCATTTAGGTCTTAGTTGGATGCCTGCCTGTTTATTATTGATGCTTGCTTATCTGTATGCACACTATATGTTTGCCAGTACCACGGCCCATATCACTGCCATGTTTGCGGCCTTCTATACGGCTGGACTGGCGCTGGGTGCACCACCGATGTTATTTGCCTTAATGATGGCAGCAGCTTCGAGTATCATGATGACCTTAACCCATTATGCAACGGGTACATCGCCTGTGGTGTTTGGTTCGGGTTACACCACTCTGGGTGAATGGTGGAAAGCTGGCTTTGTCATGAGTGTGGTCAATATCATCATCTTTGTGGTGATTGGCGGACTTTGGTGGAAAATGCTGGGTTATTGGTAGGATGATTTAGTTTAAAAAAAGCCCCTATCAAAGGGGCTTTTTTATGTATGTATTTAAAGAATACTAGGATTATAAGCCCAGACACCGAATAAAATGATAGCAGCTTCATTAATTAGGCTTGATGTCATAAACCCAGTTTCGTGCTTGTTGATCCGTCGTCGTTTCGCAGACGTAGTAATCTTGATGCCATGAGTCTTGATGGAAAATTTCCTTTTTGTGGTAGCTTACTTGTTTGCCATTTTCAATACAGATAAAACTGTCACCTTGATCTTTCACAGCTGAACCATTAAGAAATCCACCAATACATAAGAAGCGGGATTGTTTCGCCATTGAGTTGAATCTACTTTTAAATCATTCATTTTCGATGATTAAACGATGGATTATTTGAACTGTAAAGACAAAATTGCTAGACCATCTCAATTTAAATTACTGGATTCCTATATCACAGGATATCACTACAATTTTTTTGATGTATATCTTGGTTTTCAAATTTAGATTAATTAAAAATTATATAAAAAAATAAGGGCTGATTACTCAGCCCTTATTTTTAGCTCACTAAGGTATTAGGTTAATTGAGCTGCTTGGATTTTCTTGGTATCAACTTGATCAGCTTCTTTTGTATATTCGCTCATCTTGTCGAAGTTTAAGTATTTGTAGATGTCAGCAGAAGCGCTGTCGATTTGCGAAGCGTACTGTTGATATTCTTCTGGGCTTGGTAATTTACCAAGAACCGCAGCTACAGATGCAAGCTCAGCAGAAGCCAAGTAAACGTTCGCACCTTGACCTAAACGGTTCGGGAAGTTACGTGTAGAAGTCGATACACATGTTGTGTTCGGTGCTACACGTGCTTGGTTACCCATACACAATGAACAGCCTGGCATCTCTGTACGTGCACCAGCACGGCCATAGATGTTATACAAACCTTCTTCCATCAATTGATGCTCGTCCATACGCGTTGGTGGAGCCAACCATAAACGAGTAGACAATGAACCACCAGGTACTTTGTCAAGTAGCTGACCCGCTGCACGGAAGTGACCGATGTTAGTCATACAAGAACCGATGAATACTTCATCAATCTTGTCGCCTTGAACGTCGGAAAGAAGTTTTGCGTCATCTGGATCGTTCGGGCAGCAAAGAATTGGTTCTTTGATGTCAGCAAGATCGATTTCGTAAACTTTTAAGTATTCTGCATCAGCATCAGCTTTTAACAAGCTTGGGTTATCTAACCACTTCTGCATGTTTTCAGCACGACGCGCCATAGTACGCGCATCGCCATAACCTTCAGCAATCATCCACTTCAACATGGTGATGTTAGAACGTAAGTATTCAGCAACTTTCTCTTCAGAAAGTGTGATTGAACAGCCAGCAGCAGAACGCTCAGCAGATGCATCAGAAAGTTCGAATGCTTGCTCAACAGTCAAGTCATTTTCCATTTCTGATAAGTCAATCTCAAGGATACGACCCGAGAAGATGTTTTTCTTACCTTTCTTCTCTACAGTTAAGTCACCCGCTTGAATCGCGTAGTAAGGAATTGCATGTACAAGGTCACGTAAAGTGATACCAGGCTGCATTTTACCTTTGAACTTAACAAGTACAGACTCAGGCATATCAAGTGGCATAACGCCAGTTGCAGCTGCGAACGCAACAAGACCAGAACCCGCTGGGAATGAAATACCAATTGGGAAACGTGTGTGTGAGTCACCACCAGTACCAACAGTATCTGGAAGTAACATACGGTTTAACCAAGAGTGGATAATACCGTCACCTGGACGTAAAGATACACCACCACGGTTCATGATGAAGTCAGGTAATGTATGGTGAGTTGTTACGTCAACTGGTTTTGGATACGCAGCAGTGTGACAGAAAGACTGCATCACTAAGTCAGCTGAGAAGCCCAAGCATGCCAAGTCTTTTAACTCATCACGCGTCATCGGACCTGTTGTATCTTGAGAACCAACAGTCGTCATTTTAGGTTCACAGTAAGTACCCGGACGGATACCTTGACCTTCTGCTAAACCACATGCACGGCCAACCATCTTCTGTGCTTGGGTGAAACCTTTACCAGTGTCAGCAGGTTGTACTGGAGTACGGAACAATGTAGAAGGTGCAAGACCTAATTCTTCACGCGCTTTCGCAGTCAAACCACGACCAATGATCAAGTTAATACGACCACCAGCACGTACTTCGTCTAAAAGTACAGGGGTTTTAAGCTCAGCTTCTGCAATTTGTGCACCGTCTTTAAATGCAGTTACTTTTGCAGCAGCGTGATCAATTTTCAATACAACTTCGTCACCCATGTTCATGTTGGCAACGTCGATTTCTACAGGTAATGCACCTGCATCTTCCATTGTGTTAAAGAAAATTGGCGCGATTTTAGAACCTAAGCACACACCACCATCTTTTTTGTTTGGAATGTGTGGAAGTTCGTCACCGAAGAACCAAAGTACAGAGTTCGTTGCGGATTTACGAGAAGAACCTGTACCAACAACGTCACCTACGTAAGCAACTTGGTTGCCTTTCGCGATCAATTCTTTGATTTGGTTTAATGGACCAACTTCACCTGGTTTTTCAGGGTTAATACCGTCACGCTCGTTTTTCAACATTGCGTTTGCATGTAATGGGATGTCTGGACGGCTCCAAGCGTCTTGAGCTGGAGACAAGTCATCCGTATTGGTCTCACCTGTTACTTTGAACACAGTGATTTTGATTTCTTCTGGAACGTCAGCACGGCTTGTGAACCATTCTGCATCAGCCCAAGATTGTAATACTGCTTTAGCAGCAGCATTGCCTGCTTTTGCTTTGTCAGCTACATCATGGAATGCATCAAATACAAGAAGTGTTTTCTTTAACGCTTCAGCCGCTAATTCAGCAAGCTCAGCATTGTCTAGAAGTTCAACAAGTGGTGCTACGTTATAACCACCAAGCATTGTACCTAGTAAGTAAACTGCACGTTCTTTAGATACGAGTGGAGAGGTTGCTTCGCCTTTTGCAACAGCAGCTAAGAAAGCAGCTTTTACATATGCAGCTTGGTCAACACCTGCTGGAACACGATTTTCTAGTAAATCTACTAAATAAGCTTCTTCACCTGCTGGTGGATTTTTTAATAAGGCTACGAGTTCAGCAGTTTGAGCATCATCAAGCGGCTTCGGTGGGACTCCGAGTGCGGCACGTTCTTCAACGTGTTGGCGGTAAGCTTCTAGCACAGTGTTATTCCTCTTTTTTAAAAAATTACTTGTAAGTTCCAGCTTGCTACAAGCTTTACAAGTAATGTGGACAGCAAAATTTTACTAGACTTCGCGTTAAATGTTAATGCAACTACCGTATTTCTACGTGATGCCCATTATTTTATAGCGAAATGTTCATCCCTTGGAAATACCGCTTTGGTCTTAGGTTAAAGTCTAATAAAACAATAAATTACACCCATAAAAAAAGACAAACGGTGTTGTCTTTTTTATATACACATTAAAAAAGTTTATAGTTAGGCAGCTTGTCATGTGGGGTAACCAAGCATTCTTCCATAAACTGTTTCTTTAAATTCTCACGTAATGCTTCTGGATCTTTTTTCAGTTGATCGGCAGGAAGTGCATAAACTGTGTCCAAAATTTTAAAGATAAACTTACGTGTGGTCTCATCTTCAATCTTTGCCGCATATTCCGTTGCTTGTTTTTGCTCAATTCCATTTTGACGATCTAGTGTAATCGAACGTGCAGCGTTACCCACACTGACACAATAGCCATGCCATTGTTCTTCAGGGGTTAACGGCTTTTTCTCAGCACAACCAGCCAAAACTAAACCTATTGCAATAAACAAAACTTTTTTCATCATCATACTGCGGCTAATTTGATGCACACATCATACTGAAACTTGTTTATTTTGCAAAAGGAAGCCTTTAAAACCATGCTTTCCGTAATAAAAACATACAAATCATTTGCTACAGCGCATGTTATTGCCTAACTTTTGACACTTTCCTCCATTGGCAGACAGATATGTCGTTCCTGCGACGAGATTATAGGACTTACCTTTCATATCCCAACATCTGACCCCATTGCAGTTTTTGACGGCGATAAGCACGTCACTTGTCGCAGTAAGATTACTTGTGGCTGTTGTGGTCGTCGTTACAGGTTTGGTTGGTGTTGTTGCTGTAGTTGCAATCACTGTTGTGATTTTTGGCTCTTTCGGTGCCGTTCCAGTTTGAGCAGTCGGCTGTTGTACTGTGGTAGCGCTATTCTTTTTAACTGGATCGAGCTGAGGTTCTTGTCTCTGTACAGGTTGGGGCGTTGCTGAATAAGTGGTGACGCCTTTGGCATCGACCCACTTATAATATTCCTTGGCATTGACTTGGAGTGTCGAACTGAAGAGCACTAAGCCAAGCACTGCCCAAAGCTGACCAAAAGTGACAGATTTCATTTATTTCCTCCAAAAAATGTCATAAAATCGTTTATTTTCAATAGTTTATATTAATTCTATCACAATTCTTGTTTTCTAAAACCATCCGCTATGAAATCTGTTTAAAAATTCGCTCAGACCATTAACACATCTGTCCTCATTAATTTTTATGTGGATGCTTTTTTGGGAGGTTCAAGTAGTGTTACAACCATAAAAAAGAGGAACTATTTCAGCGAAATAATTCCTCTTTCTGATTCTAAACTAAACGTACAGTTAGAACCTCCAATTGTAGAATACGTCAATTGCACGTTCTAAGGACTGGCTTGCTTCCAGATATAAACGACGGTTCATCTGATAACGCAAGGTCAACTTATTCACTGGGGTAAATACACCAATACCATAACGAATAAAAAGATCAGGCGTAATATAACCTGTCAGACTCACCTGCGTATCATCACCTGTACCCTGTGCGTCCAATGCCAAACCACTCAAACCAAAGGTTCGACCAATCTGGTTGGTCAAGGCACGCGTACCGCCTAAGCCCATACTGATACCCGCAGCAGCAATGGTGTTATTCACGTCAGACTTAAAGCCTTCAGTATTACTTAAACCACTGTTACCTTCATTAATACGACCTGTGAGTAAGGCATTCAAGGCTTCTTGCTCAGACAAACCTGCATCGTTATAAATCTGAATATTCGGCACAGTGGCTGTACCTGTGACACGTACGCCGACCATACTACCTTGAACCGGTTTATTGGCATCAATATCCAACGTCGGGTTGGCCAATGGTCCATTGAAACGTGCAATCGCTCGATTCAAATCAAGACTTTGACCATAGGCTTCAATCTTCACTTTTTGACTGACACCAATCGCACCATTGGCACGCATTGCAGTTTCTAAACCACGTTGCGATAAGTGCAAACGACCGACCAATGGAATGGTACTTTCAAAACCTTGGAAAATAACTTGGTTGCCTAAAGTCACAGTCATATCGGCACGGATATCCCACGGTTTAGCCGCTTTTAAAGTCGCCAGCAAGTCTTGGCCTTGTTGAACCACACGTACATCAGGTGACAAGTTCACCACCGTTGCAGAACTTTCTGGCATCGAAATACGTGCACGTGGTACATCAATTTTCCCTTTCAGGCTTAATCGCTGATCAAAAGGATAAACATCCAAACTTAAATCAGGTTCTACAATCGCCGTGATCATCGGGGCTTGGCGTACCAATAGGTTGTCGCCTTTCAGGGTCAGATTTAAATGTGGGTCATTCTTCCAATCAAAATTACCCTTCAAACGCCCAACACCCTGACCACTATTAAATGCACCATCAATACTGGCAGATTGTTGACGTATTGAGGAATAAAGCTGGATATTGCTTAAATTCACAGGCAGAGAGATCATCGAAATTGCGCCATTTTTCAAGCGCATCTCACCGACAAACTCAGGTTGAGTCAAGGTTCCATTCATTTTACCAGCCAAAGCCAAAGTCCCTGACATTGAACGTACGTCTTTAATAAACGGCTTAAAGACTTTCAACTGCACATCATTAAATGCAACTTCACCGCGCATTGGCATATTGGCTTGATATGGGTTGACAATCACATTGGCATAACCGGTACCAATGTCAGGTGTTTTCATATCAACACGTAACAACAAACCTTCACTGATGCTTTTTGCAATCAGACTCAACTCATCATAAGTGACCGTTGTAGCAGGATCTTGTGGATCATCCGCCGCCAATCCGATTTCACCTTTCTGAGTGACTAAACGAGCATCTAGTTTCGGATGACTACCCTGAGCCCAAGATGCTTTGGCATAACCATTAAGCTGACCTGTGACCGCCAAACCTTCAGGCATAAATGCGGTAAAGTCTTTTAAGTCCAGATTTTTGGTAATAAAGGAGAAGCTACCTTTGGCTTTGCTAAGGCGTGCAGGCTGATCCAGACATAACTGACTGCTCGAACTCTGCCAGCAATGTTGACCAACATACAATTCCTGTTGCGCCGTGGTATAGATAATCGGCGCACTTTGGTTTTGTACCAAACTGATATTACGCGAAGTAAAGTTACCTTTTTGCAATTGGCCTAACCAGTCGTTCTTCGGATTAAAACCACCCGCAAGTTGCAGATAGAAATTCGATTGACGGTTTTTGCTCTCCACCTTCAACACATGTGCCTTGCGTGTTCCTGCCAAGTTTACTGTTGCTTGTTCAATTTCACGATTGCCATTACGCAAACGATCTAAAGTTGCAGTCAGTTGTGTTGGAGTGGTTTCAGAAGTCGGTAATTCACCTTGCACTTTTAATGAACGAATCGTCACCAAATCATTAAAGGCAAAATTATCAACCATCATATTCGCAGTTGCTTTTAGGCGTGGCTGCGACTGCACATTTAAGCTACCGTATGCACGACCACGTAAGCCTGGGTAAAGCTCATATAAGGCAGGTGCATTCAACTTAATACGTAAGTTTTGCGCATTGCCTGTGGCTTGCAACTGGTTCTGTGCATAAGCAAAGAATAAGTCGTTGGCTTCGAATTGTTGTGGCAAGAAACCTTCTTGGTTCGAATCAAGCAATAAACTCAGATTACCGCGACCACGAATTGGTTTGTTATTCAGGAAACCTGCAACATTGAGCTGACGGATATCAATACGTTTCAATTTATCGGACCAAACACCAAGTGTTTTAACTCGTCCAGAGACTTCACCTTTGACACTAGAAACAAAATACTGCGGCTTAAAACGTACCAGCGAGGCATCAATATCCCAGCCAAGTTTATCTTTGAGATTAACAGCACCCGTTGCATAGATTTTGCCTGCCACACCATCATGATTAAGTTCATTGATCTTGATGTAATCAGGCGTACCTGCAACCTTAATCTTTAATACGCCGTTACCTTGGTTTAATGCATTTAAAGAGCCATCATAATTGACTGCAAAACTCTTAAATCCACCACCTGCTTTTTCGTCATTAAACATCAAGGCAGCCGTACTTTTCCCTTTGAGGGCAATCGTTTCTGTTTTATTGTCTTGTGGTAATTGCCCTATTAAATCAATCTGTTCAAGCTGAATAATTTGTTGATTCGGTTTGGCAAAACCAGTTGCTTTTATTTCACCATTTAATAAGTTAATCGGTGCAGCAGCGGCAATTGTTTGCGGATTAAAATCCTGAGCTTTAAGCTGAGCTTGCCATGAAAGCTGTTGCTTTTCGTTAGGCAACTTAACTTTAGCCTGTCCCGACAAGCTGCCTTTTTCCGCCTCATAGCGGAAGCTTTCCACATCTAATAGATCGCCTTTTACATCTAAACGCGCATCATATTTTCCTGTTGGTAACAAAGCTTGTTCATGAGGACGAATCGTGGTTGTCAGATAGATGTCTTGCCGACCTTCATTTAAGGTCAGGTTAGTATGACCTTCTTCACTACTGAGCCAGCCAATATATGGCATAGCACGATCAATCCCTTTCCATGAAACATCCAGCAACATTGGTTGTGCTTTATTATCTTTTTCTTCCGCTTGGTCTAGCTTAACCGCCCAAGTTTCAAATTTATCAAATGCAAGTTGTGCGTTCAGCACCAAGCCTTTTTCCATTGAACCTGTAGAACTTAAATTCGCATCCAAGTTTGGTGGCAAGAAATCTTGTGCAATTTGCGGTACGGTTTTGTCTTTCGGATCCAAACGTTCTAAACGACCTTTAACATCCCAAGACACATGATCATGCCAGTTTACAAAACCCAGTAAGCTGACCACACCGCCCATCAACTGGCCATTAAACTCACGGATATTCAATTGGTGAGTTAAATCAGTATCCATCTGTGCTGTATATTGACCCTCCGGCACTTGCTCGCCTTTTAGGTCTGTATCCAACGTTAAAATCAGTTTTTGGATATCCCCATTAAATTTCGCAATACCATCCTTAACAAACAACTTTTGATCTTTCAGTAATGGCAAATGATAGTTTTTAAAGAATAACTCACCATTCATCGGTACATGATCACGAACTGGATGGACGACTGCCCAACCTGTGAGCAGGTCTGGGGTACGTGTTGCAACTCCTACTTTTAAGGTATCTAAAGAACCTCTAGCAGCAACTTTAATGACATCAATATCTAGGCTTTTGAGTGATGGAATAATCAGATCTGCTTTGGCATTGATTGGATATTTTCCACTAAAGTCCATTTCTCCCGTTGCATTTTGGACGGCCAAATACTCCATTTTCATGCGAGAGTCTTTGAACTTTAATTTTGTTTCTGACCATAAAGCATCTTTTAGATAGATATCGCTAAAATCGACTTTAGATGTTGTGGTTTGAAGTTGCAAATGGTCTAGGCTGGCTTCATCAACACGCAATACAAAAGGAAGTTTGATTGGATCAAATCCAAAAGGTTTACCTGATGGTGGTTTCTTATCAAGAATTTTTAGATTACGAACATCGGCATGGCTAAGGTGTACTTCTTTCTTAAGAATTGCTCTCCACCCTAAAGACACATCGGCACGGTCTAAAGAAACGTCAATTCCTTCCAGTCGTACCAACACATTTTTTAAGATAATGCCTGAAAGCAGATTACCGCTTTCATATTCGTATTTAATGGTTTTCTGGCTTTGAAGTACACGGTCTAATAGAAAACGGCTCCCCTTATCCGTTGACATCATCACAACCAAAGAGCTGACCAATAATAAAAGAATGATCAGCACAATCAGCACAACATTTCGAGCAATGCGCCGCGGTGGTCTTGGTTTTGTTGGAGGGGTAAGTTGCTGTTCTACTTCCGTCATAATCAACCCGAGATTGTTTGCCCTGATCAAACACAGGGCTAAAAAGTTTTAAAGCTGTGGACCAATAAAGAAATGCAATCGAATTGGATTGTTATCATTAGAAATACCAGATGCGATATCTAATCGAATTGGTCCAATTGGTGATCTCCAGCGGATACCTACACCCACACTATATTCTGTTGGGTTGCTAAATTGTTTGTCATACGCGTTACCGAAGTCCGAGAACACAGCAGCACGCCAGCCATCTTTAAATTGATAATTATATTCTATAGAGCCAACCCCTAAGGCTTGACCACCTATCTTATAGCCGTTTTCTTCAGGTGATAAGCTCTTATAGTCGAAACCACGCAAAGACTGATCACCACCAGTAAAGAAGCGCAAGTTATAAGGAACTTTATTAAAGTCATCGGTGAAAATATAACTTGCATCGCCACGACCGACAAATTGATGATTGTCATTTTCACCCAAGGAATAGATGAAGCGCCAACCTGCACTTACAATTGCCATATTGGCATCGGAGAGTAAAGATTCAGTCCCCAATTCGACTTTATAAGTCTGTTTAAATCCACGGGTTGGATTTAAACGGGTATTGGTATTGGTTTTTGATGCTTCATAACCCAATAGCAAAGATTCTTGCTCAGAATCAATTCCTGAAACTTTAAAAGCATCAGGTAATTCATCAACATTGACATCACCTTTTTTGGTGAGGCGGTCTAAACGATAACGTAAACCAAAAGTATGTTGCCAATCACCCAATGGATTCTTAATTACACGCTCACCACCCAGTACCGCTGATTCAACCAATAAGTTGACATCTGGACCAATATCGTCACGGGTTTCACGTTCATAACCGCCGACAAGGTTAAAGTAGTCATTTAATGGATGCTTATAAGGAATGCTATAACGACCATCAATCGATTGACGGATTTCTGAAACCTCAACGTTGGCATCGAAAGAATGCCCATATTTATTGACGATGGCACGGCGGTACTGAGTACGAATACGTGCACCCGTATCTGTCCCATAACCAATACCTGTTTCAAGACTATTTAAACGGTCGGCATTCAGCGTCACCACGACAGGAATTTTGCGTTCTACCCGTGCTTGCTCTTCGAGTTTTTGACGTTCTTCATCGTCATCATCATGTACAGGCGGCATTGGCATTGAACGAGCCAAAGCAGGTTGTGCAGGTTCAGCACCTGAAAATTGCGATTCATCCACGACATCCTGCGTCACTTCTTGCGCAGAGGTAATTTTTGCACGCGCAATATCTGCTTTTTGTTGACTGCTCATCAATTGTGATTCTTGCACACGTTGCTGATCAACCAAAGCTTGCAAGTCAGGTGGTAAATCAAGAGGCGGTTGAATGGCATCCGGCTTGATCGTATCAACCAAGGTATAGTTAAAATAACGCGAGTTGGTTAAGTTGTTCGCCAATGCATTGACACGCCAGAAGGCATAATCATCACCTTCTTTCCATGGTGCCAAACTATCTAAAACCTTCTGAGTGAGTGGCAAAGGCTTGCTCGGATCACTCATCCGATATTCAACTTGCTTTAATTTATAACGCTCACCTGTTTCATAATTTAAATTAATCTCGGCCGTTTTTTCAGGCTGACTAATTTTGACATCATGCAATCGCCAAAATGCATCAAAATAACCATTGTCTGAAGCCACCGTGGTGATTTTAGTTTTGGTTGCTTCATATGAACCATGATTAAAAATATCGCCTACATCTTGCTCTGGAATTAAGCGAATCACTTGGAATTGTGGTGTATTGGCGCCTGCACCAGTGAATTCAATATTTTGTTCTTTAATTTTAACGGGTTCATTTGGAACCACAATCACCTTAACTTTGCTGTCGCTCTCTTTTACAAAAGTATAAGTTGCATTGTAATAACCGACTGCCTGTGCTGCCTGATTAGTGAGTGCACGAAGTTGTGGTAAAGCGACATTAAATTCCTCAAATGATTCTTGAGTAAAACTTGAGAGCTTTGCCTTAATATTGAGGGCAAGAATAGGCGGTGCACCGCTCACATCCGCTGTAATACGTGGAATTTTATCGGTATTTAATAAGTTTTCTGGTCGGAAGCGATTTACAATTCGCTTAAAGAATCCAACTTTTTCCTGTGGTTGATCAGACTTAGGCTGCAAATCAGCTAATGTTTTACCTGTTTCATTGGCCTCAACCACAATTTTACTGTCTGCTTGAATCTCACCCATCAATTGGTCAATATTCAGCGGCGCTTGCTTGATTTCAGTCAGCTCCGTCTGTGATGCATCAGCAATGATAGGTTCAGGATTTCTTGCCGTATTTTCGCGATATGCTTGTGCTTCATTTTTCGCATCTTCAGCAACACGGAAGATTTCATTTGCCATACCTTGATCCACTGGAATCACAGGCAAATTTTCTAAATTGTCATCCAACTGAATCGGTTTCAATTCGTTAATTTGGTTAGTGGATTGTTCTTGTTCTTTTAATGCAGCCAAACTGTCTTGCCCAGGCAATACCCCTTGATCAGCAAGATTGATTGCTGGAACCGTTGGCGCTGCCGCTGCAACGGCTAATTCGACCGGTTGTTCCGTCTGTTCAGCTGCCTGATTTTCAGGCACAGTTGAATTTTGTTCTTGAGCATAAGCAACTGATATACAAGAACTAATTAAGAAACCACTACAAATAAGTTTAGGAAAACCCTGCATTTTAAAAATTAAATGCATAGAATGAACCAGTGTCGACTGTTTAAACTTCGTTTTAGATGACATGTAAAACTCTAAATTTGTTTTTTAATTTATCGTTTTTGATGGGTGAAATAACTTCAAATCTTTGATTTTTCATCCAATCAGACATAGGTATCATACATGCATTTCATCACATTTTTACAGTTCGTCACATTTTTTTATAAATCACAATGAAGTGAACACACGATGAAACAAGACGAGCACTTAATGACTTCGCGTCGGTTCGCCCCGATGTTTTTCACTCAGTTCTTTGGCGCACTTAATGATAATGTTTATAAGCAAGCGCTGCTGTTAGTTATTACCTATGGCTGGATTCAACAACAAAGTGCCCCTGTCAGTACCCTCAATAATTTAGCTGCCTTATTATTTATTTTGCCCTACTTTTTCTTTTCAGCGACTGCTGGTCAAATTGCAGATAAATACGAACGCTCGCAACTAATTCGCTTCATTAAAATATTAGAAATCGTGATCATGTTAATTGGTACTGCTGGCTTCCTGCTTGGAAACTTGTGGTTACTGCTGTTTGCCTTGTTTTTAATGGGCACTCATTCCACCTGTTTTGGCCCAATCAAATATGCGATTTTGCCTGAAATACTAAAACCACAAGAACTCATGTCAGGCAATGCCTTGTTTCAGTCAGGTACATCGATTGCGATTTTACTGGGGATGATTTTAGGTGGTGCCGTGATTGCCACGTCTGAAGGTAATTTACTCTGGATTAGTCTCACCGTCGTTACAATTGCTTGCTTAGGCTATTTATGCAGTCGATTTATTCTCCCACAGAAAGTCGCCGCACCTGATTTAAAAATTGACTGGAACTTTATTCGTACCAGTTTTCAAACCATTAAATATGCCAAAAGCATCCCTGTCGTATTTGTAATTTTGTTGGGTAACTCTTGGTATTGGTTCTATGGCGCAACCTACCTAACCCAGATTCCGCAACTAACTCAACAAAACCTGCATGCTTCGGAAAATGTGGTGAGCCTATTACTCACCTTTTTCTCGGTCGGTATTGGTGTCGGTTCTTTACTTTGCCGAAAAATTGGTGGGTCAGACATTAATATTAAGATGGTGCCCTATGGCGCAATTGGTTTAACCGTTTTCGCGCTATATCTGGCAGCAAGTCTAGCCTTTGTGCCTGAGCGTACGGGTGACTTACTCAGCTTAAAAGATATGTTTACGCTCGGTGCAGTCTATTATCATGTGATGTTGGCAGTGACTTTACTGGGCATTAGTGGTGGATTTTATATTGTGCCACTCTATGCCATGATGCAGGCCTATTCACCACGCTCACATCGAGCACGAGTTGTGGCAGCAAATAATATTTTAAATGCTGTATTTATGGTCTCTTCCGCAATTTTTTCAATTTTAATCTTAAGCATTTTAAAAATTGATATTAAAATCTTATTTACCATTACCGCTGTTTTAAGTGCAATTTTTTCATTTTGGTTATTAAAACGCCTAAAACCTTTATTGGAAAATGCTCCCAATACTTTAGAGGATTAATCTATGCGTCATTACACAGGTCTCGATAAAGTAATTCATTCTTTTGATCAAGCCTTACGTAGTTTGGTACCAGGCGCGACCAGTGCACAACGGACGAATCCCGCCAGTGATGAACCATCACAACTTTGTGTCAGTGATGCCCGTCATGTTGCAGGCTTGATGCGAGTTAATCATAGTGGTGAAGTCTGTGCTCAAGCGCTTTACCACGGTCAGGCATTAACAGCAAAACTACCGCATGTCCGTGAAGAAATGCAGCAAGCCGCGATTGAAGAACAAGACCATTTGGCTTGGTGTGAAGATCGCTTAAAAGAATTAGATAGCCACACCAGTGTATTAAATCCAATTTGGTATGGCCTGTCTTATGGTATGGGGGCAATTGCAGGAATTGCAGGCGACAAATATAGTTTGGGGTTTGTGGCAGAAACTGAACGTCAAGTTAGCCAACACTTACAGGAACACATTCAACAACTTCCTGCACATGATGAACGTTCACGTAAAATTTTAGTCCAGATGAATGAAGATGAATTGCATCATCGCGATACCGCCTTAGAAGCAGGTGGTGTGGACTTACCAGCACCTGTACGGATTACCATGACTGCCATTTCAAAACTCATGACTAAAACCAGTTATTATCTTTAAGTTATCCAAGGGAATTATTACGAGGTAATTCCCTTTTCTTTTAACTGACACGATCAAAATTAACGAAATACAATTTTACCTTTATCAGTTGAATAACGGTCATTCCAAAAGCTCTGCGACTGCTTGTCTAAATCTGTAAAAATCGTGTAGTCGATTTTACCTTGTCTAAAACTTAGCTGATCATTCTTCTTTACTGCAATAACACGTGTGTCATTCACCCAAACCCGCTGCTGTTGATCAATTTTAATCAGAGCCAATATTGAACCATCCGATCTCTCAGCAATCCACTGTGGTTGCTGCGTTGTTGCTGATGCACTCGGGCTTGATACCTCTACCGTCTGCTCGACAAATCCCGCCTTGCTATTTTCTTCTTTGCTTTTGCTAATATCACAACCCTGTGCTTCACTGACTTGGGTACAACCCGATTGTTCTAATTGTTGTCGATATTTGGCATCAATTGCATAGGCTGAGTTCATGCTGCCACAGAGGATAATCCCTAGAGCAATAAGTAACTTGGCTTGCATAAATAATTCCTTCATTATTCGCTTGTTATCTATTTAACCATCCCTGTATACATGCGTATGTAACTCAAGTGTGTTTCGTCACAAACAAAAATCCATGGGCTTAGCCATGGATTTTTAAATCATCACTCAAACATCACTGCTTAATACAAACCATGTTCGGCCTTAAAGCGTTCTAGATCTCTGACAGCCTGATGATAACGTGACTGTACCCAACTACTATTGATACGTAGATCATATAAACGTTTTTGATAATCATCCCGAACTTTGCTTGAGAGATCTTTTCGTTCTAGCTCTTTCAAATAACGGTTCATATCATTTTGGGAGCGATTAAACTCTGAATCTGCTTGATAATATTCATTGGCAACTTGGTAGTAACTGCGCAAGGATTCACGTTTTTCGATTGGACAAACACGAATATCGCCACGACCTTCGAGCGCTTCACTAAAGATAATTTCGGGTCGGCAATAATAGCCTAGACCTTTTTGATAGCCTTGTTCATATAGCTTTTGATTGGGCACAATATTGGCTTTTTGACAGGAAGAATAGTATTTATCTAAACGGGATTCATGCCCATCGGAGCCATCTCTTTCGCCCACATTAAACCAATTTGCTGTTTTGCATTGCTCGACACTCATGGCCGCACAACCCGAAAGTAAAACCGTTAAAGTCGATAAAATTAAAATAAGTTTCATAAAAAACTTCCTATTATTATAGTGTTACTTTATCAAAGTATTACATTGTAATGACAGGATAATGTATGCTTTGAAGATAGGCTAAATCTGCATGCTGCCATAAATCATATAAAGGAATTTTTACATCCAAAGCCAATGGTAACTTTTTGGGATTAAATTGCATATGATCTAAAGTTTCACCCCACGCAATCACATCAATATCCAAACTGATGTGATGTGACGGGCGAACTCGACCAGACTGCATTTCTAATTGTTTAAGGATTTCTGTCACTTCATCGACACAAAGGCGACTATTTAATAGGCAGGCAGAATTCCAATAATCAGCCCCAATCCCGTCTCGACATGGAATTTCATAAATCGGAGAAAATTCCACTGTACCCAAACTTGCGAGCTGCTCATAGGCAAAAGTGAAATTTTGTTGCTGCTGGACATTACTCGCCAGTGCGAGCGCAAAAATTGTTTCTGTTGCGTTCAAGGCGAATTCCTACTGCATTGGCTTGTGCAATGATGGCGGGTTTGCGAATGGTGATACTGATCGATTCGATCGAGGGGAAAGTCCTAAATAGACATTCAAGTACCAATTGTGCAGCGTGCTCAATCAGTTTCGGTTTCGCCTCTTGTATAACTTGGGCTGCAAGCTCACAAAGCTGCGCATAGTTGAGCGTATCTTCTAGCTCATCCGAATGGGCAGCGTGTGATAGATCATTATGAATGGTGAGATCTAGCATTAAAGGTTGAATAATCTGGCGTTCCCAATTGAAACAGCCAACCACAGTATCAACCTTCAACCCTTCAATTATAATGGCATCCATAATGACCTAATGAACCGATAAATAAATTAATGCTTTAAAAACGAAGCAGGTTCAATATTGTGAACCATTTTTAAACGTTGGTCAGCATAAATATCGGTATATGGTGCGAGAACACGCATGAAACGATCAAAATATAGCATTTGCTTAAATAACAAGGCGAAGTCACGCGGGAATTTGATACCGTGACGCTCACCGACAGCCACCATATCCATCATGATGTCATTCAAATCTGCAGGATTGGAACTGAGAATTTCTTGCGGATCTGCCAATAACACACCACTAAATAAGCGCTCTAAATCATCAGCCAAGACTTGGGTATCAATTTTCTGATGAGTCATGCCCATTTTCAGCATGTTTTCAGCCATTGCGTTGTAATTGGTATGCTGTAAAGCATCCATAAACGCCATACATGCCGTCCATACTTCAGGATTTAGCTGTCCAACAATACCGAAATCAATAAAACCAATACGGCCATCTTCAAGCAACATCAGGTTGCCTGCATGTAAATCCGCATGGAAGCTCTTACATAACATTAAACTGCCAAACCAAGTATTCATCGCAGTAATCAAGACCTGTGTTGGGTCTTTGGCATATTGTTTCACCACATCAAAGTCAGTCAATGACACACCATACAAACGCTGCATAGTGAGCACACGGCGAGTCGAAAACTGGTGATAAACTTTTGGCGCAGTTGCCGCTTGATTACCAGACACATTCAAGTACTGAATAAAGTCATCTAGGTTCTGAGCTTCTTCAATAAAATCGACTTCACGAACCATACGTGTTTTGATCTCATCTACGATTTCAGAAAGCGATGCAAACTTGATTTTTGGTACAGCTTTTTCTAAAAGTTTTGTCGCCCAATGCACTACATTTAAGTCGGTATATAAAATGGTTTCGACACCAGGTTTTTGAACCTTTAACACCACATCTTCACCCGTGACTAGTCGAGCGGCATGGACTTGTGCTATTGAGGCTGAAGCCAAAGGTTTTTCATCAATAAAACTGAAAATTTCATTGAGATTGCGGCCTTCAAATTCCTCGGCCAATACTTTTTGAATATAGCTAAATGGTAAAGTCGGGGTTTGATCTAAACAGCCTTGGAATTCCTGAACATATTCGCGGGGAAATAAAGACGGCGTACTGGCAATAAATTGCCCCAGTTTGATATAAGTCGAACCAAGCGATTCAAAGGTCTCACGCATAAGTTTGGCGTTACTTGGTTTTTCAGTTGCATATTTCACACCTGCTTGTGCTGCAACCACCACTGTTTCACCAATACGTGCAACAGATCGTAATCCATCGAATAAAATATTTCTTTTCATAATCTTTCTTGCCTCACAGATGGCATTAGTTTAGCAAATTTTGCTCAATTTACCGATCAAGTTGCCTGACAAACTGGACAATTTACATCTTTTTCAAATTTAAGAATGCGTTGCGATAGATTTAAGCCGTTCCAAAGCAACAATTTTTGCTTAAGTGGGGTCAAACCCAAGCCTAAAAACAGCAAAGTGTGATGTGCTTGTAATGACGCTATCATTACAGGTGTGGTTGCCAATACGCCTGACTCTGCACAGCGTAGCCCTTCATTGGCATGCTCTTCTTTCGGAAACAAACATTCATAACAGGCTGAATCCGATTCCACCATAAACATCTGCCCTTCAAAACCAATGGCTGACGCACTGATCAGTGGGACTTGATGTTTTTTACACACCGCATTGACCAGATAACGGGTTGTAAAATTATCACAACCATCTAAGACTACATCTTGATGCTGTACGAGTTCATCAGCATTCGTTTCATCAAATCGTATATTTTGATAGCTGACCTGTATATGCGGATTAATGTCTTGTAGATGTTTAGCCAATATTTCGGCTTTGTACCGACCTAAATCATTTGCTGTAAATGCGATTTGTCTTTGTAGATTACTTATTTCAATGGTATCGGCATCGACAATGGTAATCTTGCCCACACCTGCGCGTGCCAATAGCTCGGCACTGGTACAACCTATCCCACCTGCTCCGATAATCAGCACATTCGCGAGTTTGAGTTTTTCTTGTGCTTCGATATCCCAACCATCTAATAAAATCTGACGACTATAGAGATGCATTTCCTCATTGCTTAGCTCAAATTCGTTTTCTAAATGGTCTGACACGTGACTTGCTTCTTTATCATCAAAGGTAATGCTGATTTTAAGTCGATGTATGCTTAGAGGAAAGTAATAAATTGGAACGAACATGGTTTTCTTTTGACAAAAAGCTATTTTTACCCCAATATTTTTCTTACTCTTTAACAGCTTAATAAAATCAATAAGTTACTATATCAGTTAAAAACTTTGGGTATTTCTGCCTTTTTGGATATAACCTGATGTTTTAGCTTATATTATTTTCATTATTTTATAGTTCATGACGGCATACGTCATTTAGAAAAGACGGGACGGCATCACCGAACCGCGCTGATAGTTCATGACGGCATACGTCATTTAGAAATTAGTCAAGACCATTGTAAAATCCCACTTTTGAGTTCATGACGGCATACGTCATTTAGAAATATCGATTTGATGCTCAAAGCGCAATTAGGGCGTTCATGACGGCATACGTCATTTAGAAATTTGGCCACTCAACATATCTTCCTGAATGGTTGTTCATGACGGCATACGTCATTTAGAAACATGAAATGAAGAACGTGCTCTGGCAGTGGTTGTTCATGACGACATACGTCACATAAATTAATGTTCTAACTTGAAATAAGATTTAAACTGAAAACCACGATGTATCACAGCATTTAAAGAAATAGGAAATCGAAGTCTGGCTGTTTGTAATACTTGAAGAACCCATGTTTTTTCGGCTAAAAATTCAAATAAGATTTTATCATTGCATATTCTCGGGCCAGTAAAGATATCTGTCTGATAAGCCAGTCCTATCCATAATGACTCCAACAATATATTTTTATCCAGATCGACTAAGGCCAAAGTTAAAGTTTCCTCAAAGATACAATCATGGCTAAGGAAAAGAAGATAGCAGTGCGAATATACACAGACCACACCTTCTAACACTTTACCCTCAACCATAACCCCTGTCTTTTTTCCCCTAACCATGACTTCAGACTGAGGCAAACTCTTATCTGTCATATCTTGGATTAATTCTAAACCGATATAATCAGCCACATACATATTCAACTTTGCCTAATAAAATGATTACCGATTATATTTCCATCTATTACTTTGACTCTACTTCCGATCATGCATCATTTCATATGACTGCGCTCTCAATAGATCTTCTTTAGTTCCAAATGATTGATTGCGTAACTGATTAATCGACTGTTGTTTACTGGCATCACTCGCATCACTTTTTAAAATTTGGTCACGTGCTGCCAAATATCCATTCACCTGCGTTTGCCATCCAGCTTCTTCTTGATCAACCTTTTCCAAACGATCAGCCGCTTCAGGCCCTAATAGACTTTCACGCATATTGCGCAGCTCTTGTGCGGAACCACCTTTTTCCCGTACCTCTTGAGTCAGTTGCTGCAATTCAGCAAATTGCATTGAAACCCGAACACCATCAGCCAAAGTTGTTGGAAGTTGATCAATCAATTTCGCCAACTCAGTCGCCTTTTGCTGAGCGGTCAGGGTTTTATTGGCATGAATACGCATTTGATCAATATTGAACTGGTTCAAATTACGTTCATTGCCAAATAAAGCATTGATCTCAGCCGCATTAAAAAATTGCTGTTGTACTTTGTACATCTGCTCAATTACTTTTTGATAGCCATCAATATCACCAGTTTTAAAATTGCCCGTCGGTTTTATATTTTTCAAGGCGTGAGTATAAGCAACATATTGATCTAGCAGATAACTGGCATAACTTGAAGCCGTGTCAGGTAAAGTCGCACTGAGATACTGTCGAATATCGGCAATCAATTCCGTTTCAGTTTTTTCACCTAAACTGGAAAAGAAATAATCAAAACAACTGCGAATTCCAACGGTTAAAATCAATTTACCATTGGCATCGACCTGAATCGGACAGTCAATTTCGGTGCCTCGCAATGAAGATGCCAATTCAGGCATTTTGCCTTTTAAATTATTTTGCGCACTCACCTCTAAGCCATTTTCGGAGACCTGTGATTGAGCCTGCTGATTTGGTGCTTGCTGGGTATTTTGAGGATCTGGTTTAAATATCCAATAGATTAAAGCCAACAAGAGCAATAAACATACGATTAAAACTATACTGATGGTTTTATTATTCAAAAATTTACCGTTCATCATCCCTTGCTCTATTTATCATTCTTTCTTTGTTTGAACCGTTAAAACCAAAGGAGCAACGGATTGCTCCTTTGGTAAATGAATTATAAACCTTGATTTTTTAAGCGATTTGCTTGAGTACGATAAGGTGTTACTGGGTTCTGTAAGAATCCAACTAAACCGAGAATCTGATTCACTTCATCCAAATGGTTAAATGCATAATTGTCACGAATCACGGTGCCCAAATGACTCGAACAACGTGGCACTAAACCATCATTTTCACCAGAAATCAGTAAAGAAGTTGCTGTTAATGCATAATCCATCGGGTCTAAAGCATTGGTAAATGGACTGGTTCCACTCCATGAATAATAACGTACACCATTGACCAGTTCTGTTCCTGAACCACAAGCTGTGGTTGGTACACCTGCTGGAAAACGTTGGTTAAAGTTTGCTGAACCGCTAGTGGTTAATGAATTTAAGCCCGCCAGTGCATCTTGATCATAATAATGTCCTGAACCAATCCCCACCAACGAGAAGAAGGCATTCACCCCTGCCGCAATAATCGGTGCAAGTGCTGGGCCCACAGGTGATTTAACCACTGAGTCAACCACATCTGCAACATCTGAGCCTTTGGTTGGACCACCCACTGCTGTGACTGAAGCAACTTTGTTAGGTAACAAACTTGCGACATAACGAACCGATTGAGAGCCATGACTATGGCCAATTAAGTTAATTTTCTCCGCACCTGTAATCGCTAATACTTGTTTCGCCTGTAGCAATAATTGCTCGCCGCGTACCTCCGATGAATTAAAAGAAGCTTGCTGTGCAACAAAGACATTCGCACCATTACCCACCAAGTCCTCAGTAATGCCATTCCAATATTGCAAAGGGCCAACAGCAGAGAAGCCTGCCATCCCGTGCGCAAGTAGAATTGGATACTTGGTTTTTGCATAGCTTGATGTAACACTGGTGCTACCGCCGACTGAACAAGAGTTCACATTACAGTTTTGCCATGATGCTTTTGGTGCAAAAAAATCGAACAAACCTGCATGTACCACAGATCCACTACTCACCAATATGCCCGCCATTAGCGTCATGACATTTAAATATTTTTTCTTCACGTTTTGCTCCTAGCATTTTTCATTTTTATTACAACGATTTAGTCTTTTTCTTCGTATCTGGAATCATTCCGAGCATACAAACGACTGGCAGAAATTATACTCCTTCGAAATATTGTGTGATTTTTAGACTAAAACAAACTGTGCCAAAATCATAACAATTCGTGCCAAAATTACGCTGGATTGAAAAAATTCCGATGAATGTACATTTTCAAATCCATCACTCTGCTTTAATTTCAGAATGAATTGGATCAGCTTTAAAATGGAATTTACTTCGCACTATGAGTATTCCCCGTCTTCATAATCAGCATTTTATTAGCAGCTCTTATGCACACCTACTGAGTGAGGTGGTATCACGATGGAATATTTCAGCTGAAACCTTATTTTGGGGCACTGGTGTTGAAATCGAAAAACTATCTGATCTCAATGATAAGATCAGTCTGAATGCTTTTAAAAAAGTGATTGCCCGAACCATTGAGTTAACACAAGAACAAGGCATCGGTTTTTATGCAGGTACACAATTAAAAATCAGTTCGCATGGCTTACTCGGTTTCACCGTTGCCATTTCAAAAAATGCCTTAGAAGCGATTGAAACCATTAATCAATTTGTCAGCTTGCAATGTTCATTTGTCGAATTAAATTTTAAAGTTGAAAATGAGCTCGCCTATTACAACATTGCCTATGATCGTTCCTTACTAAATTTTAATGATGAATCGGATACACAAGCCTACGAATTTAGCTGTATTTTCTTTCTGACCGGTTTTGTGCATTTAGTCCGTTTCTTTATTCCAGATTTCAAACCAAGTGTTGATCTACAATGTAAATATCCTGATTATTTTTCTCGTTTTACTGACATTTTGACATCAACTTTCGCAGAAATACGTTATGAACAGCCTTATACCCGCTTAATTGCCGCCGCAGCTTTTCTAGAGGCGCCACTCAGTATGGCCGATCCGCTCACCGCAGAAAAATTTAAATTACTGTGCCAAAAAGAATTGGATGAACTACTTACAACCCAAGATATTTTACAACGAGTCAAATATCTAATTGATGATAAAACAGAAGGCTTACTAAGTATTGATCAAGTTGCTCAAAAGCTAAACCTGACCAAAAGAACCCTACAACGGATGTTGCAAGAAAAAATGATCAGCTTTCAAACTTTGTATGATGAAGTCCGAAAGGAGAAAGCCAAGAAACTGATGCTGAATCCGTTTATAACCAAAGATGAGCTGGCTAAAAAGCTGGGGTATTCCTCTCTTTCAAGTTTTAATCGTGCCTATAAACGTTGGGAAATTGAATAAAGTTTTGCTGAAGTTTATGTAACAATGGAGCGATGTCTCAACCTTGTGGATGTTATATGAGTCAGTCAGAAATTACCGCTGTTGAACTTTCTAAAGCCTATCGCCTGCTCAATCATGGCCCGACAGTTTTGGTTTCTGCTCAGTATGGGCAAGAACGCAATGTCATGGCCGCAGCTTGGGCTTGTGCATTGGAACTTACTCCAGCCAAAGTCACAGTGGTCTTAGATAAAAGTACCAAGACTCGCCAATTGGTTGAGCAAAGTGGTTATTTTGCCTTACAAGTGCCCTGCTATGCGCAAATTGATATGGTGCATCAACTCGGAAGCATTAGCCAGTTTGATCATCCAAGCAAGTTAGAAGAATGCAAAACTGAATTGTTTTACCAAGATGATTTTCCTGTCCCACTGGTAGCAGGTAGTCTGGCTTGGCTGGTCTGTAAAGTGATTCCAGAACCACACAATCAACAAGCGCATGATTTATTTATCGGCTCGGTGGTGGGTGCTTGGGCTGATTCACGGGTATTCCGCGATGGACATTGGCACTTTCAAGAGGCCAGTAAAGCGTTGCGCAGCCTGCATTACATTGCAGGCGGTACATTTTATCTGATTGGGGATGAAGTTAAGGCCAAATAATCTTTGCCTCTTTTATTGACCATTGATTTTCATCAATTCCCGATACATAAGATCCAAGAACTGCTGCTGTTCTTGGTCATTTTTAAAGTAACGTTGATAGTTGGTACTACAGCTTTCAACATCCGCAATATTGGCTTTATTAAATGACCAATCCTTTCTGTCCTTAATGCTGATGCCTAGCTCATCATCACAACTCTGCCATAACTGAGAAAATCTGGTTCGCTTAGCTGCATCTAGTTTTTTAAAATTTGCATGGACAGAATAACCACGCATAGCTGAATTAAAAAACTGCGAAATCATGGTGACCGGCACACCACCCCAATCAATGCTTTGACCAATCGGCAATCGAATATCGGTCAGTTTATTTTCTGACATCATCTGGTCTTGTTTGCCTTGTTTGAAGTACTGTTCCTTATAGACCAAGGTCGTTCCTGCTGGAACATGAATTTTTTTAACCAGCATCGGTTGCTGTGTCACATAGTAAGGATAATTCGGTCTTGAGTTGCCACCCGTCGGGTTCATATTGCCCACACAACCTGCTAAAGACACAGTCATTGCTGCAGATAAAAAGATCAGTGCTTTCATCGTTGTTATTATCATCCAAATCAATATTCTGATTCGACCTTAAAACGAAATCGATTCGGACACAATATCAAATAACAAAGTAAAAACCGCTGTGAGATCCACAACGGTTTTAAACAAAATCAGAGCATAATCTTCGAATTAAAGTAAAACTTACTTGGCTGCCATACGGATTGCTCCATCCAAACGGATCACTTCACCATTCAAATAGGAGTTTTCAGCAATATGCGCCACTAAACGCGCGAACTCTTCTGGGCGACCTAAACGTGATGGATAAGGCACCATTTGTCCTAAGGCGTCTTGTACATTTTGAGGCAAGCCTTTCAACATTGGCGTTTCCATAATCCCTGGAGCAATGGTCATGACACGAATACCATGCCGTGCTAACTCTCGTGCTATCGGTAAAGTCATCGCCACCACAGCACCTTTTGATGCTGAATAAGCCGCTTGTCCAATCTGACCATCAAAGGCAGCCACTGACGCTGTATTCACAATCACGCCTCGATCTTCATCGCCTTCAGCAACAGTATTTTTGCTCATGGCCTCCGCTGCGAAACGCAACATATTGAATGTACCTGTCACGTTGATATGCAAGGTTTTAGAGAACATCGCCAAATCATGTACGCCTTCTTTACCGACGACTTTTGCAGATGGACCAATGCCGGCACAGTTGATCAAACCATAAACGCTGCCATGTTTCGCCAATACATCTTTAAAGAACTGTTCTGCTGCCGCTTCATCGGTCACATCCAGTTTTACAAATTCTGCTGCTGCACCCAAAGTCTGCGCTTGTTGCTCCCCAGCTTCGATATTCATATCAACCAAAGTGACGGAAGCCCCCTTTTCAACTAGATATTCCGCTGTTGCTGCGCCTAGGCCTGAACCGCCACCTGTAATAACAAAATGTTTTCCCTGAATTTTCATTTACGTTTCCTATCAAATTAAAGATATAAATTTTTATAACTAAGCCTAAAGGCAAGTTTTTTCCGATACAATTTCAAAAAGTAGCAAATTTGCTGCGGCTTTTGAGCATTCGATTTCATTCTTCTCCTGTATTTTATTGATATATGAACAAAAACCTCAACCTCGATCTTAATTCGGCTAAGGACACCATTTCAAATGCTTTAATCCGTGAAGCATTAAGTGTTGCTGCAAGTCGTGGGTTGAATATTGTCAATATCGCCAATCGCGCAGGTATTTCAGCTGAACTATTGACTTCCTCCAAGGCGCGAGTGCCTGTGACCCAATGTGCGCAGTTATGGGTCGAAGTTGCAGAAAGTATGAATGATGAATTTCTTGGTATGGATACTCATCCCATGCGCCGAGGCAGTTATAGCCTATTAGCAAAATTAGCTTTTAATGCCGAAACGCTGGAGCAAGCCATCCAAGAAATTTTAAAATTTTTAAGTTTGGTGCTGGATGATATTCGGGGTGAACTGATTCAAAAAGGCAGTAAAGCCTATCTGATCTTGCATGATCGTGAGCATCCGAAACGGATGTTTACCTATTCAACCTATTTAATGTTGGTGCATAGTTTGATGTGCTGGTTGAGTGATCAGCGCATTGGTTTCCAAAAAATGAGTTTTAGATGTCATCCACCTGTGGAAATACAAGATTATCGGGTACGGTTTTGCGAGAACATTCAATTTAATGCCGAGCAAAATCAAATCGAGTTTGACGCGCATTATCTCAAGCATAAAATCAAAAAAGATAAACAAGCACTCAAGGATTTTCTCAAACATACACCTTATAACCTGATTGTACGCTTTAAAAATGAGAACTCGTTAAGCTTGCAAATCCGCCGTCAACTGCTGCTACAGCCACCATCGCAATGGGATGAACTGAAAGAGATTGCACAGCAACTAAATATGTCAACCGCAACTATTCAACGTCGCCTTAAGCAAGAAGGTGTCAGCTATCAACAGCTTAAAAATGATATCCGCTGTGATATTGCCATTGAACGACTCAGTAAAAGCAATGATTCAATCCAGAACATCAGTGATGATTTGCATTTCCATGACCCAAGTGCGTTCCATCGTGCCTTTAAAAAATGGACGGGAGTCAGTCCGGGCAGCTATAGAAAGTCTTCACCCAATAAAAAGAAACGTTTGGGCCATTTAGAATAATCGAAGGAATAAGCAATGTATTTGCCTGAAATATTTGAAGAAACAGATCTTGAAAGATTATACCGACTGATTCAGGACTACCCTTTTGCCACACTGATAAGTCATAGTGCTGAAGGCTTAGAAGCCAATCATTTACCCTTTCATTTATTGCGTGATGAGCACAGCCAAACAGCGACACTGATTGCGCATATAGCCAAGAATAATCCACTACACACTCAAATTGAAAATGGCGCAGCGGTTTTAATTATTTTTCAGGGTGAACACGGTTATATCTCACCGAATTGGTATCCTAGCAAGCAACAACACCATCGACATGTACCCACCTGGAACTATCAAGTGGTTCATGTCAAAGGAAGCATCAATTTCTTACATGATGAAAAAGCACTACGCGGCATCTTGGCCAGACTGACACGTACCCATGAAGCCAAACAAGCAACGCCTTGGAAAATGTCGGAGGCACCAGATGACTATATTGCTCAAGAACTGCAAGGCATTGTCGGGATCGAAATTCCGATCTCACAGATCACGGGAAAGTATAAACTCAGCCAAAATCGGGAAAAGCCAGATGCTCTGGGCGTGGTGGATGGACTACAACAACAAGGTGAAAGTCGTTTAGCCAATGCAGTACAGCAATATATCGAAGATTAAGCTGAGGATATCACGATATTTTCAATAGCAGCCCAACGTAATAATCAACATTGTTCGTGAATAAAAACAGTGTTTTGAGACCAATTTGATTTTTATCTATTATCATGATTTCTAAATCAAAATAACTCAGTTGGGATGCGCTGTGATCCATGTAAAGATCGCTGATATTTCATTATACGGCGCTGATTTATCTCATGTCTTTCTTTTCTAAATTACCTCTCTCTCAGACTTTATTCGCTTTAGGCTTCTCTACGGTATTTATATCCTCCAGTTTTGCTGCCATTCCCACCACACTTAAACTTGACTATGCCTACTATGCGCCAACCAGCTTAGTGGTAAAAGATCAAAAACTGTTAGAAAAGGCCCTTCCCAATACCGAAATTAAATGGGTATTTAGCCAAGGTAGTAACCGTTCTCTAGAATATTTAAATAGCAATAGTATTGATTTCGCTTCAACCGCGGGTTTGGCTGCAGTGCTTAGTCGTGCAAATGGCAGCCCAATCAAGACGGTCTATATTCAAAGCCAACCTGAATGGACAGCATTGGTTGTTCCTGCAAACTCACCGATCAAAAACTTAAAAGATCTCAAAGGCAAAAAAATTGCTGCAACCAAAGGCACAGATCCTTTCCTGTTTACGCTCCAGGCATTGGATACAGTCGGATTGAATAAACGTGATGTTCAATTGGTTCATTTACAACACCCAGACGGCAAAACTGCATTAGAACGCGGTCAAGTAGATGCATGGGCGGGACTTGATCCCTTAATGGCATCTGCACAAATCCAATCTGGGGCTAAATTGCTTTATCGTAATGTTGCGTTTAATAGTTATAGCGTCTTGAACGTCAAAGAAGAGTTTAGTAAACAAAGCCCAGAAGCGATTGAGGCGGTAATTAAAGCCTACGAACAAGCACGAAAATGGGCCAAAGCCAATCCAGATAAAGTTGCAGCATTATTGGCACGTGAAGCTAAGCTCCCGTTACCAGTGGCACAATTACAATTGAGCCGTACCAACTTTGACCAAAACATTCCTTCAGTTACCCAAGCTCAAGCACTGAAACGATCAGGAAAAATCTTGACAGAAGAAGACTTGGTTAGAAAAGGAACTGATGTCAATCAAGTGATTGATCAGCTACTTGATCCACGCTTTGCTCAAAAAGTTGTGAAATAATCCATGAGCAATTCAAGTCACAAGGCTGAGCTAACCGATTTTCTCGCTCAGCAAAGCACACAAACTAATAAAAAGCGTTTTAGCCCAAACCTCATTCGTTGGCTAAAAGCATTGCTACTTCCTACTCTGCTGTTAATACTCTGTGAATTCTTAGTTAGAAATGGCGATATCGAAGCATATCTGCTTCCTGCGCCCAGTAGCTTGTGGCAATCTTTTTGGGATTTGGCTCAAACTGATTTACTCCAGCACATTTACATCAGTACTTGGCGAGTACTCATCGGTTTTGCAATCGGTAGTGGTTTAGCTTTAATTTTTGCGATTTGGGTTGGCTTAAGCAAAGAAGTAGAAGCCTATTTAGAACCCTCTTTTTCCGCACTCAAATCCATTCCAAGCCTGGCATGGATTCCATTATTATTACTTTGGTTAGGGATTGATGAATCTTCTAAAATCACACTGATTGCGATAGGTGCTTTTTTTCCGACCTATACCAATACGGTCGCAGCCATCCATAATGTAGATCGCAAACTGATTGAGGTTGGAAAAGTCTATCGCCTCAATGCATTGCAACGAGTTATCTCAATTGTGTTGCCTGCCGCGTCTTCTGGAATCCTGACAGGTTTACGCAATAGCTTGAGCTTATCATGGATGTTTATGATTGCAGCCGAACTGATTGCTGCAACTCAAGGAATTGGTTATCTACTCAGTGATGGACGAGAAACTTCACGCCCAGATATTGTAATTATTGCGATTATTTTATTGGCTTTGCTTGGAAAAATATCTGATAGTTTGATGAAACTACTGGAAAATAGATTATTAGGTTGGCGTGATACCATTCACAAACAGGCTTAAACCCAACGAGCCAAGGTCACTCGGTCATTGCCACCATAATCCTTGATGGTCTGAATTTGCTCAAAACCGTGTTGCTCAAAAATATCACGTACTGCTTGGCCTTGGTCATAACCATGTTCAAGCACAATCCAGCCATTCGGTTTAAGCCAGTCTTTACCTTGGGTGATGATAATCTCAATATCTGCCATACCCTGCTTATCTGCAATCAATGCACGCTCAGGTTCAGACTTGAGCTTTTGCATATGCACATCATCAGGATCAATATATGGCGGATTCGATACAATCAGATCAAACTGTTGCTGTTCTAAAGCCTCAAACCAAGCACCACAAGCAAACTTCACCTGCATGAGACCATGTCGAACGGCATTGTCCTGTGCCACTTCTAAAGTCGGTGCATAGATATCAGTTGCAGTCACTTGCCATTGTGGACGCTCACTCGCCAGTGCCAAAGCAATTGCACCCGTGCCTGTACCTAGATCAACAATATTGGCATGTGAACTTAATGGCAGTTTTAATACCGTTTCCACAAGGATTTCGGTATCGGGACGCGGCACCAAAGTGTCATGGGTAACTTTTAAATCAAGCGTCCAAAACGGTTGTGAACCTGTGACATAGGCCAACGGTTCACCTTGTTCGATACGAGCCAGCCCATCTAAATAAGCTTGCTCCTGCATTTCAGTCAGTTCTTGCTCAAGTCTTAATTTGAGTTCTAAAGCATTGATCCCCAAAATATGTTCGAGTAGCCACGCCGCCTCTTGACGTTCATAGCTATCAATTTCACCTTTGATCTCTAAGGCTTGAGCAATATTCATTAGCCGCCATTTTCCTGTGCAAGCATCGCCAACTGATCCGCTTGATATTCACGGTGTAAGCTATCCAGTAATTCAGTTAAATCACCTTCCATAATCGCATCCAACTTATATAAAGTCAGGTTAATACGGTGATCGGTCATACGACCTTGCGGGTAGTTATACGTACGAATACGTTCTGAACGGTCACCTGAACCGACCAAGTCACGGCGCATTTCTGAGGTGGCTGCATCCGCTGCTGCACGTTTCGCATTTTCTAAACGTGAGACTAACAAAGCCATCGCTTTGGCTTTGTTCTTATGTTGTGAACGTTCTTCCTGACATTCCACCACTACACCCGATGGGATATGAGTAATACGTACCGCTGAATCGGTTTTGTTAATGTGCTGACCACCCGCACCTGATGCACGGTAAGTATCAATACGCAAATCGGCAGGATTGATTTCAACGGTGGTATCTACATCGACTTCTGGCAGAATCGCAACGGTACAAGCCGAAGTGTGTACACGACCCTGTGATTCAGTCGCAGGGACACGTTGTACACGGTGTGCACCACTCTCAAATTTCAAACGACCATACACGCCTTCGCCATCGATACGGCAAATGATCTCTTTATAACCGCCATGCTCGCCTTCGTTTTCAGAAAGCACTTCAATACGCCAGCCTTGTGTTTCAGCGTATTTGCTATACATACGGAATAGATCACCCGAAAAAATCGCCGCTTCATCACCACCTGTACCCGCACGCACCTCAAGATAGGCTGCGTTGGCATCATTTGGATCTTTCGGAATCATCAACACGTTTAACTGCTCTTCAAGCGCAACCAAAAGTGCTTTATTTTCTTTGATTTCTTCCTCGGCCATGTCTTTGAAATCAGGATCTGATTTCATCATTTCAGCCGTTTCGATATCTTCTTCCGCTTGACGATATTTGCTCCAAACCTCGGTGATTTCAGTTAAATCATTGTGTTCACGGGACAGTTTACGAAAACGTTTATTGTCCGAAATTACTTCTACATCAGCGAGTAATGCAGTCAGCTCTTCGTGACGATCACAAAGTTGATCGAGTCTTAAACGGAGTGATGCTTTCATGGGCGGAATATCTCAAAATCTAAAGACTCAGTGCCAATGAAGCACGAGCAAAATCAAAAAATTGCGCATAGTTTACAGACTCTACTGCTTAAAAGACATAGAGAATCAGGGGAACTTACTATTCCTCACCCATTTCATCACAAATTGTTCAGTTTTAGTTTTCATTGCTTGTTCTCTGATCAAGGCTTATATATAAATAATGAAAGACAAATAGAAAGATAAAACAACAGGATAATCTATGAATAATTTTATAAACCGCCCCACCTCAGCCTTTATCGCTGCGAGTTGGGTGGCCTTACTCGCAGGTGGCGTTGGCTTTATGATTGGTCTATGGAATGCCAATATGCCCTTGCATGAAAAAGGCTATTATCTAGTGATCTTGCTTTATGGACTTTTCTCTGCTGCATCATTACAGAAAACTGTCCGTGACCAACTCGAAGAAATTCCCGTTACGACGATTTACTATGGGCTATGCTGGGCTTCGATGGCACTTTGTATCGGTCTTTTATTGGTGAGCTTATGGAATGCGGATCTGACCATGAGTGAAAAAGGCTTTTACATCATGTCCTTCTTATTAAGTCTGTTTGGCGTGGTCGCAACCCAAAAGAATATCCGTGACTTAAACTATCTACGTTTGCAAACTGAACTGAATCCTCGCCAGCTCAAAATTGAAGAACAAAGCAGCAAAGATGCTCCATTAGATTAATTCAAAAATGAATGGAACCTTAAAATAAGGTTTCATTTTTTTGTGCAGTGATTAACTATCTTATTGTTTAATCAAACTTAACCCTCATTCCTTACTATTCTCAGCAACAAAACACTACAATCCAGACACCAAAGAGTAATAATTCAGAAAAGCTTCTCCACACTTTCATACTCAAACTTTGTTACATTTGCAGCCATGAAAAAGAGGTCCGTCATGTTTCGGACACGGAGTCAAAAATGAAATTAAATGCTTGGTTATGTGCTGCTGTTTTTGCGAGCTCATCATTGGTTACTGCTGCTCATGCTGATAATGCAACCCGTGTTGCTGCAACTTCTGCGCTTGGTAGTGTTGTAGGTACTGCAATTGGTAAAGAAATGGGTGGAAACAGCGGCGCAATGATTGGCTCTGCACTCGGTGGTGCTGGTGGTGCAGCGGCTGCAAGTAGCAAACGTACCCGTACTGAAGCTGCCATTGGTGGTGGTTTAGGCGGCGTGGGTGGTTATACTGTAGGTAAAAACCTCGGTGGTACGACTGGCGGTTATATCGGTGCTGCTGCTGGTGCGGCAGGTGGTTCTGCTCTAGGCCGTAAAGTCGGTCAAGACCGTGACTATGACAATTACCAGTCTAAAAAATACAAGAAGAAAAGAAAGCACCGTCATCACTAATTCTAAAAAGCACCTTCGGGTGCTTTTTTATGGCCTAGATTTCCCCTAAACATCTATAAAATCCTGAGCAAAATGCTAGGTTGAATCCTTATGCTGAACTTTCTAAAATAATTCCTTATTTTTTATATGCCTTTTATTCCGCATCATGAATACTGAATTACTCTCTCCTGCTGGTTCACTTAAAAATATGCGTTATGCTTTTGCTTATGGTGCCGATGCGGTCTATGCAGGCCAGCCACGTTATAGCTTACGCGTACGCAACAATGAATTTGATCATGACAATTTAAAAATCGGGATTGATGAAGCCCACACCCTAGGCAAAAAATTTTATGTGGTGGTCAATATCCAGCCGCATAACAGTAAGCTCAAAAACTTTATCCGAGATATCGAACCTATTATTGCCATGCAACCCGATGCGCTGATTATGTCAGACCCTGGTTTGATTATGTTAGTACGTGAACATTTCCCTGAGATGCAGATTCATCTGTCGGTACAAGCCAATGCGATCAATTGGGCTACTGTAAAATTCTGGAAAGACTATGGTCTAAGTCGCGTGATCTTGTCACGAGAACTTTCGCTAGAAGAAATAGAAGAAATCCAGAAACATGTCCCTGAAATTGAACTGGAAGTGTTCGTACATGGTGCACTGTGTATGGCCTATTCAGGTCGTTGCTTGTTATCGGGCTATATGAATAAACGTGATGCCAATCAAGGCGCCTGTACCAATGCCTGTCGTTGGGACTATAAAATCCACTCAGCGCAAGAAGATGCCAATGGTGATGTCATTCCTGTTCAGCAAGTCGATACCCAACAGCAATGTTGCTCACAGACATCAAACAACACTAATACGGCGCAAACTGTTTTGGTGCAGCGTAATGATGAAGATATGTTTGCCGCTGAAGAAGATGAGCATGGCACCTATTTCATGAACTCCAAAGATCTACGCGCAGTACAGCATGTGGATCGTCTAACTCAAATGGGTGTCGCTTCTTTAAAGATTGAAGGTCGTACCAAATCTTATTTTTATTGTGCCCGTACTGCACAGATTTACCGCAAAGCCATTGATGATGCACTAGTGGGTAAAGAATTTGATCCTAGCTTGATGACACAACTGGAAGGATTGGCCAATCGTGGTTATACCGAGGGCTTCTTGCGACGCCATGTGCATAGCGATTATCAAAATTATACCGATGGTTCATCACATTTTGACTATCAACAATTTTGCGGTGAAGTGATTGGCCGTCATGGTGACTATATTCGCATTGAGGTTAAAAACCGCTTTGTGATTGGTGATTCACTTGAGTTAATGACACCCAAAGGCAATATCAACTTCAAATTAGAACAGATGCGTGATCTTAAGGGCAATGCCATTGAAAATGCCAAAGGTTCAGGTCATATCGTAGAAATTCCACTCTCCGCTGAGATCGATATTAAATATGCCCTATTGATTCGTAATTTGCCCCACGCCACAACCGAGTTGCAATCTGCAGCACTTGCCTATTCGGCAGATTGATATGGCACTCATCATTACCAATGCATGTATCAATTGTGATATGTGCTTGCCTGAATGCCCCAATCAAGCGATTAATGAAGGTGCAAAACTCTATGAAATCGACCCAGAACGTTGCACCGAATGCGTCGGTTTCTACACAGCACCCACCTGCCTCGCTGTCTGTCCCATCGATTGTATTCAGCCTGACCCAGCGTGGCTGGAATCTCCTGATCAACTGCTGATAAAATTCAATAACCTGAATCTATTCAAGCATTAAGGACTCACTTACAGATAGGTACAAACACATTAAAAGCATTACAAAGTGCCTATCTCTCTTTTCATTGACTGCACTTCACCCTTATTTTGCGATTCAGCATCTGCACTGGCATCAAAATTGCTAATTAGTATTACGTTTTATTCAATTAGTATTACTACGGGTGTGCACCTATGCATCATTCAGTATTGTCAAAAAGGAAAAAGCTTTTATTGAGTTTGGGATCTTTTCTGATTCCCATCTTAATCTGGAGCTGTGTCAGTTACTTACCATTTATCTGGCATCCACAAGTTCAAATTACCAATGCAGGCTCAGCCACTTATCTACAGGCAGGCACCCGAATAGATAAGCAGGCTTACTATGCAGAGGCTCAAGATGCCGTCAATCAAGGCAAAACACCGCCTACAGGTATTCTGGTCAATCCAATTTATTTGCCTGCACCACATCAAGTGGCGAAAGCACTTTTCACTTCGTTTACCACGCCTCCGCAACAGGCCGATGCCCCTTGGTTACATCAAAGCCTATGGCACAGTATCAAGATTGTGTTTACGGCGTTTTTTATCTCTTCATTGATCGGTGTGCCGCTTGGTATCCTCTGTGGCTTTTCCAATACTATTTCCAAGCTAACTGAACCCTTTGTCGAGTTCTTTCGCTACCTGCCCGCACCCGCTTTCGGGGCATTGGCGGTGGCGATTTTAGGCATTAATGATGCTCCGAAAATTGCCATTATCGTAATTGGAACCTTATTTCAGCAAATTCTGATCATTGCCAATACCACTCGAATGGTTGATCGCGGCTTGGTTGAAGCAGGTTATACCCTAGGTACCAATAAGCTTAAAAGCCTGTTCCATGTAGTGATTCCTGCAGCACTGCCTGATATTTATCGTGATCAACGTGTCCTATTGGGTTGGGCTTGGACCTATTTGATCGTGTCGGAACTGATTGGTGCGACCTCAGGAATTACCTGGTTCATTACGCAACAAGCGCGTTATCAAAATTTCGATAATGTTTATGCCGCCATCCTGATTATCGGGGTGATTGGACTGTTATGTGATTTGATTTTAATGAAACTCGGCAACTCCCTGTTTAAATGGAAAAAAGGAGTATAAATATGACAGATCATTTTGATGCCAAAGCCTATTTTGAGCATATTTATACGCGTCCCGTAATGTTGGAAACTAAGCAACTAACACAAATTTTTCAGCATGGTGATTCAGAACGAACCGTACTGAACCAGATTGATTTACGTATTCATAAGCGTGAGTTTGCCTGTGTGATTGGTCCTTCGGGCTGCGGAAAATCAACTTTAAGCCGTGTGGTTGCAGGTCTAGATGACTACCACAGTGGTGAGGTTCTGGTTGAAGGACAAAAAATTAAAGGCCCAAGTTCAGAACGTGGCATGGTGTTTCAAGGCTATACCTTATTTCCATGGAAAACCGTCAAAGAAAATGTGATGTTTGGGCCTTTGATGAAAGGCATCAGTCAAACCCGTGCCGAAGAAATGGCGCGTGAATGGATCAATATTATTGGCTTAGAAAAATATGAAAATCAGTTTCCACATGAACTTTCTGGTGGGATGAAACAGCGTGTCGCGATTGCCCGGGCCTTGGTCAATGAACCCAAGATTTTACTGATGGATGAGCCTTTTGGGGCACTTGATCCCTACACCCGACAAAAAATGCAAAAGCATCTCATGGACTTATGGCAAAACATTGATATTACTATTTTATTTGTCACGCATGACATGGATGAAGCCATTTTACTGGCAGATCGTATTGTGGCTTTAAAAGCCAATCCGGGTGAGGTCAAAGAGATTATTGAGGTCAATTTACCACGCCCACGAAGCATGGAATTGATGCAGTCGCCTGAATTTAAACGACTACGGGAACGTGTTGATCTGTTGGTACATCACCAAGAGGAAGCCCTAGATCCCGCGTTGCAGGATTTACCTAAAATTCCACGTATGACCCAAATGAGTACACAGAAATAAAATAGCGTTTGGGACGACCCAATACGCTTCATTTATTGCTGGACGACCAGCCAATGGTGAATCTCATGAACCATGATTATGTGTTGCCCTTAATTGATATTTCACTCCTCAACAGCACGAGTTTAGAAGATCGCAAACAGGTGGTGAAGCAACTTGATCAAGCCTGTAAAGACGTTGGCTTCTTATACATTCAGGGGGAGCAATTTCAACCCGAACTGTTCGATCAGTTAAAACAAACCGCGCAGCATTATTTTAGCCAAGACCAAGCCACTAAAATGCAACATTATATTGGTCTATCCGAAAATCATAGTGGTTATGTGCCAATCGGCGAAGAACAATTCAAAACCAATGTCTATGATCTAAAAGAATCTTATGACATTAATTATGACTATCTCGGTGAACGGCATCGTCGTCCTTTACTCGGCCCAACACTATGGCCTGAAGATGCTCACTTTAAACACACGGTCTTAAATTATTATCAACATATCAAAGCCATCGGCAATCAACTATTTAAAGCTTTTGCTTTGGCACTTGATTTGAATGAGGACTTTTTTGAACCGCATTCAAAGCATGCGCCAAGCCAATTGAGGTTGATTCACTACCCTTACAATCCCGAAGCACAAGATCAATCAGGTATTGGTGCACATACCGACTATGAATGTTTCACCCTTTTATTTCCAACGGCGGAAGGTTTACAAGTACTCAATAAACAAGGCGAATGGATCGATATTCCCTTAATTGAAAACACTATGGTGATGAATATTGGTGATATGATGGAAATCTTATCCAACGGTCGTTATCTGGCAACCAAGCATCGTGTAAGACGGGTACAGCAAGAGCGTTACTCATTTCCGCTGTTCTTCTCCTGTGATTATGACTATCTGATTCAACCACTGATTCCTAATGAAGCGCCGTTATATCCGCCAATGAAAGGTGGTGAGCATCTATTTAATCAAACCGCTCAAACTTTTATGTACCTCAAGCAACGCATTCAGTCGGGTGAGCTGGTACTTGAAAATGCCCGTCCGCTGTACTCCTTTGGTTTAAATGAACAAGGAGCAAGCGAATGAACCTATTTGACGTACTAGTGCAACTTCAGCCAACCCCAATGGATACTCACTTCCCCTTACCGCGCTATTTACTGGGATGCTTTAGACGTAAAAGTATCAGCTTCTTCAATGGCATGACCGATGAAAAAACCATTGTGTATTGGTTTCAGTCCAAATCTTTCAGCATTGACCTTCGACTGATCGATGCCAATCAAACCCCAGTATATGAACGACAAGGATGGATTGGCGATACTTTATGGGATGCAGATCGTGAATTACTCTCTTGGCAGGTTCATCAAAACTATCAAAATCATATTCAATGGCCTGAACCCGCCAAGCTTTACCCGATCGGCAATAGCATTTTAGAGTTCTCACCTTCCCATGCCTACGTAGAAGATTGGCGACAACAGGCTCAGCATGGCTTATTGCTTGGTTTACGTCTATTTCAAATGCAACATGTGGCAACACAAAAGATTGTACCTATGGATGGGGGCTTGATGATTTGCGATCAACACATGGCTTATGCACAATCACGCCTTCCTCAACAACAAATTCAACTGAGGAATGGTCTAATTGATCATCCTGATAATGATCTAAAAGCAATTGAAAGCTATGAAGTCTCGGTCACTTTAAATGGTTGTCATATTGGTTTTAGTACCATCACCAGTCGTTTGCAGCAATCAATTTCACTGGATGATTTTGAAATAGAAAATGCCAATACCCTGACCCAACTGAAACAGATTGAGGGTGAGCTGTATCGACTTTATTTTCACTTGGATATCTATCAACCTGATTTTGTATTTCATACCACAACCGCAACCACCACGGATACACAACAATGGCTGGCTGACGAGCAAAAGCATTTATTAAAAAATGCCACGCGAACTTACTAATCCTATTTCTATGTGATTGATCTAGACAAGGACGATTGTGATAAAGGGTTCTATTACAATCGTCCTGTTAATTTAGAATCTGAGAGTATAAAAAATCGTTCATTGAGAACGATTTTTTATACTAGAAAATATCTATTTCAACTCATCCACCAACGCTGGATAGATCAAGCCATCTACATCCACTTCAGTTTTATAAATCCCATTACTGACATTGAATTGATTGACGTGATAGGTCGAACCATAAATCGAATCAAAGCCTGTTCCCTTCTGGAACACTTTCTTATTCGCAGCAATATCCAGTAAATGCGTCCCCTTAATAAACTGCTCATATTGTTGAGGATCAACACCAACACGGTTGGCCATGATTTTTACCGCATCTGCATGGGTGGCAGGGTCTTGGATGTATTTCACCGTTTTATCCCACACTTGAATCAGCTTTTTCCAATCCTCTTTATGCGCAGATAAATGACTTGGATTTACCGCCAAGGTATCGTAGATCAAGCCTGGTTTATCTTTGGAACTATAAATAATCTTGGAACCCGCCACCGCTTTTAGGGCTTGATTGGCAACAGGTTGCCAAACTGCAATTGCAGCAACATCCTGACTGCCAAACACTTGAGGAAGTTCATTGGTTACCGAATTGACCAGTTTAATATCTGAGAATGGAATCTTGGCATCCGTTAAAGCGGTCGATAATAATAGGTGATCGACCAAGCCCTTTTCTGTAGCTATGGATTTGCCTTTTAAATCTTGAATGCTATTGATGCCATTCTTGGCAATAATCACATCATTACCCGCAGAATAATCTGTGACCATAATAATCATGCCCTTGCTTCCGCCCGAGGCATTCACCAAATTATCTCCATTGGTAATAAACACCGCATCCAGTTGATTGGCAGCAAAGGCAGAAATTGAGGCTGAATAATCAAACCATTTAAAGTCAACATTTAAGCCTGCGTCTTTGAGCCAACCTTTTTCAATCGCCACTTGCCAAGCCACCCAACCAGGCCAATCACTATAACCAATCGTCATTGGTGTCGTCGACATTGAGTCTTTGGCCTCGGTTGCTTTCTCCGCTGTTGGCACCTTGGCCGAATTATCACACGCTGTAAGGCTCAGTCCCAACAGCACTGAAACGGATAAAGTTGCTATTGCTTGCTTCATAATCACCCCATATCTTTTTTGAAATTTTGCCCAGAGAACATGTGAATCCCACGTTTTGCGACAATACCAATGCCGACGCTTCCTATTCATTTTGCTGTAAGGGTGGCATCACGGCATCCATGAGTTCCAGATGCCCTTTAATGACTCCTTTTAAGGCCGTAAATTGTTGACTAATTTGTTTAAGGTCATTACTGCCACCTTGTAATAGCATCACTTCCAATATTTTTTGTTGATCCAGTTGAATATGTAATGAACTGATCACCTGTTCTAAAAATTTCTGTTGTAAATCTAATAGCTGCATACGCAACGGCATACAACTGGCGTCATAGAGCAAGGTCAGCGTGCCAACCATGACTGCATTTTGCTGTGCCTGCTCAGCAATGAGATGCTTGTTGATCATGTCGACAATTGCCTGAGAGCGACTTTCATAATGCTCTTCGACAATAGTTTGATCTAAGGCCTCAACCGTTTTTTCAGGGACGGTAATACTGATTCGGGTTAGTTTAGGACGAGCATTCATAATGAAGACTACTGTTTAGGAAGCTGGGTTTGCTTTACATACAGACCTGCACGGACGCTCAGTAAATTGGCAAAACAGCGCGCTGCAACTTTGAAATACTGAATTAGGATTGATTGCGTTTTCATAACCACCTCAGCCTTAGTAATACCAAATTTATAATTCGTAATATTTAATGCAGTATCTATGCCAGTTTTTTAGCCAAATAAAGTAGAAAAAAACGTGTGCATTGCTGAATAAATGCACATAAAAAAAGCCCTATGTTTCATCATAGGGCCTTTTCTGCATCATGAATTTAATCGCTATACGGCAGGTGCAAGCGTGAATAATGCCTGTCCTGTTTTTACCGTTTGTGCTTTATCAATCAAGATACTGTCAACTTTCATTTTTGCAGGCGCCAGGATTGGGATTTCAATTTTCATTGCTTCAATTACCGCCAAGGTTTCACCTTCTTCGATAATATCCCCCACGGTACATTCAATTTTCCAGACTGAGCCTGGCATATGTGACTCCACGATCATGCCACCACTCGGAACAATTATTTCTGAATCATCCAGTACTACATCCATGTTTTCGGAAACATATTCAGCCAAGCCTGCTTCGTGCCAGCGACGGCGTTCTTCTTCAAAATTACTTTGTTGAACCTGTTTAAAAGCCTGAATACTGCTTTCATTGTCTTTTAGAAAAGCATTGTAGTCTTTGAGATTCAGCACCCCCTCTTCAATCCGTAATTGCAAACGTCCTGCTTTAAAGTCTTCACGCATTTCCAACAGCTCAGATTCGGACACTTCATAGAAACGGATCTGGTCAAAGAATCTAAGCAACCACGGCTTGTGCGGTTCAAAATTCGGATTTTGACGATAACGGCTCCACACCTGTGTGGTACGTCCAACAAACTGATAGCCACCTGGCCCTTCCATGCCATAAACACACATATAGGCGCCGCCAATTCCGACCGCATTTTCAGGCGTCCATGTTCGAGCAGGATTATATTTGGTGGTGACTAAACGATGTCTCGGGTCTAGCGGTGTGGCAACAGGTGCACCCAGATAGACATCTCCCAAACCCATCACTAAATAAGCCGTGTCATAGACCACATCTTTTACTGCTTGCTTAGATGCAAGACCGTTAATACGGCGAATGAACTCGATATTATCTGGGCACCACGGTGCATCTGGACGAACCAATTGGGTATATTTTTCGGTTGCAAGCTGCGTTTGTGAATCTTCCCAAGCTAACGGCAAATACACAGTTCTAGACGGTACCTGCATATTTTCAATATCAGGTAATTCACTTTCAGCGACCTGTAACAAGCGGAGTAAATCCAGTTGCTCTAAGACTGTCGAATCAAAATGAATTTGTAATGAACGAATGCCCGGCGTCAGATCAATGATGCCCTGAATATTTTGTTGCTGTACCCATTGCATCAGGGCATGAATACGGAAACGTAAATTAAGATCCAAGACCAGTTCACCATATTCCACCAGCAGATATTGGTTACCTGCAGGGCGATAGCTCACTTTGGGTTTATCAGCGCCCTGATCCAAAGTCGCCAACACCGCATTTTTTAAAGTAACAGGCTCAGCTTTGAATACAGGTGAAAAATTAACCTGCGATATCGTTTCATCCTGTAAAGCCGATTGATAGCGTTGTTCTAGCTGTTGCGCCTGTGTATAGCTGACAGGAATAAATCTGACTTTATCGCCTACTTTCAGTTGCCCCAACTTCCACAACTCTGAGTTAATCACCACCGCAGGACAAACGAAACCGCCTAAACTCGGACCATCTGGCCCTAAAATAATCGGCATATCTCCAGTGAAATCAATTGCACCAATCGCATAGGCATTGTCATGGATATTCGACGGATGTAGACCAGCCTCACCTCCATCAATCCGTGCCCATTTAGGCTTCGGTCCAATCAAGCGAATACCAGTACGACTCGAATTAAAATGAATCTCCCAGTCTTGATCAAAAAACATGGCAACATCATTTGGCGTAAAGAAATCAGGTGCACCATGCGGGCCATACATGACCGCAATTTCCCATTCAGTTTTAAAACTAGGGATTTGTTCAGGCTTTAATACAACTGTTTGCTCGGTTTTCGCCTCAGTGATTGGCAACATATCACCAATCAATAAGTTACGCCCTGCATGACCACCAAATTGCCCTAAGGTAAATGTGGCTAAACTGCCTAAATAAGCAGGCAGATTAAATCCATGTTTAATCCCAATATAACTGCGACAACCTGTACTGATACGACCACATTTTAACACCTGCCCTTTACGCACATTGATCGTTGACCACATCGCAACCGGTTGGCCATCCAAACTGACTTCCATCTCGCCGCCTGTAATGGCAATCTGAGTGTCACAATGAAATTTTAAAGTCGGTCCAAGCAAGGTACATTCTAGTCCCGAACTGTTAAATGTATTGCCCAACAATTGATTGGCAACATTCAGACTCAATGCATCCATTGCGCCTGAAGGCGGAACACCGACGTCCCAATAGCCCAAGCGACCTGTTACATCTTGCACTGCAGTTTGAATCCCTGCCTGTAACACCTCTATTTTTTGGGTTTTCCATTCAAAATGATTCAAGAAACGCGTGGTCTGTATGCCTTGCTGAAACACCTCTCCTGCAATGATTTCCTGTAAGTATTCGAGATTGGTTTCAATCCCTGCAATTTCCGTATTGCTTAGGCTATTTTGCATGGCAGCAATCGCCTGCTCGCGATCTGTCGCCGTGACAATAATTTTTGCAATCATCGGGTCATAGAATGAAGAAACATTTGAGCCTGTTTCCACCCAGGTTTCCACCCGTGATTGAGGGTCAAATTTGACACTGGTCAATAAGCCTGCGCTAGGTTGAAAGTTCTTAATCGGATCTTCGGCATATAAACGCACTTGAATCGAATGACCTTTGGGTGGCGCAATCTGTTGCGGTGCTTGCCAATCCCCACTGGCCAAATTCACCATCCATTCAACCAGATCAACGTCATAAACCTGTTCCGTCACCCCATGTTCCACTTGCAAACGTGTATTCACTTCTAAAAAGTAGAACTGTTGTGTATCGGTATCCATCACAAATTCCACCGTACCCGCGGAACGATATTGCACCGACTGCATCAATTGAATCGCAACTTTTTGAATATAAGTACGTTGCTCATCATTCAAATGCGGTGCAGGTGTTTCCTCAATCACCTTTTGATTACGGCGTTGTACGGAACAATCACGCTCACCAAGTGCAATGACATGACCCTGACCATCACCGAAAATTTGTACCTCAATATGACGCGCATTTTCGACAAACTTTTCCAGATACAGCCCTGCATCTTTAAAATTGGCTTGTGCCAGATAAGAAACAGTTTGATAGGCTTCTTTTAATTCCTGCGCATTCCATACCAAACGCATCCCGATACCGCCACCGCCTGCGGTGCTTTTCAGCATCACGGGATAGCCAATCTGATCGGCCTGAAACACGGCATCAGCCAAGTCGATAAGCAACTGACTGCCTGGGAGTAAGGGTACATTGTTTTGAATTGCCAATTCACGTGCAGTATGTTTTAGACCAAAATCACGCATTTGCTGTGAAGTCGGACCAATAAATTCGATACCTTGTTGCTCGCACAAATCACAAAATGCGGCATTTTCCGATAAAAAACCATAACCAGGATGAATCGCTTCGGCCCCAGTATGCTGTGCTGCAGCCAGAATTTTTTCAATATTAAGATAGCTTTGCTGTGCAGCTGAATCACCAATAAAAATCGCTTCATCAGCTAAACTGACGTGTAAGGAATCCCGATCCGCTTCGGAATAAACCGCAACAGATTGAATCCCAAGTTTCTTTAAACTACGAATGACACGACAGGCAATCGCACCACGATTGGCAATGAGTACTTTTTTAAACATTATGTCACCTCACGTGTCACGTATAACAAGTTGAATTTTGGTCGGGTTATAGGCATTACAAGGATTATTCAATTGCGGACAATTCGAAATCAGAATGATCAGATCCATTTCCGCTTTGATCTCGACATATTTACCCGGTGCAGACACCCCATCTTCAAACTTTAAGTGGCCTTCAGCGGTCACAGGTACATTCATAAAAAAGTTAATATTGGGTCCAATATGACGGACATTGAGCTGATGCTTTTTGGCAATTGGGTGCTGTGCCAAGGCGTACATAAAATTATTACGGCAACTGTGCATCGGATATTTATCGTGTGCATAACGTACCGTATTGCTTTCACATGAACACGCGCCGCCTAAGGTGTCATGTCTGCCGCAATTGTCATCGACAATGCTGGCAATAGGACGGGCAAAATTACTAAATAAGGTTGTGCCTTTTTCCAGATAAAGCTGCTGATTTTGCGCCAAAGTATCTGTTGCGCTATAACGCTCTTCGGCATTGTTGGCACTGATAAATAAGGTATCAACGGCTTGGTTGCCTTCCAGATCAATAATGCGGAAGTACTGACCTTGTTTAACCTCCCCCATCCACGCTTCGCCTGCAAGGCAAATCTCATCTAAAACAATCTGTTCAATTTTTGCAGATGCTGTCATTTTCTCGCTCCCCACCTTAATTCGACAATGCGTAATAGCGTGTGTTATTGGCAAAACCACGCTGATTTTGCGTGCATGAATCCCGACAAACGTCCTGTTCAGTTAAGGTATTGGCTTTGAATAGGCGAAGTTGGATATCGGAGGGCTGATAAGGTGTGGATGAGTCGAGTGGATGCGGTGCCGCAGAAAGAAACACCAAACAATCCATTTCAAAACGCAGTTCAATCTTTTGATTTTGATTATCGTCTGTGATGTAGCTTAATCGACCATGATCATCAGGCTGGACTTTTGAAAATAAATTTACCGTCGCACTCAAATCCGCTTGGCCTAGACCAAACTTGGTCAATTCCACCAATAAACTATCTAGACCATTTTGATGCATGTCATTACGCGCATCCTGAAAGTTTTTCTGACCAAAATGTTGTGCAATATGCTGTGCCGTACTCGGACCACAAAACACATCATTCCAGCCATGTTGATCTTGAACAATGGAGGCCATCACACGACCCAGATCAGAATACAGAACATGCCCTGTCGAGAGAAAAGCCGTATGTTGTGCTTTCAAACTATCCGGCATATTAAAGCGCTCCAACTTGTCATCGGCATTGACACAGAACAAAGACACATTGGCACGATGTTCCAGTGCTTCAAACTGCAAAACTGCGCCACGTTGAATGCGATCAGACCAGTGATGCCCACCCGGTAGTGTTTCTTCCCACAGTATTTTATTGTCGTGATAGAACGATTGATTCATAACAAACCTCTTGCGGATGCTTAACCTCGTTATGGCGATATGCCTGTCCTCCCGGGCTTTTATCCCTCCGTGTAGTTCTATCGAACCGTTATCTCTCGGACCAGTCATGTCTCCCTACGGACACATCGGAACCCTAGACAACTTTATCTGTATTGTATGAAGCAAAAGACATGCCAGTTTGGTAATACGATTTTCCATATTCGTAATACTAAAATGATCATTTTTAGATTATTCTAGGTGCGCTTTTAAAAAGAAAGCACCAATTTGATGCTGTGAAATTGGAATGATTGATACTTTTAGGTTTTCTTTATCCATAAAAAAAGCGCCTTACGGCGCTTTTTTAGATATACAAATTAGTTTGCATATACTGGGAATTTTGCACAAACAGCTTCAACTTTAGCTTTTACGTCAGCGATAACTTTCTCGTCACCTTTGCTGTCGATCACGTCAGCGATCCAAGCTGCAAGTTCACGTACTTCAGCTTCGCCAAAACCACGAGTCGTCACTGCTGGCGTACCAATACGGATACCAGAAGTCACGAACGGAGAACGCGGGTCATTTGGAACTGCGTTTTTGTTTACGGTAATGTGAGCATCACCTAACCAAGCATCAACTTCTTTACCCGTTACGTCTTGTTTAATCAAAGACAATAAGAATAAATGGTTTTCTGTGCCACCAGAAACAACATCAAAACCACGTGAAATTAATACTTCAGCCATTGCTTGCGCGTTTTTCACAACTTGTTGTTGGTAAGTTTTAAACTCATCAGACATTGCTTCTTTGAAGCAGATTGCTTTAGCGGCAATCGCATGCATCAAAGGACCACCTTGGTTGCCTGGGAATACAGCAGATTGAAGTTTCTTTTCGATTTCTTCATTTGCTTTCGCAAGGATTAAACCAGAACGTGGACCACGAAGTGTTTTATGCGTCGTTGTTGTAGTAACGTCTGCAATTTGAACTGGGTTAGGATAAACACCAGCAGCAACTAAACCTGCAACATGCGCCATATCAACAAAAAGGTATGCACCTACTTTGTCTGCGATGTCACGGAAACGCTGCCAATCAACGATTTGACTATATGCAGAGAAACCAGCAACGATCATGCGTGGCTTATGTTCCAACGCTAGACGTTCTACTTCTTCATAATCAATTTCGCCAGTTTCAGTATTTAAACCATACTGAACCGCGTTATAGGTTTTACCAGAGAAGCTTACTTTAGCACCGTGAGTCAAGTGACCACCGTGAGCCAAGCTCATACCAAGAACGGTATCACCTGGGTTAAGAAGCGCGAGGTAAACCGCAGAGTTTGCTTGTGAACCCGCATGTGGTTGAACGTTTGCATAGTCTGCACCAAACAACTCTTTAGCGCGATCAATCGCAAGTTGTTCAATCACATCCACATATTCACAACCGCCGTAGTAGCGTTTGCCAGGATAGCCTTCTGCATATTTATTCGTAAGTTTTGATCCCTGTGCTTCCATTACAGCTGGTGAGCAATAGTTTTCAGATGCGATTAACTCAATATGCGCTTCTTGGCGTACGCCTTCAGAAGCAATCGCTTGAGCTAATTCTGGATCAAATTCAGCAATAGAAATATTGGCAAACATTAGCGGAGGGTCCTATATATTAGGGCTTTTAAGCCGTGCTAAAGATTGGTGCATATTGTAGCACGAAGTTTATGGTTTCACAGATTGATATTTATTTAATTATTCGTGAATTTTATTCATTCCTAGCAGTGGTTTTGATAAGCCAAAATCAACAAGCTATTTTTTATACATTTTTATATATTAGAGGCTAAAATTGAAAAAGCCCAATCTTCTCAAAAGGGAAAATCGGGCTCCTCTGGTCTCTTAATTATTGGCAGGCATTTTCGTTTTTACATCATCCACAATATTCACAATATTCGCCTCATAGGCAGTACTATGGTCCCACTCTGCATTGGTAATATATTGGATTTTTGATCCTTTATTTTGAGCAGTTGTGACCAACACATCCGTTACAGCTTTAGGAACAGTTGTATCTTTGTCGCCCTGATAAATAGTGACAGGTTGATTCAACTTCACTTGAGCTGGCTGGGAATCTGTATCCAAGAATGTTTTTATCACAGGAATACCCATAAAGTTAGTTTGAGTTCGCGGGTAACCATCTAGACTATTATTATGGCTTGCAGCATAAATCCCCATACTTTGGACAAAAGCCTGCCCTAAACTTTTGTCGCCACTAGCGCATAAGCTTTCAGCTTTACTTGCCACATCATCTGTAGGAACTTTAAATACATCTCGATAAGTTAAAGCAGGCGCACTATTTCTAAGCCCAGCTGTGATCAATGCAGTATATGTATCTAACTGTGCGTACATCGCAATTTTTTGCGCTAAAGGTGCATTCTCAACTGACGCATTACCATTGACTAAAATCGCAGCTAAATTTGAGGCAGGTGCAACAGCAATTGTCCCTTTATAGTCAAGCTTAGCACGACTTTGATATTGTGCTGCACCTAATGCGGCTTGCCCACCTTGAGAGTGCCCAACGGTCATCCATTGACGTGAAAGCAGTTTACCTTGCCCTGCTAAATAATAGCGTGCAGCAACCACCGCATCGGTAATTGAATATGCCTCACTTTTAACATTCAAGAAAGGATGAAGTTCGCGACCACTTGGCTCTCCTAAACCCTCATAGTCAGGTGCAACCACCACATAACCTGCTGCCAGAAATTGGCTAATCATATCTTTAATAGCAGGATTAGTCGCATTACGACTCGGTGCACATTGATCTGCAACCCCTGTTGTACCATGCGCCCAAGCAACAATTTTCCAGCCACCTGCTGGCGTTGGTCCACCAGGGACAAACAATAAACTGGTTGCCATGGTCTCTTTACCATTTTGTCCTAGCATTTTATACGTCATGACCGAACTTTCAGCAGCCACAGCGCTAAAATCTGTTTTGGTATAAGCGACAGGAATACCCACCACAGGATTTTTAATATTATTTTCTGGAATTTCTGGCTTCGGTACAAACGAAATATTGTCGTCATCATCATTACAAGCTGTAAGCAACACACTTGAGCTCAGCAGTGCAACCGTTAATAATTTCATGTTCATGTCATGTTTCCCTGATTATTATCGTTTTCATTTTAGTGCTTAGTATTTCTTTTACTAAGGCAATTACTTCCATAAGGATGCGCTTAATATCAAATTGTTCAAGTATTTTTTTATTTTGCTGTTTATTTATTCAAACTCTTTTTGATAACTAGAAAATTAAATCGCATCCCCTTCATTCAGCACTGCTGACTATGAATTTCTTGTAAGATATTCGCACACTCAACTCAAGCTAGGTTAGTTTTATGCAAGCAATCATCTTAGATACTGAAACACATACACTGAATGGTTTGCCGATTGAAATTGCCTATGCCCCGATTGAAATTGAAAATGGCAAACTCAGTCTCGATAAAAAACAAATTTTTGATCAGCTTTATCAAGTTGGCCAGCCCATTTCATTTGCTGCGATGGCGGTACATCATATTTTAGAATCTGATCTCGTAGACCAACCTTTTTATAATGAATTTCAACTTCCTGCTCAAACAACTTATATCATTGGTCACAACGTTGATTATGATATTGCAGCTATTGCACGTTGTGGCGTTGATACCTCAAAATTAAAACCAATTTGTACCTTGGCCTTAGCTCGTCGCGTATGGGAAGATGCAGAGGCACATAACATTTCCGCCTTGATTTATTTGATCTCAAAAGGCAGTGATAAAGCACGGGAAATGTTGAAAGGTGCACATCGAGCTGATGCAGACATTATCTTAACCGCCAACATTCTGATGCATATTATTCATCAGCTTAACATTCAAAATATTGAACAACTTTATCTTGCTTCTGAAGACGCCCGTATTCCTAAAAGCATTACCTTTGGTAAACATAAAGGCACTGCCATTCAAGACCTCCCTGCTGATTACATTCAATGGTTAATACGTCAGGATGATCTTGACCCATATTTGCGCAAAGCATTAGAAACTAAATGAGTGAAATAAAGGATAAAGTTCTCAATTTTTATCTTATTTGCCAGTTACTTTAAACAAGACAATGATATTTAATAAATTGTTAACATTATTGTCATTTTTTAACCTTATCTTAATCTCCGTCTAGATCTTGATTTGGGGAGATTAAGAGATGTCACATTTTTTTAAAACAGAGCTTGGGCAAACTGCACTACAAGAACGTAGTATTGCATTGACTGCACGTCAACGTCGTCTACTACTTTTAATTGATCATGAAGATTTTAAAGAACTGGATCAAGACTATAAGGAAAGGATTGCACCGACTGAACTGGTTCAACAACTGATTGATATGGGCCTACTGGCTGAACAAACAACACCTATTGTTCAAAAAGAAAATGTAGCGTCAGAATTAAAAGTTAATGATCTCAAAACACCATCAGAGCCCGTTACAACACAAGAAACAATCGCAATCGCACCAAAACCGATTGAAGTTGAACTAAAACCTGAAATCGAACCTGAAATTCTTGAGTTAGAAAAATTACCTTTTGTTGAAATCCAGCAAGTCATGATTCAAACACTCACGACCTATTGTGGTTTGATGGCGCGTCCATTGATACAAAAAATTCAGTCGATTAGTTCTTTACAACAACTGAAGGCCTGCCAAATGCAATGGATTACGTCCTTGCAAGAATCACGCATTCCACCGGCTCAACTGAATCAAACGTTAAAGTTGATCAATTATTCAGTGCAACATTTATAGAGAAGTGAAAAGAAAGAATTTGAGCCAATCGCAATCCTCTAAAAGCTCATTTAGAGAGACGATGCTTATTATATTATGTAAGAAATTAATAATTTTGGTGCGCTCAGCGGGACTCGAACCCACGCCACAGGCTTCGGAGACCTGTACTCTATCCAGTTGAGCTATGAGCGCATGCGAGCCACATCATAGGCAAAAAAAGCATATTGGTAAATACATAGCCTTAAACAAAAATGTTTATTGCCTATTAAAACAACGATTTTGGTCTTATAGAATTATCTAATTACTTTTAAACAGTTTAATTTAACAAAAACCGATCTCCTTACGCTTGAATCAAGCCCAACAGACAACGTTCTGTTTTTAACACGCCATAAACCTATTTTTCTACTTGGTTTATTTTTTCATATCGCTCAAAATACCCGTTCTATTTAACAACGTGAGACGTTTATGACTGATGCTTTGGTGTTGAGCGGTTTGTCCAAAACTTATCGTAATGGTTTTCAGGCGTTAAAAGGGATCGACCTTACCGTACCTGAAGGTGAATTCTATGCATTATTAGGACCTAATGGTGCAGGAAAATCGACAACGATTGGTATCATCAGCTCTTTAACCAAAAAAACATCTGGTTCAGTTGAGATTTTTGGGCATAACTTAGATACCCATCCCTCACATGCAAAACAATGTCTTGGCGTTGTTCCTCAAGAATTTAACTTTGGTCAATTCGAAAAAACTTTCGATATTTTAGTGACCCAAGCGGGTTATTACGGCATTCCGAAGAAATTGGCCGAACAACGTGCTGAACATTATTTAGAAAAGCTCGGTTTATGGGAAAAACGTAATATTCAATCGCGTATGCTCTCTGGTGGTATGAAACGCCGTTTGATGATTGCACGTGCGATGATGCATGAACCTAAACTGCTGATCCTCGATGAACCGACAGCTGGCGTTGATATTGAGTTGCGTCGTTCGATGTGGGACTTCCTCACCGAAATGAATGAAAATGGCACATCCATCATTCTCACAACACACTATTTAGAAGAAGCAGAAATGCTGTGCCGTCGCATCGCAATCATTGACCGCGGTGTGATTAAAGAAGATACCTCGATGAAAGGTTTCCTCAATCAGCTGAATGAAGAATCATTCATTTTTGATTTAGCTGAGCCGATCAATGGATTTGATCTCAATATTATTGGTTTTAAATTCAATTTAATTGACCCCGTCACCTTAGAAGTAACGATGGACAAAGCGCATAGCATGAATGATCTGTTCTTGTTATTACAGTCACAGAATATCCAAGTCAGCAGTATGCGGAATAAATCGAATCGCTTGGAAGAATTGTTCGTGAAAATGGTCGAGAAAAATCTTGCAGGAGCGGATCAATGAATTTCAGTCAATTACAAACCGCACTCTGGACTTTAGTGGTTAAAGAAATTCGTCGCTTTATGCGAATTTGGCCACAAACCTTACTTCCACCAGCAATTACCATGAGTTTGTACTTCGTAATTTTTGGCAACTTGGTGGGTTCACGTATTGGTGAAATGGGTGGCTTTAGCTACATGCAGTTTATTGTGCCTGGCTTAATTATGATGGCCGTGATCACCAACAGCTATGCTAACGTTTCCTCAAGCTTCTTTAGTGCCAAATTCCAGAAAAGTATTGAAGAACTGATCATGAGCCCAGTACCCTTACACTTAATCTTATGGGGTTATGTGATTGGTGGTGTTAGCCGTGGTGTATTGGTTGGTTTGATCGTCACGATAATGAGCCTATTCTTTACTCATCTAGAAATTTATAATGTATTTGTGACTATATATACCGTCATCATTACTTCATTATTATTTTCACTGGGCGGTTTTATCAATGCGGTTTATGCCAAGTCCTTCGATGATATTTCAATTATCCCGACTTTCGTATTGACACCACTCACCTATTTAGGTGGTGTGTTCTATGCCATTAGTGCACTCAGCCCATTTTGGCAAAACGTCTCTTTAGTTAATCCAATTGTATATATGGTCAATGCATTCCGTTACGGTATCTTGGGTCATAGCGATGTCAATGTATCTTTCTCTTTAGGCATCGTGACGTTGTGCTGTGTTGTCCTCTATGCAGTTGCCTATCATTTATTAGCTCGTGGTTCAGGAATGCGTGAATGAGTGTTGAACATTCTTTATTGGGTAAAGACACCCAATACCCAACTCAATATCAACCCGATGTTTTATTTCCGATTGCTCGTGCCGAGTCACGTCAGCAATATTTACATGTTGACGGAATTACGCAGGGTAAAGACTGGTGGCATGTTTTTGAAATTTCATGGTTGAACCAACTTGGCTTACCACAAGTTGCGATTGGCCGTTTGACATTACCAGCCCATTCACCCAATTTAATTGAATCAAAGTCGCTTAAACTTTATTTCAACAGCATGAACTTCACCCAATTTGAGTCTCAGCAAGCCTTTATTGAAACCGTTGAAGGTGATTTATCTAATGCTGCGGGTGCTAAAGTCGAGCTGCAACTGTTTCAAGTTGATGATTTAGCGATTTCTAAACCTCAAGGGATCTGTATTGACGATCTCATTCCTGAGCGTTTATCAGAACATCCTGATTCGACTTTGTTGCAGTTAGATACAAGCGCTGAAGATGAGGTTGAAATCGAGTTGTATTCACATTTATTGAGAAGCAATTGTCCAGTGACGGGTCAGCCCGACTGGGGCACTGTTTTTATTCGTTTGCAAGGTAAAAAGCCTTGTTATCGCAGCATTTTAGCTTATATTATCTCGTACCGTCAGCATAATGGTTTCCATGAACAATGTGTTGAGCAAATATTTGCGGATATTTGGCAACTGTTAAAACCAGAAAAACTGATGGTCTATGCAACTTATACTCGCCGTGGGGGCTTGGATATTAACCCATGCCGAGTATCAGATTTGTCATGGATGCCCGAGCCAATTCGCTTGGCACGACAATAAAACGAATAAATTTGATATAGAGGACGTTCTTCAATGACCAGTTATTTCGGGATTCTTCCGTCAGCAAGTTTGAGTCAGGACATTCAACTTGCACAAGCCAACCGTGACAGTAAAGAGCCTCAATACCCTTTACGCGACAAAATTTCTCTACAGCTAACTGATGAGTTAATTGACACTATGTTGGTTCACTTGGTTCAACAATTTCCACCAAGTGACAAACGTGATACGACTGAAGGTCTTGCGATTAAAATTCGCGGCATTGTTGAAACCTTGATGAAGCAGCTCCTAGGCAAAGCTTCAAATGAACAAGTGCTTGAATCATTAGCATTCATGGAAAAGAGCTTGTTTATTGATAATGAGGGTAAACAACGTATCGGTACGGTATTACCAGACAATCTTGTCAACGACATGAAAAAAAGCTTTGCAGAAGTTGCTGCTGGAAACGGTAAAGAGCAACGTGATGCTTTAACAAAGCAGTTTAAATCTTTTGCTGATGCCCTCATCCATCACTTTATGACTGAATTCAACAAAACTCTTGGTCTAGGTATGGTGAAACGTGGCGTTGCCAGCGTTGCGACCAGCGGCGTAGAAACTGCTGTTCATATCGTGATTAAAAAACTGATTCCGAGCTTAAGCCAAGTGGAACTTGAAGTCTTTACCAAGCACTTCGACCAACTTTTGGTACAAAAATAAGCCTAGAATGCTGAGAAAGCGACGATTGCCAAATCGTCGCTTTTTTTATGCCAAATTAATCTCTTATAAATGTCACAATTTCTAAATTTACATTGTCTAAATCAGCGTTTATGTTAGCATTCGCGAAGCGTTGATTTACCTGATTTAGAATCGCATGTCTCCAAGCCCGCAATACAAATTTTTACGTCAAGCACCTCGTGATGGCTTGAGCACAGCCAATCAGCCTTCTCGTTGGCAACAACTGCATATCGACCCATGGCTTTGTCTATTTCTGATTCTCAATGCCATACTAGGGCTCACGGTCTTATATAGTGCATCTGCACAAGACGTTGGGCTTGTAAGTAAACAAGCCATGAGCTTTGGTATCGGTTTCGTGGTCATGTTTAGTTTGGCTCAGATCCCACCAAAAGTGTATCAAGCATTTTCTCCCTACTTTTATGTATTTGGAGTGCTGTCGCTGCTTGCAGTGGTGATTTTTGGTGAAGTTCGTATGGGTGCTCAGCGTTGGATTGACATCCCCGGCTTTGGTAGCGTGCAACCCAGTGAGTTTATGAAAATTGGTATGCCGATGATGGTAGCGTGGTTCTTGTCACGTAAAGCTCTGCCGCCAAGCTTCTCACAAGTCATTCTGTCTTTATTGCTGATTGTGGTGCCTTTTCTCCTCATTGCTGAACAACCCGACTTAGGCACCTCCTTATTGGTACTCGCCAGTGGGATTTTCGTGCTTTTCCTCAGTGGCTTATCATGGAAATTGATTGCAGGTGCAGCGGGTGTAGCAGGTGTCATTATTCCGATCGCATGGGAATTTTTACTACACGACTATCAGCGCCAACGTGTTTTGACTTTATTTAACCCAGAAGCCGATGCTCTAGGTACAGGTTGGAACATTATTCAGTCTAAAACTGCAATCGGTTCTGGTGGCTTTTCAGGTAAAGGCTTTTTAGAGGGAACTCAATCCCACTTACACTTTTTACCTGAAGGTCATACTGACTTTATTATTGCCGCCTATTCAGAAGAATTTGGCTTGATTGGCGTTACACTGCTGATTCTTCTCTATTGTGCAATTATTTTTAGAACATTCCAGATTGGCTTACAAAGCTTTCATAACTATGGTCGTTTGGTTGCTGGTGCCTTTGGTTTGTCATTTTTTGTTTATGTATTTGTAAATGCAGGCATGGTCAGTGGTATTTTACCTGTAGTAGGTGTGCCTTTGCCGTTCATGAGTTATGGCGGAACTGCAATTATTACCCTTATGTCAACTTTTGGACTGGTTATGTCTATTCATACACATCGATAATGAGGAATTTTATAAACTTATGTTTCTTCCTACTTTGAATAAAACTTTTAAATTTTTAACTTTAAGTGCTGGTTTATTCTTGAGCAGTAATTGGGCACAAGCAAATGAATTTTACAATCACCCTAATTACTTTGCTTTCAAACAAAAGGCAATGACAACCTACGGCTTAAGCAGCGAACAAATCGATGCTGCGATGAGTGGTGCGCGTAATTTACCCAATATTTTGAACATCATGACTCGCCCTGGTGAAAGTAAACCTTGGTATCAATATCGTTCAATGTTTTTAGTTGAAGGTACCATTCAACGTGGTGCACGTTTTAAAAGCCAATATGAAGATGTACTAAATCGTGCTGAACAGCAGTATGGTGTACCTAAATCGGTGATTCTCGGCATTTTAGGTGTAGAAACGGGCTATGGTGCCAATAAAGGCTCTTTCATCACTAGAGACGCCTTAGCAACGCTTGCCTTTGGTTACCCTCGTCGTGCTGACTACTTTAGCGATGAATTGGCTGCATTAATTTCATGGACATATAAAGAAGGCTATCCAACCAACAGTATCATGGGTTCTTATGCAGGTGCGATTGGTTACCCGCAATTCATGCCAAGCAATATTCAAAAATTAGGCGTGGATTACGATGGTAATGGACATATCGATTTAAGAAACTCTGCTGCTGATGCAATTGGTTCAATTGCCAACTATTTAGCTCAACACGGTTGGCAGCGAGATCGTCCAATTGGCTTCCCTGCTCGCTACTTAGGTAACAATCCAGATAGCGTGATTGCTAAAGATTTGACCCAGCCAGTTCCTTATGGTGAATTGAAAAAATTGGGAGTCGCACCAATTGACCCTTTGGTAAAAATTGATGATCTTGATTTAGTCAATGTTATTCAATTACAAGACCAATTTGGTCCAATTTACTATATTACTTATCCAAATTTCCAAGTCATTACGACCTACAACAAGAGTCGCATGTATGCAACTGCTGTATGGTTATTAGGCACCGAAGTAGCTAGCCGATAGGCTAGCTTTTTTACAACATTATGAAAAGTCAATAAATTTTTTATTAAAAAAGTACACTTAATCAGCAAAATTTATAAATTGTTACAATATTGATTATTTTTTAACCAGAAACTGTAAGTTTTTGCCCTTTTTGTAACTATTTATCGTTAAGGACTAGACACACTTCGTAAGTGATGAATATTATCGCCGCAAGATAAAGTAATTGCAAAAGTGAATAATTAGACATGTGCACTATATTTCAAGGTGTTTTTATTGAAATAGAAAAGCATGTTCTCTAGGAGTTTATACAATGCAGTTTTCGCTAAAATATATTATAGCGCTGACGGCAGGCTTAAGTTTAAGCCCGTTACATGCTGAAATGGTACAGTCTTCATCATTAACCAATGATGTTGAAGGTTCTAACTTGGCTGCCCGCGTACTAAGCAAAGATTCTCAAAATTTTAATTCTCGTTTTTCAAACGTTAATAGTCTTTCAATCACTGAGAGTTCAGGTGACAAAGTACGTCGCCAAACGATCGCTGCTAAGATCGATATCCCAGCAGAAGAGCCTTCAGTGATTGAAAAACTGAATACTGTTGCTTCGAACACCGTTCGTAAATTCAGCCAAAATGGCGTTGCATCGTGGTATGGTCGTCAATTCCATGGTCGCAAAACAGCAAGCGGTGAAACATTCGATATGAATGCTATGACTGCTGCTCACCGTAGCCTTCCTTTGAACTGTTATATCCGTGTAACAAACAAAGACAATGGCAAAAGTGTTGTTGTAAAAGTTAACGATCGTGGTCCATTCCATGGTAACCGTGTATTAGATTTATCTTATGGCGCTGCAAAGCAACTTGGTATGTCTAGTTCAGGTACGGGCAATGTGAGCATTGAACGTGTTGATGGTCCTAATTCTTAATCATTAAGACCATTACTAAAAAGCCGCTTATTGCGGCTTTTTTATTTTTATCTATTACATTTGTTAATGCTTTACGCCTTATCCTATTCTTCGGTATATTGAATAAATAAAAATGAATACTGCAAGGAGCGCGCTGTGAAATCGATTGACGAATGGTTTGATGAATATAGTGACAGTCACCAAAACCAAACCAACAAAAAAATCCACTGGGTCTGTGTTCCTGCCATTCTATTTTCGATCATTGGTATTCTGGCGCACTTTAGCACCTTACTCACCGCCCTATTGCTGGTTTTAACTTTGGTGTTTTACGCACGTCTGGATGTCGTACTTGCAATAGCAATGGCTGCTTTATTAGCCGTCATGGCGTGGCTAATTGTGATCCTACCTGTGGGAGTTGGATTCTATATCGGTGTTTTTGTGATTGCGTGGATCGGACAATTTTATGGGCATAAAGTTGAGGGCAAGAAGCCTTCATTCTTTAAAGATTTACAATTCCTTCTGATTGGCCCTGTGTGGTGCATGGACGCTTATTTAGCTAAAGTCCTACCTAAATGGAAAATTCGTCAAAAATCAGCGCTTACAAGCTAATTTAGCGCACATCTTGCAAGCAACCAGCCAAGGGAAACTGTTATTGATAGATTTTCCCTTGGTATTTCAACCAACCATCGATGTGTTTTCCACGTGGATCATGATGGGTCCAATGAATGACACCACCTTTTTGGCTATATTCATATTCACCAAAAAACTCAACTGTATCGCCTTTTTTCAGCCCTTCGATTCTTGGGGCTAAATCAATGTTGTGTGCGATCAATACGGTTAAACCATTCTCCAGTTTAAGAATCATTTTCTGATGTCTTGAACCTTCATTGTCATCTGGCAAAATCGCTTTCACAACACCTTGTGCTTGGACCTGTACATTACTTCGTTGATGCTGATAGGCTTGCATGATCTTGTTTTGATCATCGACCGCTACAGCACTACTCGTACTTGGTATAGAGGAAGAATTACTGGTATTTTGTTTTTGCTTAAAATCAAGACCGAAATAAGCTGCAATCAACACAATGATCGCAATAATGATCAGATTATTTTTTTGAGTTTTCATATTTACCTTTTATCAGACGCAAAATAGCAAAATGCCAATCGAATTGATTGGCATTTTGATCATACAACGTCTATCACATTTAGAATAGTCGATTCATACCATTCAAAGCCGCAACACGATAGGCTTCAGCCATGGTTGGATAGTTGAATGTCGTTTCTACGAAATACTTCAAGGTATTGTTTGGACTGTGCATCACCACTTGACCAATGTGAATAATCTCTGCTGCATTGTTACCAAAACAGTGAATACCCAAGACCTCTAAAGTATCACGATTGAACAGAATCTTTAATTCACCGACGGTATCACCAGTAATCTGTGCACGTGCCAAATGACGGAAAGAAGCCTGACCAACTTCGTAAGGCACTTTCTCTTCAGTCAGTTCTTGTTCAGTCTTACCAATTGAAGAAATCTCTGGAATGGTATAAATACCTGTTGGTACATCACGGATTGGCTTCACATTCTTTTCGCCTACCATGTTTGCACCTGCGCAACGACCTTGGTCATACGCAGCGGAAGCAAGTGAAGGCCAACCAATCACATCACCTGCAGCATAAATATTTTCAGCTTCAGTTTGATATTGATCATTGACCATGAGCTGACCGCGACCATTCGGTACCAAGCCCACATTTTCCAAGCCTAGACCATCGGTATTACCTGAACGGCCATTACACCATAAGATCGCATCTGCCTTGATCTTCTTACCGCTGAGTAAATGTAAGACCACATGATCATCAAAAGTTTCTAAACGATCAATTTGCTCATTATGACGAATCAATACCCCTTGTTCACGTAAGTGATATGACAATGCATCGGCAATTTCATCATCAAGGTAGCTTAAAAGCTTTTGCTGGGTGTTGATCAAATCAACTTTATGATCGAGTCCGATAAAAATAGAAGCGTATTCACAACCAATTACGCCCGCACCATAAATGATGATCTTTTGGATTGAATAATCAAGGTCAAGAATCTTGTCCGAATCAAATACGCGCGGATGATTGAAATCTAAACCTTTTGGTTGGTATGGACGGCTACCCGTTGCAATCACGATTTGCTTGCAAATAATGGTATCTTTAATGCCATCCTGACCAAAAATCAGTACGGTGTTTTTATCTTGGATATACGCACGACCGTGGAAAACTTCGATTTTATTGCGATCATAAAAACGTGTATGCGTATCAACCTGCTGTTGAATGACTTTATGCGCATTACGTAGTACCTGTTTCATGGTGAATTGTTTCCACTCACCTACTTTTTGAAACATTGGGTCACGTTGATAACGAATAATACTTGAAACTGTTTGACGTAAAGCTTTACTTGGAATTGTGCCTACGTGTGCGCAGTTACCACCGAGTTGATCACGAACATCAACGATTGCAACACGCTTACCTGCTTTTGCAAGCTTCATTGCCGCGCCTTCGCCAGCTGGGCCAGAACCGAGAATTACTGCATCATATTTGACAATATTCCCACCAACGACCTCTTTCTTACGTGGCATTCAAAGCTCCTTTGTCTCTTAACCGTTTTGCTATATATATGATAACCAATATGCAGCCAGATGATGTATTTCACAACTATATATTTTTATATATTTACATTTTCAAAATGAATACCACTTTTCATGCTTTATTACGGTAAATTTGACTATAATAACGGGATATCTCAAGTCAAAGGCTGTAGAAATTATATGTCTGAACACCGTAAACCTGAACAGGGTATAAAACTTCGTGGCGCGGAAAAAGTCGCGAGAATTCCTGTAAAAGTTATCCCTACGGTTGAAGTACCTCGCAAACCTGACTGGATTCGAGTCAAGATGACCGCTCCAGAAGAAGTTCAGCGTATCAAAACAACCTTGCGCTCGCAAAAACTGCATACCGTATGTGAAGAAGCGGCTTGCCCCAACCTACCAGAATGTTTCGGTGGTGGTACAGCAACCTTCATGATCATGGGTGATATCTGTACACGTCGCTGTCCATTCTGTGACGTTGCACATGGTCGCCCAAATGCTCTAGATCCAGATGAACCACGCCACATGGCAGAAACCATTTCCAATCTCGGCCTCAAATATGCCGTGATTACCTCGGTTGACCGTGACGACCTTTTGGATGGTGGTGCGCAACACTTCGTTGATTGTATCAAAGAAGCCCGTGCATTAAGCCCAAAAACCTTATTGGAAATTCTAGTACCTGACTTCCGTGGTCGTATGGATATTGCCTTACGCATCATGACTGAATGTCCGCCAGATGTATTCAACCACAACATTGAAACTGTGCCACGTTTGTATAAAGCGATGCGTCCAGGTTCTGATTATCAGCACTCTTTAACGCTGTTAAAAATGTTTAAAGAATACTGCCCTGATGTACCAACCAAATGTGGTTTGATGGTCGGCATCGGTGAAACTGAAGAAGAAGTGATTGCCCTGCTCGATGACCTTAGAGCACATGATGTTGACTACATTACCATTGGTCAATATCTACAGCCATCTAAGCAACATGCGCCGATTGACCGCTTTGTAACGCCAGATGAATTCGAGCGTTATGCTGAGCATGGTCGTAAACTTGGCTTTAGAAATATCTGGTCTGCGCCAATGGTTCGCTCAAGCTACTTTGCTGATCGCCAATACCATGGTGAACCTGTTCCAGTGGTACGCCGTAAAGTCGATCCTGCCAAGAAAATTGCAGTTCAGGCGATTGAAGCTTAACTTTTTAGTTGGCAATAAAAAAACACCACAATTGTGGTGTTTTTTTTATGATTAAAACAAAACTTTAGGCAATATGCTTCTGCACTACAATCGAACCGACAGAATAACCAGCACCGAATGAAGAAATCACAGCATACTCACCATCATTGACCTGCTCACCAGTACGATGCATCGCAATAATCACACCTGCAGATGAGGTATTGGCAAACTCATCCAGAATGATCGGTGCACGCTCTAAATCAGCCTCTTTACCGACCACCAATTTCAAAATCAGTTCATTCATATTGGCATTGGCTTGGTGTAACCAGAAACGCTTGATTTGTTCAGCGCTTAACTCAAGTTTTTCCAATTGTGCGGTAATGATTTTCGCAACTAGTGGACAAACTTCTTTAAAGACTTTACGACCATCTTGACGGAATAACTTGTCGTCAACAACTGCATCTTCACTACGGTTTAAGAAACCAAAATTGTTACGGATATTATTTGAGAACTGGGTAAACAAATGGATATCTAAGATTTCATAACCCGATTTGGTTTCAGTTTCTTCAATAATTGATGCTGTCGCAACATCACCAAAGATAAAGTGTGCATCACGAGTACGGTAGTCTAAATGACCCGATGTAATTTCAACATTGAGCAAGAGTACACGGCGTGCACCACATTTCACTGCATCGTAGGCTTGTTTCAAACCAAACGTTGCAGCAGAACATGCCACGTTCATGTCATAAGCATAACCTTGAATACCCAAAGCTGACTGGATTTCAATTGCAACCGCTGGATAGGCACGTTGCATATTTGAACATGCCAAAATTACAACGTCGATATCTTCTGCGGTAACACCTGCATTTTCCATCGCCTGCTTAGCAGCAATAACACCCCACTCTGCTTGAAGTGAAAGTTCATCATTACTACGCTCTTGCAAGCGCGGACGTAAACGTGTCGGATCAAGAATACCTGATTTTTCGACCACATAACGGCGTTGAATACCCGATGCTTTCTCAATAAATTCAGGGCTTGAGCCACGAAGTGCTTCAATTTCGCCAGCTTCAATTTGCGCTGCGTTATCTTGGTTATACTGTTCTACATAAGCATTTAAACTTTCAACCAATTCTTCATTGGAAATAGATTCGGTTGGGTGGAATAAACCTGTACCTGTTATACGGATGCCCATGTAAAACTCCTGTAAAGAATGCTTCTAACTTTCATATTTCTCAGTTTAACCGATTGCTAATCGATCCCATAGTTTTTGTAATCTAGTTGGTGAAATAGGCAGCTTTGTTTTCATCGGCTGAGAAAACAAAGAAATTCTAAATTCTTCCAACATCAAATACAGTTCTTTGATTTTAGGATCATTTTTAAATTTAAATACTTTGTCCATCCATGGATCGACATCATCAATTGCAGCAAGGTCTCGTTGTAGATTATTGGGCAAACGATCTAAACGCAATAGCAGCGCTTTTAAATAACGCGGGTATTCCTGCCAAATTTCAGCAGGACGGCTATAAACAAAGTTTGCTAATGACATTAAATCAAGTTGATCTTCAATGTCATCTACACTTCGACCAAAGATGCTTTGATCCAACACCAATAACTCACGGCGGATCTGCTGCCATTGAGTAAATATTTCAGTTAAATCACTTAATGTCTGTTGACCATTTGCTAAAAATTGCTTTTTAGTTTCAGTGAGTAACTGCTGAAACTCAGCCGAATTTTTTGGTAGATCTTGAATTGAAACTTGCAAGGTTGCATAAACCAGCATTTGTTCCAGCTTGGCACGATCACCCAGGGGTGAATAAGCGAGAGCCAACGGCTTGGAAATCTGTTTTTTCAATTGACGGATTAAATCCCCCAACTGCATATGTACAAGACGAATCACCCCTTCTCGATGTTGCTTAATCGCTTCATCCTGATCATTAAAGGTTTGAATCACCACGCCAGATTCATCTTTGGCGTCAAGATCAGCAAATAGCTTGCTTGGCACCAAGGCCTGATATTGCTTGATCACAACACCTGTTACTTTTTGCGATGCTTCGAATACAAAATTTTCAGGGAAGGTCTGGAACTCGCCTTGTTGCTGTTTCACTGGACGATGGGTTTCAACACGACAACGTGCTTTTAACTCATCTAGATCACGCCCTTGTGCAATCAACTTGCCTTTTTCATCTACCACCTTGATAAACGGAATCAGATACTGATCAATGCGCTCAAAAGAAAAATCTTTTTCCGTAATCTGCTCACCGCGTAAAGCAAACGCCAAGTAGCTAAATAAATGTTCACGCAGATGAACCGCATCAATCCCCTGCATGAGCTTTTTAGCTGTATCTGGAATCGGCACCAAATTGCGACGCTTGTCTTTTGGTAGTGCTTTTAATAAAGCTTCGATTAAATCCTGACGCCACCCTGGAATGCCCCATGACCACTGCTTTTCATCCACTTGCGGTAAAGCCTGCACTGGAATTTTAACTGTCGCACCATCTTCATCATGGCTAGGGTCAAAACGATAGCTGGCAGCAAGTCGCAGTTGTCCATTATGCAAATAATCTGGGAATTGTTGCGTCGTTGGACGATCATTCATCCATAACGCATCATCATCTACAAATAAATAACGCGGATGCTCTGACTCAATGGTTGCACGCCAATCTTCAAAACTGCTGCGACTGGCAATTTCTTCTGGCACTTTCTCTGCATAGAACTGGTAAATAGTCTCTTCATCCACCACCAAATCACGACGACGTAATTTATCTTCAACCCGTTCAACTTCTTGAAGTTTGAGTAAGTTATGTTTTAAAAATGGCGGCGTAATACCTAAATTACCTGTCGTTAAGGCATCACGTAAAAAGATTTCATGTGCCGCAGGTTGGTCCACTTTTTCAAAATTGATTAATCTTTTCGGTTCAATAATCAAACCAAACAGAGAAATCTGCGCATAAGCATTAACAATACCCGCTTTTTTCGACCAATGTGGTTCAAAATAGTGATATTTCAATAAATCACGCGCAGCCAATAGAATCCATTCAGGATCAATTTTTGCCAAAGTCCGTAAATACACCTGAGAGGTTTCCACCATCTCAAATGCCATAACCCAAGCGGTATTGGTCTTGTGTAAGGTACTGGCAGGAAAAACTTTAGCCTTCTGCTGGCGCACCGCCATAAAAGTATTACGTTCATCTGTTTTATTCGCGATAAATGAAAGCAAACCAGTTAACAGCGCACGGTGTAAGTTTTCATAATTGGCTGATTTTTCATTAAAACTGAGCTTTAAACCTTCTGCCAATTCAACCAATTGCTGATGGGTTTGTTTCCATTCACGAAGACGTAACCAACTTAAAAAGTGCTGACGTGCAAATTGACGGCGCTTATTTTCAGTTTGTGTTTCAGGACTGGTTTGCAGCGTACTCCAAAGTTTTAAATAGAATAAAAAGTCTGAGTCAGCTTCTTTAAACAAGGCATGTTTTTGATCTGCCTGCATTTGCTTGTCCGCAGGACGCTCACGCGGATCTTGAATAGCCAAGGCACTGACAATAATCAACGTTTCTTTGAGCACACCAAAATGAGCCCCGCCAACCAACATACGTGCTAAACGTGGGTCAATTGGCATACGCGCCATCATTTGACCGACTTTGGTTAAATCATTCTTACGTTCGTTTAATGCACCTAACTCAACCAAGAGCTTACGTCCGTCATTCACCAAACGGAAATCAGGTGGCTCAATAAAATCAAAATCTTCTAGATTGCCCAAACCTAAGCTTTGCATTTGCAAAATAACAGAGGCTAAGTTGGTCCGTTTAATTTCAGGTTCAGTAAACTCAGGACGACTTAAAAAGTCTTCTTCACTGTATAGACGAATACATACACCCGCAGCAATACGACCACAGCGGCCTTTACGCTGGTTGGCTGCAGCTTGTGAAATCGCTTCAATCGGTAAGCGCTGTACCCGAGAACGGTAGTTATAACGCGAGATACGAGCAAAACCACTGTCAATCACATAGCGAATATTCGGAACCGTCAATGCAGTTTCAGCCACGTTGGTCGCAATAATAATGCGTCGACCTTTGCCACTTGGACTAAAAATCTTTTGCTGTTCAGCCAGTGCTAAACGTGCATATAAAGGCAACACCTCAGTATGACGAGGACCATATTTTTGCAGCGTTTCCTGTAATTCACGGATTTCCTGCTCTGTACTGGCAAAAATTAAAATATCCGCATATTCAGGATGACCTTTTGCTTCAGCATCGGCAAAACACTCTTCTACCGCTTGTACTACAGCGCGCGGTAAATTTTCTTCAAAATCGTCAAACTCGTCGTCATCGCTACCGACAATACTCAGCTCAGAGATTGGACGATAACGTAGCTCGACAGGAAAGCTGCGACCTTCTACTTCAAAAATTGGTGCATTATAAAAATACTGGCTAAAACGATTTACATCTAGCGTAGCCGAGGTCACGATAACTTTTAGATCAGGGCGTTTTGGCAAAAGCTGCTTGAGATAGCCCATAATGAAGTCAATATTGAGTGAACGTTCATGCGCTTCATCAATAATGATCGTATCGTATTTTGATAAAAAACGGTCATTGGTCAATTCAGCCAACAAAATACCATCTGTCATCAAACGGACGATTGAATCTTGTGAACCTTGCTCATTAAAACGAATCTTAAAGCCAATTGATTCGCCAAGCTTCTCGCCCACTTCTTCTGCAATACGTTGTGAGACACTTCGAGCCGCCAATCGACGTGGCTGAGTATGACCAATCATCCCAGTGAGTCCACGCCCTGCCAGCATCGCGATTTGGGGAAGCTGTGTAGTTTTACCAGAACCCGTTTCACCAGCAACAATAATGACTTGATGCTTTTGAATCGCCTCAATTAAACGGTCTGCGTATTGGGTAACAGGTAGGTCTTGATTCAGCTTGATCTTGGGAACACGTGCTAAGCGTTGTTTTACTTTATGATTCGATTGTTGAATCAGTTTTTCGATTTCCGCTGTTTCTGTTTTTTTATCTTTGCGCAGTCGATTTAAACGGTGACGGTCACGTGCCATAACCAATTGATCTACATTTAAATGACTCTGCACTGAACAGCTTTCCTGAAAAATTAAATAATCGGCTATTTTACGCCTTAAGCCCTTGCTATGCAAAGAAACCTTTTCAAACTGTTTGAGATAAAATCTAAAACCGCACTTATTCGTCCAATTATACTTTTTTATTCCCAGATCATTTTACATATTCATCTGATGTAGAATATTTAATCGTATATCTCCGTTTTTTATATAATTTTAGATTTTTTCAATTTTACCCTTGAATTTTGATGGCGTAGACTTCATGTTGTTATGCACATTAGTTCTGGATCTTTTGTCATGTTTGCTTCATCTCGATGCAGTCAAATAGGACAGATATTCTTGGGTGAAAGTCGTTTTTATTGATTTATTCAATTTTCCGATTTTAGTCATGTAAAAATACTATTTCCCCAATAACTAAAAATTATTTATTCTTGACCTCGTAAACAAGTAAGGCGTTAGCCTCTCAATAAAACCTCAATCATGGAGACAATGATGAGCTTAATTAATACTGAAGTTAAACCATTTAAAGCGACTGCGTACCACAACGGTCAATTTGTTGACGTATCTGAAGCAGATCTTAAAGGCAAATGGTCTGTTGTATTCTTCTACCCAGCTGACTTCACTTTCGTATGTCCAACTGAGTTAGGCGACCTTGCTGACAACTATGCTGAATTCCAAAAATTAGGCGTTGAAATCTATGGCGTGTCTACTGACACTCACTTCACGCACAAAGCTTGGCACGACACTTCAGAAGTTATTGGTAAAATCCAATACCCATTGATCGGTGACCCAACTTGGACACTTTCTAAAAACTTCGACGTATTAATCGAAGCTGCTGGTCTTGCTGACCGTGGTACTTTCGTAATCGATCCAGAAGGCAAAATCCAAATCGTTGAAATCAACGCTGGTGGTATCGGCCGTGATGCATCTGAACTTCTTCGTAAAGTTAAAGCTGCTCAATATGTTCACGCTCACCCAGGTGAAGTTTGCCCAGCTAAATGGAAAGAAGGCGAAGCTACGCTTGCTCCATCTATCGACTTAGTTGGTAAAATCTAATTATTTAGATTAGACCAATTGGTTTGAAACCACCCTTTTTAGGGTGGTTTTTTTATTGATTATTTTTATCAATCCAAGCCCTATTTCACACCCAAAATTTATAGCTATTTTTTTACAATTCTTATACTTATAAATTTATAGCAAGCTTCATTTATGAATTGTCAGACGGTTACAGTTGGAGTACTGTCAAAGAATAGAACACCAGAGTTATTAACCATGTACTAAAAGATCAAATCAAAATGGGGACAAATATATGGAAAAACCAGTTGTTGTAACCTCTTGGAAATATGATGTTTCTTCACGCTATTTAAAAATTTTCTATAGCAATGGCTCAGGTGAGCTTTATCATCCCGTTCCAGAGTTTATCTACAATAATTTACTTCGCACCAATGATAAAACTGCCTTTGTGCATAAATATCTAGAATTTGATCTACATTTTAAACGACTCTGTATTTCAGCCTAGTCATAAAAAATCAGCCCGTTGGGGCTGATCTGTTTTATATCTTTCGCTTATTTAAGCCGCGTCATTTTGCTCAATATACTTCTCGAGCATTTCTTCCTTCACATCAGCATGCATATTAATTCTACTGAGGTCACCTTTATAATGCGCTACAACCCGATCATCCATGATTTTTGACCACCAAGATGGAATAAATGCTGGCAGAATCATGGCACCATAACCTGCGGGTAACTGCGGCGCATCTTGAAAGTGACGTAAGGTTTGAAAGCTTCGAGTCGGATTGGCGTGATGATCCGAATGACGTTGTAATTGATACAAGAACAAATTGGTCACCACATTATTATTATTCCAGCTATGTTCTGGCAAAGTCCGTTCATATTGGCCATTTTCTTTCTTTGCACGCTTTAAACCATAATGTTCAATATAATTTACTGATTCAAACAAGGTAATCGCATAAGCTGCTTGCGTGACTTGGAACGGGACTGAACGCATACCAAACTTGCTAAACATGGCGGCATGATATACAGCAGACATCGCCCAGCCATGAATTAACTCATTTTCCTTACAGAGGAAAGGCAGTTTCTTACGTTCTAAACGGTTTTTCTCAATTTCGATCGCCGATTTAAAGCTGCCAATCACAGTACGCGGTAAAAACCTCCAAAAGCTTTCGCCAAATTGTGAAGATGCTGGATCTTCAGGTGTTGCAACGCGACGATGATGTCCATACGGGTGTTCAATTCGAAAATGGTTATAACCCGATGGCGCTAAAGCCAAATGCGAAAGATAATGCTCTAGACGCCCACTCTTATGGCTCAGTTCATGTGCAGTATTAATCGCAATTCCATTGACCATGCCCACCAAAGTTCCCAATAAGGCCTGATCTGCAACTGGGGTGTCTTTACGACTGGCTAAATAAGCCCCATAAATATTGGTTGCATATTGTAATGGAATAAAAAGTTTAACAATTCGAGCGTAATACGGATCGGCTTCTAAATCCGCGATTGCATCTAATGGTGGGTTTTCGGTGTCTTCACCAATTAATTTATCTAATGTTGGAATAACGCCATGAATAAATAATGGCCCAAATGAAGCAAAGAACTTTTTCGTTTTTTTAGGGCCAAACTGATAGCCCGCCAAACCACCCATCGCAATGGTCGGTACAGCCAAACCCAATAGCCATAAATGACGTTTCTTATCCTTAAATGTTGTTGTCGCTTGCTCGACATCCAGTTGAGTATGCATATTCATTAGAAACTCCTCAATCAAACACAAAATGTTTTGCTTGAGTTGATTGTGTCTCTTCACCGGCCCTCTATATTATCATTTTAAGACTTGCTATTATCATTTTAAGACTTTACTGAGTTTTTCTTGTGCAAAAGCAACAGATCCCTGTTATTCCATCACGTTATTATTTACGACTGATTGAAATTCTAATCGGTACGCATCAATACGATAATGATTTGTTGATGGCTGTGCAGCAAGAACTGGCAAAAACAGAATTATTATCGATTCAGCAAATTGAACAATTCATTGAGATTGGTTTAAGTCTGCCCAATACCCAAGACTTGGCCTTTGAACTGGGCAAAAATATCAAGCTCAGCTCACATAGTCTCGTCGGTTATGCACTCATGACCAGTCCTAATCTGGAACATGCACTTAGGCTGATTGCACAATATTTTAGACTGATTATGCCAAGTTTTAAGCTCAGCATTCAGTTTCCAACAGGCTCACAAAAAGTTGAACTATTATTTGAACCAATTTTGCAGATGAATAAGCAATGTTTGGCCTTTCATATTGAAGCGATTGCCGTAGCGTTCTACTACAGCCTATTAGAGTTGGCAGGTCAGCAATTACAACGTTATCAAGTCTATTTGAGTGTTCCAGAGCCAAGCTATCAAGAACGTTATTTAACCTTAGTAAAAGCCAATTTCCACTTTAACTATACTTGGCTTTCAGGTATCCGCGTGGTGATTGATCAGCAGCAATTAGCACTCCCCTTACCTTTGGCAGATGCACATAGTTTAAAAATAGTTGAACAACGCTGTCAGGAACAAATCCAGAAGATCTATCATCAAGGAGAAATTGTGGAATGGGTCAGCATGATGTTGCGACAAGCCAATCAAGTCCCAACCCTCATGGAATGTGCCAAAGTATTAAACATTTCGACCAAGACCTTGCAACGCTATTTACAGCAACAAGGCGTTGAATTTCAAGCTTTAAAGCAGCAAATCAGCACTGAGCGTGCGATTGAGTTATTAGAAAATTCTAGCTTTACCATTACCCATATTGCCTATGAGCTGGGTTATTCTAATCCTGCCAATTTCACCCGTGCATTTAATAAAGTGATTGGCTGTAGCCCTCAAGCATATCGACTACATCATCAAAGTAAAATCAATTCACTTCAACACTACCATACATAAACCTGCACCAATCGGCAGAATGGTACTCATGTAATCTTCATCATCTTTAATCAGTTCGAGGAATTCCTTCACCTCTGCTGCATGAGAAATCACATTATCAACAATTAAAGTACTTCCCGAAGACTGCAATAAACGCTTTAAGTCTTGCCAGTAGCTCACATAACTACCACGTTCAGCATCCAGTAGAATCAAATCATAAGGTTCAACCGCTTGGGCCAGATAATCAGCAGCATCTCCCACCCAAAAATCAATAAACGGCTCCAAGCCAAATTCTTCCGCATATTTTTTTGCTTGCGCACTGCGAAAGGCATTAATTTCTAGGGTTTGTACAGCCCCACCGACGCTTTTACCTGCTTCCGCCAGCCAAAGTGTTGAATAGCCTGTAGATGTCCCAATTTCTAGAATCCGTTTTGATCGTTGAGTACGAACCAACATCGCAAGTAGCTTAGCTGACTCAGCTTCAATATTTCGGTAGCGTCTTAAACGATCAGACTGTCGAGCATCATGTTGTTTAAACTCATCATATAAATCAGAGATACGTTTTAAAAATACAGTGCTGGTCATATCTGATCCCCCAACTACGCTTATGCAAAGTGTATTTAATTTAAGTCGTTTGTATTAGTTTAAAGCGTGGCAGAATTTGACCATCATCGAGCTGAACGGTTTCGCTAAACATTGCCAATGGACGTACCCACATTGAGTAATCACCATATAAGCATTGATAGACCACCAATTCCTCTTCGGTTTCACTATGACGAGCCACATTAAACACTTGATACAGCTGACCTTTATAGTGTTGATAAATGCCACGTTGTAAGGTCATATTACTTACCCTTTATTTATGCCACGAAATGATTGCAGTTATATAACAACTTTGATTGTACTCAAATTTTTTGTGAAAGAAATCTTCAAAAAATAGTAAATTTATTAAAAATTCAAAAAACCGATCAAACTCATAAAAACATACTGTTTTACCTATTCAGTACTTTTGCGTACTATAGCCTCATTGAATGAATTTAGCTGATTTAAAAGTCTTAGCGTTTGGAGAAATACATGTTAGATCAAAATATTAAAACTCAATTAAAAGCTTACTTAGAACGTTTAGAAAGTCCAATCGAGTTGGTTGCTGCTTTAAATGACTCCGACAAAGCAGAAAAAATTAAAGAACTCGTGACTGAAATTGCGGAACTTTCTGACCAAGTTACGGCGCGTTTTGACGGTTCAAACGCTCGCCGTCCTAGTTTCGGTGTAGCCAAAGCAGGTGAACAACCACGTGTGTTCTTTGCTGGCTTACCGATGGGACATGAGTTTACTTCTTTGATCTTGGCATTATTACAAGTATCAGGTTATGCGCCTAAAGTGTCTGATGAAGTACTCACTCAGATCAAAGGCTTAAACTTGACTGCCAACTTTGATGTGTTTGTATCGCTGAGCTGCCATAACTGTCCGGATGTGGTTCAAGCACTCAACTTGATTGCGATTAACAATCCAAATACCACGGCAACCATGATTGATGGTGCTTTCTTCCAAGACGAAGTTGAAGAACGCAAAATCTTGGCTGTGCCAATGGTGTTCCAAGACAATCAGCATATTGGTCAAGGTCGTATGACTTTGGAAGAAATTGTAGCGAAGTTGGATAGCAACTCGGCTGAGAAAGATGCAGCCGCAATCAATGCCAAAGATGCATTTGATGTGTTGGTGATTGGTGGTGGGCCTGCGGGTGGTACAGCAGCGATTTACGCGGCACGTAAAGGCATCAAAACGGGTATTGTGGCTGAACGTTTCGGTGGTCAAGTGATGGATACCATGGACATTGAGAACTTCACCACTGTTCAAAAAACTGTCGGTCCTCAGTTCGCTCAAGACATGGAAGCACATGTTCGTGAATACGGTGTCGATATCATGAACTTGCAACGTGTCAGCAAAATCACTGGTGCAGATCAAACGGCCAATGGTCTGGTTGAAGTGGAACTGGAAAATGGTGCCAAGCTTGAATCGAAAACCATCATCCTGTCTACAGGTGCACGTTGGAGAGAAATGAATGTACCGGGTGAAGCTGAATACCGTACTCGTGGTGTAGCATACTGCCCACACTGTGATGGTCCATTATTCAAAGGCAAACGTGTTGCGGTGATTGGTGGAGGTAACTCTGGTGTTGAAGCAGCGATTGACCTTGCAGGGATTGTTGAGCATGTGACTTTGGTTGAGTTTGATACCAAACTTCGTGCAGACCAAGTGTTGCAGGACAAATTAAATAGCTTACCAAATACCACTGTGATCATGAATGCCTTAAGTACTGAAGTGGTTGGTGATGGTGCTCAGGTAACGGCATTGAAATACAAAGACCGTGCTACTAATGTTGAACACACAGTTGAACTTGCAGGGATCTTTGTACAAATTGGTTTATTACCAAACACAGATTTCTTAAAGAGCAGTGCGGTTGAGTTGAGTAATCGTGGTGAGATTGTGATTAATGATCGCAACGAAACCAATGTCAAAGGTGTCTTTGCCGCAGGTGACTGTACGACAGTACCGTACAAGCAAATCATCATTGCCACAGGTGAAGGCGCCAAAGCATCGCTGTCTGCTTTTGATTATATGATCCGTTCTGGAGTATAAGTCTACTCAGAACATGTGCACGCACTTACATTTTCCGATGTAAGTGCGTGTTTTTACAAGTTATCAACAAATTTTCAACTTTATTATTCATCAAGTTTATGTTTATATTTTCGGTATCCATATCCGATTGGATGCCACAAAGAAAAGGAAATAGACAATGAATAAATTACTTGTTGCATTAGGTCTTGCTGCTACTGTTGCGCTTGTAGGCTGTAATAAAGATAAAGCACCTGAAACTGGTGCAACCACGGGTGAGCATTTAGAACATGCTGCTGATCAAGCTGGTGCAGACGTTCAAAATGCGGCTGATGCAGCTGCGAGCAATGTTGCAACGGCTGTAGATACTGCTGGTGATCAAATTGATGCTGCTGCTGATCACACTGCAACTGCAACGGCTGAAGCTGCTGCTAAAACTGAGGCTGCGGCACGTGATGCAACGGCTAAAGTTGCTGGTGCAGTAGAATCAACTGCTGCTGATGTGAAAGAAAAAGCTCAACAATAATTGAGTTGAAATAAAAAAGCCTCTGTAAACAGAGGCTTTTTTATTGGTTTGAATTAGCTTAATAAACCTTCATCCCGCATCGCAATTTGTACAGACTGACGTTCAGCCACTTTATTACGCAATGCAATAATATTGATATATGGCGTTAAGTCATGTTCAATATGGTTTGACCAGTTGGTAAGAACAAATAGATAGGCATCCGCAGGACCAAAATTATCATCGACCAAATAATCACAATCCGATTCAGCTAAATAATTGTCGATATATTTAAGCAAACGATCAACTTCTGCATAGGCTTTGGTTTTCTCATCGTCAGTGAGCTTCCCGCCAAAGAATACTGAATAAGCATCATGCAATTCTGAATTCAAGTAGCCTAACCACTCTAGGACTTTAGCACGCCCCATTCCTGATGGTGGAATCAAATCCTGTTTAGGATCATGCTGTGCCAAAAACGGTAAAATTGCCACATTCTCAGTTAAAATCAAACCTGGATTAATTTCCAAAGCAGGGACATAGCCTTTTGGATTAATCTCGTAATAATCTGCACCTTTTGAAGTTTTATGTGTTTTTAGATCAACTCGTTCTAAATCAAAATCGACATTTATTTCATTTAAAATAATATGGGCTGCCAATGAGCATGCACCAGGTGAATAATACAACTTCATAATTGATCCTTGTTATCTAACAACTTATGCCCTAGAACGTTCCTACGAAACTCGAGAACAGAAATAACCAAAATTTATAATAGCTTTCATGCTAAGAACATCTACACCACTACTATTAATGAATTTTTTTCTGCCTTGCAAGTTATATTCCGTGACGATTGATTAATTTATGAAAAAACAAACCAAACAATGTCACGGAAATCAGATTACGCTCGACCAAAAAGTTTGCCTAACCATTCAAATAATGAGTTTAAAAATTCAACGATGATATTCTTCGGATTATTTGGCTCAAGTTGAGAATCCGAGCTTTTCATATCCAAATCTACAATCACAGGATCATGATCTGACGAGCGATAAGCATCTGCCGAGAAGAACAAAGCCTTTTGCTCATCAGTTTTATATTCTTCGTTATAGTCCAATACCGTTGGTTCATCGGCATTGATATGCCATGCAAAGGTTTTAATCACACGTTTATACAGATTGGCATCGGCAATGGCATGATCAAGGTTACCTGCACCGCCATAACCATCGGCATCGCTCGCCACACCAAAGACATAGCTATATGCCTTACTCCCCTCACCGACTTTGCTGTCATTCAGCAAAACTTTGTAATTGGCTTTCTCAAAACTTAAGATTGGGTCTTCTTTGGCATAACTATTCATATCGCCTAACAGTAAGATATTCGGATTCTTCACTTGGGTTGGATTCTTGGCAATCCATTGGGTGAGTTGCTCAACCGCTTTCACTCGGGTTGGGTTCCAACAGCCCTGCCCATCACGTTGATCTGCATCCAGAGAGTTTTCATCGACACCGCGACAGCTCTTCGATTTAAGATGATTTGGGATCACTGTAAAGATTTGTCCACCTTGTACAGGCTTAAAGGATTGTGCAATGGTTGAACGGCTTTTATCCCCTAAATCCAATACCGCAGGCTTATTCACTGGCTGAACACGTTTGCTGTTATAAATAATCGCAACCGCAATCACATCAGTACCCAACTGATTAAGTCCTTCTGGAATCACATATTTCCAGTCTGGCCCTAAAGCTTTAGTCAAGTTAGCAACTGCACTATCACTGCCATAACCATTATTGGCAATCTCCATCAAACCATACACGTCTGCATCGATTGATTTTAATGCATTGACGATTTTGGTATGTTGCTTATCAAATTCAGCCTGACTGTTGGCGCCACGCTCGGTTGGGAAACCATTCTTGCCATTGTCATAGTTCAGCACGTTAAATGCCGCAGCACGAATATGTTTGCTTTGTTTAGCCGCAATCGTTGTACGTGGATTGGTCGTGTTCACCACTTCTGGCAAGTTTGCACCTGCAATCGGCTGTACACGCCATGCATTAAAACGATATTCTAGAATCCCTTGTGCATTCTTTAACTGATAGCCCGAACGTAGCGTATTCAACGCACTAAAGTTTTGTGGCAACCACGGTGCACGGTTTTGATTGTTATAACCATCATCAAAGATAATCTTTGAAAGCAGATTTTGTTGCGCTAAAGCCTTGGCTTCATTTGAAAGTGCAGGATAAAGATTGGTCGGAATAAATAAGCGACCAAGGCTTAGAGAAAGTTCGCCATAACGACCAAAATTATAGTTTTCACTTACCGTCAACGTTTGCGGTAATTTCACCAACATCCCTTGATAACGCTTAGGTGAATTACCAGCAGTATCGGTCAAGCTGCTAAATGGCAAGTTTAAGTCCAGTGGTTGAATCAGCGATGCCATATTCTGGTTACAGGTTTTAATATCCTGCTGTAACTGATCCAGTTGAAGTTGGTTTTGATAACTGGTTAAACGACCACGTAGGATAACTTCATCACCAACCTGCCCACCTTTGACTACACTGCTTGCAGGAATATAGACAAAAATCGCATTACTGACATTTGGCGTAGCTTTGCTATCAGGGGTTTGTACATAGAAACCTGAGAAACCATTGCTATAACGATAATCCGCCGTGATTACACCACGAATAGTATAGTTTTGATTTTGAGTCGATTGCGCAAGGCTGGCAATTGGTGTATCGCTACTGCTACAGCTGACTGCATCTACAGGTGGAGTGGTGGTTGAACCTGTTAAATTCGAAAAATCATTTCGATCTGTCCATGCCTGCCAAGATTGGTCAAGGTCAAATGGACTGGTCGGGTCAACACTCACTACAGGATTAACTGTTTGAATGCGTTTAAAGCTATTCGCAGTACTGAATACCGTTGTGCCCCAACCTGCCGTTGGACGCTCACCAATACGACCAAAACGATCTACGGGTGTACCGCGATAAAGCAACACAATGGCATCGTCGCCATTAAAAGATAATCCCGCAACTTGATTAACCTTATCGCCCAATTGTGCCTGTAATTCAGAACGACCTATCAGAAATTTTTGTTTACTGGCCAAGCTACCTTGTAAAGGAAAAGCTGCGGTTTTGACTGTGCCACCATTATTAAACTGCTGAATTTCATAATCGGCTAAATTCACGGTTGTGGCATCGGGGTTATAGATTTCCAGTCCCTTTTTATTACTGCTGCCATCGACATACTGGCTAAACATCAGTTGTGCATGTGCAGCAGAAAAGAGTGAAGATGCACCTAACAGGCCTAAACAAATGGCGATCGAATGGTATTTAAAATTGTTCATGGTTTTTTACTTAGTGTTAAAATTGTAATTAGGCTATGCAATTTCTGTGACAGCTACATGAAGATTTTTTGACAAATTTTAAGCAATTTTAGAAATGATCGGCTAAATAAAATCACTTAAAGTTTGACTTGACCACCTGAACACTTAAAATACGGCATTTCTATATTTATATCTCCAGAATCATGTCAAACGATCAGTTAGAAACGCAAATTACGGAACTCGACAATTTGCCTGAGCACCGTGAAATTGTGACGTTTATGCGTCGTTCAGCTCCGCTCAATACTTCACAACGTACTGCTTTAGAAGATTATCGTGATTTAATTTTGGAATACCCTGTTGGTGATTTACGCCAGCATTTTGAACATCCTGAACGCCCTTTAACTGTTGAAATCGGTTTTGGTATGGGTCGCTCTTTGGTATTGATGGCAAAAGCCAATCCAGAACGTAACTTTGTCGGCATCGAAGTGCATGTGCCTGGTATCGCACAGTGTGTTTATGAAGCGGGTATGGCGGGCTTAAAGAACCTGTTTGTACTGGATGCCGATGCAATCCAAGTGTTACGTGAAATGCCAGACAACAGCATTAACTGTGTACAGCTTTATTTCCCAGATCCGTGGCAGAAGAAGCGTCACTTTAAACGCCGCTTTGTGATTCATGAGCGTATGCAACTGGTTGAACAGAAGTTAGAGCTTGGTGGTACCTTCCACTCAGCAACTGACTGGGAACCGTATGCAGAGTGGATGCTTGATATCCTAGATAACCGTCCAGATATGGAAAACTTGGCAGGTAAAGGCAATAGCTACCCTCGCCCAGAATGGCGTCCAGTGACTAAATTTGAGCGTCGTGGTCTTGAATCTGGTCATAAGATTAATGATTTTATCTTTAAGAAAATTAAATAAGCTGATTTAGTTTTTCGAGAAAGCCACTAATTTTTTAGTGGCTTTTTACTTCTTCTCATTTATTTATAGATTTTATATGACTCAATTAGTCTTTACATCTACTAGTGGCTGAGGATCGTAATCTAAAAACTGGGTGTAATCATGTATATCCTTACATAACTGTCTATTCTCAACATCATGATAAGCTAATGTAAGATCCCTTTTCTCAAATACTTTTAAGTCTTTTACTCCTAACAACTTATAAATTTGATCCGATATGAGAGCATAACGGAGTAACTCTTTTTTCGCACTCGCCCCTATCCCAAATATCACAACAAATGGTAAAACTAAAATACATGCATATAAAAAGACATAATCCATTATGTCTACATTAATAGTGCCGTTATCAGTCAAGAACAATGATATTATAAGCATGAATATCGACATTCCCGATGCAACAATAGCCAAATTCTTGGGGCTGTGGCTATTTGTTACCATTTCTACCGTTTCTCCAAAAGGCAAAGATATGCCTAATAACTTATTATTTTTATTCATAACTGCTAAGACATTAAAGTCACCTTCCACATTTTCATCATAAACGACATATACGTCTTCATCTTCTTTAAAGAAAACAGAAGTAAGCGCGGCATAAAAATTGATATGATCAATACAGAAATAAATATAATAACCTGGTTCGCCATTTGCTCCACCCAAGGTAGCAGCAGCACCCATCCCTCCAGACTCAGAAAAAATCGATACCAATGCTGTAGCTCCAGCTTGTGCTCTAACTTTTTTTGGTTTAGGGAGCTCACTTATCATTGCATCAACATACTGAAGATTTTTAATTTTACCGTAAACAACTTTCATCTAAATCCATCACATTATTGCATTAATAAAAATCAATTAGATAACAACATATTAAAAAATAAGTCTTTTATATGTGTAAGACCAAATATTAAAAATAAAAAGCCAAAGCATACACAACAAAAATAACTTTCTATCCAATTAACATATTACTTACATCAAAATTACTTCCAAATTTAAAAATAAAAAACATGGCTCAATTACAAAAAAATTTAGAGATCAGAAAATAAATAAAATATTAATTATTTCAAATTTTATTTCTTTATATCTACATCTACTAGTGGTTGAGGATCATAGTTTAAAAATTCAGTATAATTATGAACATCATCATAGATACGATTAGTTTCTTTATCTTCGTATGGCTTCAGATGATTCTTATTAATTTCTACATTTAAAGCATTAATATCACTAATACCTAATATTTTATAAATTCGTTCTGATTCCTCTGCATACCCTCTAAATTGTTTCTTAACGCTATAACCTATAGAAAAAACTATTATAAATGACCCTATCAATCCAGAAAGAAATAAAAACATTTTAAATTCAAAAAAGAATAAAACCAAAGTTGTAAAAATATTAATTCCTAAAAACAGATATAATGCATTACGATTATGAGTCTTGTCAGATATTTCTACTGTATGCCCAAAAGGTGCTACCATTCCTAATAGTTTAGTGTTTTTATTCATAACTGCTAAAACATTAAAGTTTTGTTTTATTTCTTCATCATAAACCACAAAGATATCTTCTCCTTCTTTGAAAAATAGACCTGTAAAGGCTGCATAAAACTCAACATCATCAATATAGAAATGAATATAGTAACCTGGAAACCCATTTACCCCAGCTAAAGTTGCTGCTGCCCCCATCCCTCCAGATTCTGCAAACATCGATACTAAAGCCATCGCTGTTGCATGAGATCTCAGCTTTGGTAACTCACCAACAATTGCATCAACAAATTGGAGTTTTTTAATTGTCCCATATTTTACTTTCATATTTACACTCCAACGACCTCTACAAATGCTTGATTAAAAACCTCAAGCTCTTTTGCTTCATTCTCAAAATTCACTACATTAATACCAAAGGCTGATTTTTTACACCAATCTTCAAGTGCATTATCTGCAAAATAAACTTTATAAATAATTTCAACTGCTGTTAGCCCTAGAATAATGATATTAAATCTAGCCAACCAAACAACAGAACCTATACGTGTAATCATTAGGTAAAAATTTGATTTAACTAATAATTTAGAAAAACTAATCAGAGCTGGTCTTTTTAACGCATTCCCTGCACTTTGTAGAAAATCAATGGAGATTTTCGTATAGCTTAAAGCTAAACCAAAATACACACCACCACGAACAAAATAAACAACCGCGAGGAAACTATCATTACTGCTCATTGCTGCTCTAAGATCGTATAATGAAAAGAATGCACTACCAGCTATTGCAAAACTATTTGCGGCGAATTTAATTAAGTTATGTGTAGCAGTTTTGGTTGTTACTGTAATAACACCAACCAATTCCAAACTGGCGGTGATTAAGCCACATGCTCCTCCTAAAATTTGCAACTGCTGCTGAGAATCTATAGTTTTATTTAATTGGAACATTAAATTAATTGCTTCTAACACCATGACAAAAGATGCAACCCGTGCAGTACCTTTGTTTTTGCTGTCATTTAAAATTGAATCTAAAGTTGCATTGCTGACCTTTGGATCTCGCCGCTGCGGATCTAGTCCCGGAGTTGCAAACAACATCAGTGAATGTAAATTTACACCTTTACTAAAGACACCTGTACGAGCATATAAAAAGCAGCAAATTTGTGTGGCAATTAAACGATCGAGACTGGTACTTCTGGCTTTTTGTGCTGCTACACGAATAAACTCTGCGCTCCAACGCCCTATACGGCCCACAAAAGTCTTATCAAAATCGGGCATATAATGCTTGTTGGCATTATTAGATGCCCATTCATCCCATGCAGCATCTAAGGCAGCAATAGTAACAATCAACTGCTTATAGGTACTCTGGCCTGTTGTCCAGTCGGTATAATTTACAACCGATGCAAAGAAGCTTTGTGTGCCATCATTATAATAATCAATAGCAGATTTCTGGTTATAAAGAACCGCTCGCATAAACACATTATCAGACTCGACTTTACGCTTGGTAATCCAACCATCCATCTGAGTCGCGCCTGCCTTTGTTACGCCTGTACCAGCAACGGCCTGCATCATGTATTCATAAAAAACAAAGCCACTTATTTTATCTTCTGGATCAAAGGCGTGTAACTCTTGTACTAATTGAGACGATTTCAACCAAATCAAATGATCAGCACCTACCACATTTGCGTTGTCCATTCCACTTTTAGTCTTTGTAGCAACATTTGATTTAAATGTCTGCATCTCATCATATTTGACTAAAGGCTTATATTTATTCTCCCACTGATTCATTGCAAAAGCGGTATTGCTTTCAATCTTTGCCTTTTCCAGTGCTTTTGCCTTCTGTTGAGCGATTTCCTTTTGCTGTTCATATGCCTGTTTGGCAGAGCTTGGTGGGGTCATACCATATTGCGCAAAATAAGCCTTACGCGCTTTTTCGGTAAACTTGTACTGCTCAGGATTTTTTCTTTTCATCTGCTCAAGGTTCTGTTGATGCATTTGAAAATTACGTTCGCTATAAGGTTGGTTCAATTGGGCATCAATTGATTTCATATCAACATTTTTAGTGTGTTCTGCCCATTTTTTTGCACTTTGTAAGGCTTTTCTTTTTAAGCCTTCTTCAATCGATTCAATTAAAGGAATGCTATTAAATCGCTGCTGATTACTAATACCATCTTTATAGGTATTCATGAATTTTGTTAATTCAATAAATTGATCATTTCTTCTTTCATTTAAATCAATTGCAATTCCCAAAGCATCATAAATAGCAACGCCACATACCGCTTTTGGAAACTGGGCAAATTTACCTGAAATTTTTTGCTTTCTAGTTTGATTAGCCTTACCAAATTTCGCAAAATTAGGTGTAGGAACATGACGATCAAAAATTTGCTGGTTATAACAAAAGTTTGATTTTTGCCCTCCACGCCAAGCATTTAAATTAATCTTCTGCCATTTTTTTTCATTGGCATAACTAACTCGATTTGCTTGGTAGAGTTTTAATCTTGCTTGTGTAAGAAATCCCTTTGAAAATAGAAGATAGGCTGTTTTTGCCTTTGACTTCTGAAAAGGCGCAAGACAAATCATTGAGCTATTTGCAAAGTGTTTTTCATTGGTACAACCATATGGCGTCGGTGCACAATTCGGGTCAAAAATATTCTTGAGCTTTGCTAGAAATCCTTCTTCATTGACACGATATCCCAACCATCGGGTTGCTCCATTCTCATACTCAACAAAGGCATATAAATAACCTGTATTTAAATATTTTAATGTGTACTTCGAATAAGCAATGGTCTTATCACCTACATAACTATTCAAGTGCGCAGGTAGAGAAACCGCTTGGGTATCTGCTTTCTTAGCGATAGCATAGCGTGTCGGAAATAGAAAAAAACTATCATCTTCTGCATGACAAAATGGGCAATCCTTTTTTTGCTCATTTACCCCTTCTGAAGAAAGCTGTTTTACTGCAATTGCTTTGGGTGCGCCTTTAGATTGATTGGCAGGTAATTCAGCTTTCTTTTGTTCAATCTTGGCTAAATCGTATTTTTTAAGATTCTGCCCCCAAGAAACAGTTTTATTTGCTTGATTGTTTTGTGCATTCTGTAAATAAGGGGGAAGTTTTTTAGTTGAATTATTATCCATTTACACGATCTCTTTCTAAAACATTGGCTTGCAAAGTTGAATCTGTATTGAGCTTTTCAAGCATTTGCTCATAATCTTCTCTATGCCATAAAGTTTTAATGTCTGCATGCTCAGTCAAAGTTGAACCGACTTTATAGAACCAATATACAAGCTCACTCATCACATTAAACTCAACATTGGCTGAATTACCTTTAATCAAAATCAGGTGTTCATAGGTCAACATAGGCTCGATTTGATTTGACGGAATATTTTTATTAACTAGATATTTATTAATGCTGTTCACGTCTTCACACATCATTAAAAAATCAATGACCTGTTTTGGAAAAATATTATTAAATTTAAACGTATAGGCTACAGATGCTTTGGTGAAAATTCCCTTAGGGTGGAGGTACTCCCAAATTTTATAATCCGCCAAATAATGATGATAAAGCACCTCTGGCGCCATATTTTGAAAAACATACTGAACCCGGGGATCATACCAACGTAGAACAAAGGCTTGAGCAGAGCCTTCTGACTTAGCAATTAAATCTTTTTGAAATTTGATTTTTAAACCATCTAATGAATGTTCACTATATCCCCAACCACAAATAATCTGACGTGTGGATGTATAAGCCAGTTGTTCTAACAATATTTCGATAATCTTAGGTGCATATTTATAGAATTTAATATCATTTTTAAGCCTTAGCAGAGCAAGAGGCTGTTTTGCCCCCCGTGTAATCGGCTTAGCGATAAAAACTTTTTCTACCGAAATAAGGGGATCAAAATCATCAATAATTTCACTAAACAAATCAGGTTCAACAGTCCGATCTATAATGAAATCAATAACTCGATTCTCTTTATAAATATGTTCAAATCTAGATAGCAGTAAATCTTCATTAACTGCTTCAATCGGTGTATCTAATTTAAATAAATCTGACATTTTATATCTCAACCAATGCAGCACCATTGGTCGCAGCTGAGTGCTGTTTCGCAGAACAGTCTGGTAAATCAATCGCAGGTATACTCACAGATGCAGCGCCCATAAACAAATGCTGCCCTGCCTTCACTTCAAACTTGCCACCTGTGGTTGGGAAAATACCTGAACCATCCAGCTTGATTTGAGAACCACCCGCAGTAATCACAATCTCTTTAGGGCTAGTAATTTCAATACGATCTTCAGTCGAAGTAATCTGGATGCCTTGCTTGGCAAGTAAATCCATTGTGTCAGCTTGCACATGAACTTCAAACTTACCTTTGGCGGCAACCTGTTTAATTCCATTTTGTGCTGCAAACAGGCTCACCTTAGCACTGGCATGTGCGATCAAATTTTTTTGCGTACTCAGATTAATACTATCGCCCGCAAACTGGTTAATCTGTCCATCCGCAGAGAGATGAATATCTTCATTGCTACTTAAACCAATCCCCTCTGGTGAGCTCAGTAACAACATCGCCTTATTAAACTTGGCAATATCAGATTCAATTTCTTCCGCAAACTCTTTCAGTTGATCCAGTGATTCAATCTCATCGGTCTGCTGGTTCTTAGCTATTTCACTCAGTGCCTTGGCATTGTTTTGATTGCCCTCTAGCCGCTGCTTAGCAACTTGGGCATCCAGATGTTCGCCTTGGGCTTGATCCTGTTTATGCGTGGAAACGAGTAGACCCTCGCCTGCGCGTACTGCACCCCATTGGTCAGTGCGCAGTTCAAAACCTTCGCCACGGTCTTCACTTTCTGCGGTTGCTTTAGGGTGACTCAGTTTGCCGAGGTTGAGTTGACTGGCTGCATGACTGCTTTGTAGTTGAGCACTGATCTGACCTGTGGTGTCATCAAAGCGCAGTTGGTTAAAACCTTCGCCCTGATATTCTTTTGACTTGATCCCTGCCAGTTTCTTGGTGTCAGGCAGCTTGCCTGCATGGTCAAATCTAGTTGGACTACGATGGCCTTCGTGGATTCTTCCCACTACAAATGGACGGTCGATATTGCCATCAAAGAAGTCGATGACTACGATTTCATCAATTCGTGGCAAGAATCGTGCGCCATAGCCTTCACCTGCCCAAGGCGTGAGTACATCAACCCAAGCAGAATCGGTGTCGTTATCATTGGCACCCGCACCACCATCATGGCTATGATCGTCATTACGGGTAAACAGGAAACGGACTTTAATCCGCCCCCATTCATCCACATAGATTTCTTCGCCGCTTGGCCCAACCACTTTGGCACGTTGCGGTGAAGCTGCTGGACGGTGTTGTAAGGGATGATATTCAGGAACGGTTTTAATGCTACGGCGTTGCAAAATCAGTTGATTGGCTTGGCGTTCGTCACTCTCTTTTATTTGCCAATTGCTTTGTGCTAATAATTGATTGATCTGTTGATGTAGATCTTTAGGCAAGTTGTTTTGGTTATAAAAGTTTTTGCCTGTAATCAGGAATTCTTTATCACTACCATCATGCTGATCAATTTCAGGGTGTTCAGCCAATTCAAACCAGTAACCCACATGGGTATCGCGCACGGTGCTATGGGCTGTAAATTGTTTGGATTGTAAGTCGTAGTATTGACCTAAGTTCCGATTCAGTTTTTCAATTTGAGCATTGCCCGATGGGGTTGCACCATCTTCCCCATTTAAATCTTGCATCCACGCGGGTGAAAAATGCCATGCCTGCTCTAGTCCTAGGCTGGCATTGTCATATTGTTCACTGTGTTTATGTGTGCTCTGTACACTGCCTGCACCATCTTCTTGTTCCAGTGCATCGGCTTGCCAGCGTTGTACATGTACGCTGCTCGGTTGTAATGAGCGTTGTCCAACCAAACTGGTCATGCTGTCGTATTGTTCGGTGGCACTACTACGGTGATAACGAATCTGCCGACGCTCTAAGGCTTGGTATTGGCTATTGTCATCAATCAGACGGAGTTTTTGCGGCTGAATCGCAGCACTGCTTTGCGCGACGGTTCGTTCAGCTTCATCAATGAGCCAGTTAATCGATTCGCTACGCATCAAAGATGTTAAAAAATCTTCATCTGATTGATTATATTGCATAATAAAGGGACGAATGTCGTAGTTTTGACTGAGTCCGCTTAAATCAAGCGTTAAACTGGATGCAAATAAGGGACTTTTTTGTTGCCACTCTTTGAAGATAATTTCCACCACATCACGCACGCTCTTGTTCATAAACACACGGCTGTTACGGCGTTGTTTCCACAGTGCGGTGGGATCTTCTAAAGTCAGTTTATAGACAGTCAAGCTACCGTCTGATTGTCCTTGTAAGGCTTGTGTGATAATCCCTGTGACGCGGGTCAGTTGACCTTGATCGGTGACGGTATCAATTGCCGCTTGGCTGCCAATAAATTGTTTAAGAGGAATGGTCGCATTGGTCGACAGGCAAATCAGTTCTGCCCTAAATCCTTCATTCAGTTGATGCTGACCATCAATACGCTGTAGGAAGACTTGAGTATTTAAATTTTGATTGGAAAATTGAATATGAATTGCACGTTTTTGTGCAGTCAAACCTAAATTGTCTAAAGCTTGAAATATATTAGCCAACATCTTTTTATATAAAATTAAATCAAATTTTAGGCATGGTATACAAAACAGACTGATTTGTCTATTTTGTATATTTATTGTTAAATCGATTTAATGGTGGCGTTTTAAAATAGATTCACTGATAAGACCATAGACATTCTGCAAGTCTGGGCGATTAGAATCTGCTAATAATTGGCTATGCATACTTAATATATTTTGGTCGCCTCGCATCGCAGGGCCTGTCTGCATATCCTTGGGATTATTGGCTGTGGCTTTATTTGCGGTCTCTAAAATCAGTGGATAGAGCAAACTAAAATCAACCTGCTCAGCATCAACGATCTGCTTCGCCATGTCATAACAATAATTACTAAAATTGCAAGCAAATACCGCCGCTAAATGCAAAGTCAGACGTTGAGTCGAACTATATTGATAGACAGATTGGCTTAAACTGTTTGCTAACTCGGTTAATAAGGTTAAGTCCTGTTGCTGTACTGCCTCCACAAACAAAGGGGTATCTGCCCAATTCACATCCCTTTCCATACTAAAGGTTTGCAGAGGATAGAACACACCCGCGCGTGGATGTCTCTGTTGCAGTACCGATAAAGCAGTACTTCCCGAAGTATGTACAATCAGATTTTCAGTGAGATATGGCGCAATCGAATCAATCACGCTACGAATCGCCTGATCGCTGACTGCAATAATCACTAAATCGGTTTGCGCATCCAACTGTTGCACATCGTCAATTGCTTGGGCACTGACTTGGTCTGCAAGGGTCTGAGCATGTTGTAGATTCCGACTAAAGATTTGCACAATCTGATGCTGCAATTGCAATACTTTGGCCAAATGGGTTGCAACACGACCTGCTCCAATCAATGTAATTCGCATAATATTTATCTTAAAACCATCGCTGTGCTAAGCATGCCAATAAAAAAAGGACGAATCAATTCGTCCTTCTTGTTGTTGCTTACTTAATTGACATTATTGAGATAGACAATGCGCTCTATGGTACGTTGGGTGAAGCACTTGGTGTACTGCATATCTTGATCTTGTTGACGCATCGCATCATTCCAATAGCGTGATTGCTTTTGATAGGTTTCTAAATCTTTTTCAGGAATATCAGATACATGCTTCTGAGCAAGTACCTTACAATCAACATCACGTTTTTCAAACCAATCAGACTGGTCTTGTTGCAACTGTGCTTTTTGCTCTGCACTAAATTTGTCCCAAGTTTGATTTAAGCGTTCAACCTGCTGTGCTTTTTCAGCATCTAACTCTTTCTTACGAATATCCATTGCTTTTTGAGCCAAGCCCATTTGAGCCGACTCTTCTGCATCATATTGCTGCTGAGCTTGCTCATTGCTTTGTTCAATCAGGCGGTTTTCTTTTAAATAAGCCACATATTGCACGGCTTTGGTCGCCATAAAGACCACACCATCAATCACTGCATTTTGATCAGGAATATTAAACACTAAACCATCTTTATCCGTCTTGGTAATGTCATATAAAAAGCTACCTTTGAGCTTGTCATCTTCTAAGGTCAGTGAATATTCATTATCTGCAAAATAATCAGCTAAAGTACTGGCACTATAATCGCCTTCACACTCTTCACAATTTTTTTGCTGCTCAGCATAAGCATTCTCCGCACGCTTTTGTAAGCCTTTCGGGAATTGAACAATTAACTGACTTTCACAGCTCAATTGTGTTTTTGATGCTTGCTCGCCTTCTGCTGCATCTAAGGTACGCACATTTTTAATTTCGAATTTCAGACCTTTATTGATTTTATCCAAAACATCATAATCTGCCTGATACCCACTTTCTCTTAGGCTACGCTCGATTTGTTTTAAATAGTCTTTTTTCAATGCCGCTTGAATATTATTCAAGTTGTCTTGATTGGTACAACTCCACTCAGCGACAGCCGCATCCGTATTTTCAACTTTATCTTTCGGCTTGAACTTGTCACAACCTGTTAATAACACTGCTGCTGTTAATGTTGTGAATATAAAAAACTTATTCATATTAATACTCGTAATCTTGTTTTTTTCGGGCGTATTCTACTCAATTTAAAACGATACTTTCGAGTCTTTTCTCTGATTTTATTTAAACAACTTCATTTAAAATTATATTCACTCAAATAAATAATTAAAATAAAAGGAGTTATTTTTCCAATAACTCCTTTTAAACGTCAACAAACCCTCAATTAAGGGCTAATTGAAAACTCAATACGGCGATTTTTAAAACGTCCTTCTTCAGTTGCATTATCTGCAACAGGATTATCTGCACCATGCCCCACCGCTGTGAGTTGAGCCGCATCCACGCCTTGACTGACTAAATAATCAACCACCGCCTGTGCACGTTTTTGTGATAGCGTTTTATTGCTATTGGCATTACCTGTTGAATCGGTATAACCCGCAACGGTCAGTTTTGCATCTTTGGTATTTTTCATTAAGCCAGCGGCTTTATCCAAGATTGCTTTGTTTTCATCTGGAATCTGGTTGGATCCCGTTGAGAAATTAATAATCTGTAGATTAAGTGCTTTAATTACGGCATTAATATCAACCTGATTGGCATCAATGCTTGCCAATGCATCCTGTGCTGCATTTAGACTATTACTTACCGAATCAGCAGCACTAACAGGCGCTTCGACAACCACCTCGGTATTTGGTACTAATCCTTTAATCTTGCCAAGCAACTCATTGAGTTTAGCTGCATCTGCACCTTTTAAGGTGATCTTATCACCCACCCATTCCAAGGAAACATTTGGAACCCCTTTAAGCAATCCCAAAACACCTGCCAGTCCTGCTTGATCAGTAAACGAGCCTGCATGTGTTGCAGCCGTACCTGCTGTATCTACCGTACAGTCCTGATTAGAAGAAAAAACTTCTTTGACCTTGGCCTGAATACTGGCAAGGAGCCCTTGATCACCAACCATGACCTGACACTGTGCAACATGACCATTAGCATCGGTGGTTAATGCCAAGCTCGCGGGCGCAATCATCGTACCGACTTGTGATGCCGGTGAATCCTCATTACTTACAGGTACTTCCATTTGTTTATGTTGACATGACTTCCACAACCATGCGACCAACAATGCCAAAATAATCAGCGCTACAATCGGTAGCCAAGCACGAGACTTACTTCCTGTCGTCGCGGTCGCACTGGCTAAGCTCGTTGTGGAGGCTGTAGCACTCGAAACGAGACCTAAAGGTGCAAGCAAACCTACCGCCCATGCAGGTAACAGCGCACGAATTGAATCAGCATGCTGTTTTAAATAATTAACAATGCTTTGGGTATCATTACCCGCTTCACTGGTTAAAGCAGCAAGGCTGGCTGGAAGCGCTTGATTTAATGTTTGCTCTGCTTCAGCTATGGGAAGCTGACCACCTGCGAGGTTGGATAATAATGCATTTTTAACTTGATCATTATGACCAAATAAATCGAATAAGGAAGGTGAAATCGACTCTTTTAGTTTCTGAATCAATTCAGGTTTTGCAGCTAAAATCGAAAGAAAAATCGGGTAAAATTTAGATAACAGCGCACTTTTTTCGTTCGCCAATCCATCTTGACCACTCACAAGCACAGAGGTCAATTTCTGCTTTAACAGTTCTATTGGGTTTATTGACATTGTTATTCTCTCCAACACATTAAATTTATAATATTCAGATCGCTTAAGAAAAATGCGAAGTACAAGCAAACTGAAGCTTTTTCATTCTAATCATTTGTGTGTTTTTTATTCGTTTTTATATCATTTAAATACAATACTTACATCACACTTTACAAAACCGAGAAAAAGCCAAATCGCTTTAGATCATCATTCAGTTGAGTTATAAATTGTGCGATAAGGAATAATTTCATCTTCATAATAAGGCATTTTACTTGCTTAATTGATATAGAAACAGTAAGGAAAAACTCGCAAAAATGAGTGTAAGAAACGGAAATAAACGATAAGATTTCTTTTCAGGCGCTATCTCAACCGGCTCAGTAATTTCTTCTAATGACACTGCTACGCTTGGAACTTCATCTAATAGGGCAAGCACCTCCTCCGACCAATTTGGCAACAGTCCATTTATCGATTCTTGATGTTCACGAAGGTAATGAATAATGCTGATTGCATCATTTCCGATTTCATTTGAAAGTACTGCTAGACTCTTCGGGATCGCTCGATTTAATGTGATTTCTACCTCTGCAACCGAAACTTTACCTGCTGCCAACCTTAACAGTAATGCATTTTTTACTTTTTCATTTTCTTCCATTAGGTCAAAAACAGAAGGTGTCAGCTTCTCTTTTAACTGATCAACAAGTTCTGGTTTCTGTAAAAAACGATGCAAAAAAATAGGATAAAATCTTGATAAAACATCATTTTTTTCATTTACTAGACATGTTTGATCATTGACAATAATAGAGGATACTTTTTGCTTAAGCAGCTCCATTGGGTGAATAGCCATATGATTTAGCTCCAATTATTTCAATTGTTTAATTCTCATTTTTTATAATTTTATGTAAAGCACATCTCATTTATTTTCTTACTTTAATCTAATTTTTTTATTTTTATCAGTTTTGTAAAATTTAAATACAATATCTACATCACACTTTACAAAGCAGAATAAGACTTGATCGCCTTATTCTGCTGTTTGCATATCATTTATGCGAAGGTCGTCATCACCTTACCTGTCAGCTGTTGACCAAGTAATGGCGTATTTTTACCTTGAGACAGGATGCTGTCTTTAGACACCGTCCACTGTAGTTCTGGATCAATCAAAACCCAACCGGCTTCTTGCAACCAACGATCCGTCATATTGGCCACTTGTGCTGGAATAGAGGTGACTTTCTCCACCCATTCCAAAGGTTCAAACACACCTTCTTGAATCAACTGCACACCTAAACCGACATAGGTATCAAAAGCAGCAATCCCTGGCTGTGTTTCAGCAAATGGAGCCATTTTCGCTGAGCTACTAAGGGGTTCATGATGGGTACAGATTGCATCAATCACGCCTTCTTTCACTCCTTGACGCAATAATGCCTTATCTTGCTCAGAACGTAACGGTGGGCGTACATGGGCAAGTGAGTTAAAACCATCGGTCAGTTGCTCAGTCAGATGTAACTGATGCATAGCAACATCGGCAGTGACAGGTAAACCTTTGGCTTTTGCTGCACGGATCAAATCAACCGAAGCACCACAAGACAACAGACCAAAGTGTGCTTTCACGCCAGTTGCTTCAATCATGATCAAGTATTTAGCAATCGCAACAGTTTCAGCAATCGCAGGAATCATGGGTAAACCTTGACGAGAAGCAATAAAGCCTTCGTGTGCACAGCCATCTTTGGCAATCTGTGGTTCTTCGGCATAGAACACGACCGTCAAGCCCAAACCTGCTGCATATTCCAGAGTACGAATGACCACATCATCATTTTCAAAGCTTGCATTCGCATTTGAAACCGCAGTACATCCACCCTTCTTCAATCCCGCCATATTGGCAGGTTGTTTGCCATTCAGACCTTGGGTTTGTGCACCAATAATTTGTAGATAAATGCCGCCATCCAATTGTGCTTTTTCAATCAAGCCATGAATTAAAGCGCCATTATCTTGAACAATTGGTTTTGAATCAGGTGGTGTTATCACATGCAAAATACCATTGGCACGCGCCGCTTTACCTTCTGACTTTAAGGTTCCATGCTGTTGTTGCCCTGGTTCACGTAGACGTGCACAAAGATCAACCATGGTTGGCATTAACCATTTGCCTTGGCCATCAATCGTTTCATCGACTTGATCTACTGCATCAACCAACTTACCGTTTTCGATATATACCGTTTTGACTTGATCAGTTTTTTGAATTGGATCGAGCACACGGACATTTTCAATTTTTACTATACTCATGTGATCTATCCTTTACAGCGCAATCGCTTCAATTAAACCTTGTTCTTGTAACTGCCCTTGCATCGCAAGTGCCAACACTGCCATACGAACTGCAATCCCATTGGTGACTTGCTTCAAAATAACAGATTGATCACCATCGGCAACGCTTGAATCAATTTCAACTCCACGGTTCATTGGCCCCGGATGCATCACGATGCAATCAGGCTTAGCCAATGCCAAACGCTCTTTGTTTAAGCCGTACATTTTATAGAATTCAGCTTGTGAAGATAATGCAGGTGAATCAATACGTTCATTTTGAATACGTAAGGCAATAATCACATCGCAGTCTTTTACGCCTTCATCCATTTTGTTAAACAGACGTACATGTTCGCCATATTTATCAAAGGCCACTGGCAATAAGGTATTTGGTGCAATCACACGAATGTCTTTACAACCCAATGTTTGCAATGCCGCTACATTTGAGCGTGCGACGCGTGAATGCTTGATATCACCAATAATCGCCACGGTTAAGTCTTCAAATGGCTTTTGGGTTTCGCGGCGAATGGTCAACATATCCAGCATGGCTTGGGTAGGATGCGCATGACGACCATCACCTGCATTGATAATCGCAACCTTAGGGCACACATCTTTGGCAATAAAATGTGCTGCACCAGAAGATGAATGACGCACCACGAAGATATCCGCTGCCATCGCTTCCAAATTCCAAAGCGTGTCACGTAGCGTTTCACCTTTAGAGGTACTTGAACGTGCAATATCAATATTTAAGACATTGGCAGACAAACGCTTTGCTGCAGCCTCAAACGTAGTACGGGTACGAGTGGAGTTTTCAAAGAAAAGATTCATCACCGTCAGTCCTTCAAGCAACGGACGATTGATCAAGTTATTATTTTCATCTAAAAAGCTTTGCGCTGTATCTAGAATCTTGGTTAAGGTTTCTTTAGAAAGACCTTCAATTGTTAAAAAGTGCTTGAGATTTCCTTGTTGATTGAGCTGGATCTGACTCAAAGTATGCAATGCCGCCAAGTGCATAAGAGATTCCTAACACGTTAAGTTAACGCATTATACAGACTTTGGATTTCATTCGCAGTTGAACTTTTCAGCACTTAAGTAAAAATATTTTAGATCTTTTCCATGATCTTATTTTTATTCAATATCAGAACATAGATTCTGAATATTGATCCAATACAAATACTCCAAAATAAAGATAAGGATGTAAGCATCATCTCTACATCCTTTTAATATTCTATTTTTTAATGACTTATAATTTACCTTAATGCACCAATATAGTGATGATGTACCTGTGCTTGATAAATTTCTTCATCGGTAACTTCCATGGAATAAGTTTCCAAAATCTCAGCTGGTTGTTTCTCCGTCGCAGTTTTTGTCTCCACCACCAATGGATTTGGCTCAGGATATAAATCAATCAATGGGCTTAAACGATGTACAAAACGTTCCAACTCTGGGTCCTGAGTTGTTAAGGCGATATCCAGCACATGCTTGGCATAATCTTTATTGTTAACGAGATACATTACATCGATCACACGACCACAGACACGTCTTAAACGGACATACATTTGAGTTGCAATCGTAAAAGCTTCAGCATTGACCAATACTTCGTTATTCATGCTTTCTTTCATAAAGTCCTCACATCATTGGGAGAAATATTTACTGATAATTCATCAAGAGAAAAGCAAAAGCTGTACCAACTATTAAAATAAAAAATAAAAATGCACTTGATCACATTTTTGAATCACCCAAACACAGATAAAATTATTCAAAAAATATCGATTAATGCAGAATAAAGCTGACAATCACACAAATATGCACCGACAGAGCAAGCAAAAATCAGTTAAAATATGCGATTGCTAAAAATGTTTTTGGAAATTTGAATGAATGCTAAACAACGTCTAACAGACTATTGGGTGACCTGTGCAGACGGGCTTGAAACCTTATTACAACAAGAGCTTGAAGATTTAGGCATTCAAAATATCCAACGTTTTGCTGGGCGTTTAGTGTTTAAAGGCACACTTGAAAATGCATATCGGGTTTGTATGTGGTCACGCCTTGCCTCTCGCGTGCTTTTACCGATTCATACCCATGAACTTGAACATACCCATGATGCACGTGATGTAGCTGAAGAACTCTATGAAGGCGCGATTAGCTTTGACTGGTCACTGATTTTTGCACCACAAAGTACCTTTGCAGTCCGCTTACATGTTGAACGTGAAATCAAGGTCAATACACAGTTCGCGACCCTACGAGTTAAAGATGGTGTAGTGGATTCCTTTATGGAAGCCGTTGGTAAGCGTCCGAGCATTGATATCAAGCAGCCTGAAATTACCCTATACGCTCTAGCAGGTAAAACTGAACATACTTATTGCTTAGACTTATCTGGTGATTCTTTACATAAGCGCGGCTACCGACGCTATATGACCGATGCACCCATTAAAGAAAACTTGGCAGCAGCGATTCTACAAAAAGCCCAATTATCAAAATACCAACCCGATATTATTCTTGACCCAATGTGTGGTTCAGGCACATTTATTATCGAATCTCTACTCATTTTAACAGACCGTGCACCAGGCTTAGTGCGTCGTTTTGGCTTTAATGGTTGGCATGGTCATGACCATGAACTTTGGTTAAGATTAAAAGCTGAAGCTGCTGAACGTCATGAAAAGGCTTTAGAACAGCCACTACCTAAATTCTATGCTTATGATGCTGATTGGGAAGCCGTAAAAGCAACGCGTCAAAACATCATTGCGGCTGGTTTCGAAAAATTACTCGATCAAATTCAGATTGAAGAACGTACCTTGGCCGATTGGGATAACTTCCATGCCGAAGGTAAAAAAGCATTTATCGTTACAAATCCTCCTTATGGCGAACGTTTAGGTGATAAAGCCTCTAGTCGTGCATTTTATCTAGGTTTATCTGGACTGTTACAAAAGAATTTCCCAAATCAGTCTGTGGCTGTCATTGCGGCACAAATTGAACAAGCAGATGTACTTGCTATTAACGATCCCCAAACCTTACGTTTAATGAATGGTAAATTACCAATTTATATCCGTTTTGGTACCGTTAAACCTGCAACAGTGACACAACCTTTCCTTGCCACTTGGCAGCCACAACAGTTTGAAAAAATTGAAGGTGCCGAAGACTTTACCAATCGCTTGCAAAAAAATATGCAAACATTGAAAAAATGGGCAGTCAAAGAAAATGTTTTCTGTTTACGTTTATATGATGCCGATTTGCCTGATTTTAACGTCGCAGTCGACTTATATGGCGATCGTTTGCATGTTCAAGAATACGCGCCACCAAAAACCATTGATCCAGAAAAAGCAAAAAAACGTTTTAACCTTGCTCTTGCTGCCATCCGTGCTGTGACCGGTTTAGGTCGTGATGCCATCTTTATTAAAACACGTGCAAAACAAGCGGGTGCAAACCAATACACGAAACAGAGTACTGCCTCTAAACGTTTTATCGTTCAGGAAGGCAAAGCACGTATCTTGGTGAATTTGACTGATTATTTGGATACAGGGTTATTCTTGGACCATCGTCAGATGCGTTTAAGAATTGCCAAAGAAGCGCGAGGTAAACACTTCTTAAATCTTTATAGCTACACTTCTACAGCAAGTCTACATGCCGCTTTAGGTGGTGCAGCAAGTACGACCAGTGTCGATTTATCCAATACTTACTTAAATTGGTCTAAAGAGAATTTTGTACTCAATGGTTTGACTGTCGATCATGCAGATGAACAGCACATGTTCTTTGCAAGTGATTGCTTTGAATGGCTAAAAGAAGGTCATGAGCAATATGACTTGATTTTCATTGACCCACCAACCTTCTCGAACTCAAAGAAGTTCTATGGAACTTTTGACGTACAGCGTGACCACGTTTCACTTCTTAAACGAGCTATGAATCGCTTAACCAGTGATGGAACCCTGTACTTCTCAAATAACTATCGTGGTTTTGAGTTAGATGAAGAAATTGAGGCGATGTATCAGGTTGAAGAGATCACCTCTGAAACGATTGGTCCAGATTTTAAACGGAATCAAAAAATTCATCGTGCTTGGAAAATTCAACACCCTGCTATTTAATCACTAGCTCGGCTTTTACGTCATCGTTATAAGTCACATGAACATTGCCTGACTCGAACTCATAAATCATGTAGCGATCAGGTGGCTGTTCATGTGGTTTGATGGTCGCAGCCCGCTTATCTCGATTATCAACAGCCAACACTTTCTTCTGCTCTTCATGAGGTGATAAAACGCCTCCTAAGATCGTACTGACACGAATATCACCCAAGTATTTATCACTCAAGATCCGTTGTGAACGCCAACGTTCTTCTTCAGGCTTTAAGGCATCTTGTTGCGCTTTAATGAGAATACTGGGAAGTGCATTATTCAGCATAGCAGTTTGTAAGGCGAGTGTCCCTTCACTCAATGGTTGTGCGGCATGCACCATTGAAGATAAGGCAGTCATCAACAAAATTACACAAGCATTTGTGCAATGATGTCTGTTCTTTTCCATTGCAATTCATCCTGAATTTTTTTCTTATTTGATCCGAAACTATCAAGTTTTTCACAAAGTCGCAATGTTATTGGTAATATTCCTGCAAAAATCTGACCAGTTGCACTGATACAAAAAAAGATGGTGATTTTCATCACCATCTTTTTAGCCAAACGTTCAAATTTCACTTAACTCAGTTTCATTTTATCAAAGACCAGATGACCACTTTCACCTTTGATTAAAATGTTATCCCCTGGCTGGAATTCCCCAGACAAGATTTTCTGAGCCAAGTTATTCTCCACTTGTTGCTGAATCGCACGTTTTAATGGACGTGCACCGTATACAGGGTCAAAACCAGCATCGATCAATAGATCAAAAGCGCTATCATCCACAGTTAAGCCCATATCACGATCGCTCAAGCGTGAACGTAAACGATCTAACTGAATATCCGCAATACCACGAATCTGTGCCTTTTGCAGTGAATGGAATACCACCAACTCATCAATACGGTTAATAAACTCTGGACGGAAATGCTGTGTAACCGCATTCATGACCACAGCACGAACCTCGTCATCGGTTGCGCCTTCACCTAGTTCACGCACATCTTGTGAACCAAGGTTCGAGGTCATCACAATCACCGTATTTTTAAAGTCGATCACACGACCTTGCGAGTCGGTTAAGCGCCCATCATCTAACACCTGTAGCAGGATGTTAAATACATCTGGATGCGCTTTTTCCACCTCATCAAATAACACCACACTGTAAGGTTTACGGCGTACAGCTTCAGTGAGCACACCACCTTCTTCATAACCAACATAGCCCGGAGGCGCACCGACCAAACGACTGACTGAGTGTTTTTCCATGAACTCAGACATATCAATACGGATCATGGCATCATCACTGTCAAACAAGAAGTTCGCCAATGCTTTGGTCAACTCGGTTTTACCCACACCTGTTGGTCCAAGGAATAAGAATGAGCCACTTGGACGATTCGGGTCAGACAAGCCCGCACGTGAACGACGGACCGCATTGGAAACAGCAACCACTGCTTCATCTTGTCCAACCACACGGTTATGCAAGAACTCTTCCATGTTCAGCAGTTTTTCACGTTCACCCTGCAACATTTTCGCCACTGGGATACCTGTTGCCGCACTGACCACTTCAGCAATTTCATTCTCAGTCACTTTGGTACGAATCAGTTTCGGCTCTTCATTTTCCTCAGCAACCTCGGCTTGTTCCAAGCGTTTCTGTAACTCTGGAATCACGCCATATTGCAAACGTGCAGCTTCCGCCAAATCACCTTCTCGTTTTGCTTTTTCTAAAGCAACACGTGCTTGATCCAGTTCAACTTGTGCTTTTTTATCACCTTCAACCAGCGTTTTTTCAGCTTTCCAGATCTCTTCTAGATCGTTGTACTCTTTTTGCTTTTCAGCAATTTGATGTTCAAGATGATTGACCTCGGCTTTACTGCCAGCATCTTCATCTTTTTTCACCGCTTCCAATTGCATTTTCAATTGGATTAATCGACGATCAAGTTTATCCAAAGCTTCAGGCTTCGAGTCGATTTCCATTTTGATCCGCGATGCCGCTTCATCAATCAGATCAATAGCCTTGTCAGGTAATTGACGATCCGTGATATAACGATGTGACATTTTCGCCGCAGCAATAATGGCTGAGTCTAAAATTTGCACCCCATGATGGGTTGCATATTTTTCTTTTAGACCACGTAAAATCGCAATAGTATCTTCTACACTCGGCTCATCAACGAGCACTTTTTGGAAACGGCGTTCAAGTGCAGCATCTTTCTCGATGTATTGACGATATTCATCCAATGTCGTTGCACCTACACAACGCAATTCACCACGCGCTAAAGCAGGTTTCAACATATTACCTGCATCCATCGCGCCATCACCCTTACCAGCACCGACGAGAGTATGTAACTCATCAATAAACAGGATGATCTCACCTTCATGTTTAGCAAGGTCTTTGAGAACCGCTTTTAAACGCTCTTCAAACTCACCACGATATTTTGCACCTGCAAGCAATGAGCCCAAGTCTAATGACAGTACACGCTTATTCTTCAAGCCTTCAGGCACTTCACCATTGACGATACGTTGTGCTAAACCTTCCACAATTGCTGTTTTACCTACCCCTGGTTCACCAATCAGGACAGGATTGTTTTTGGTACGACGTGATAAAACCTGAATGGTACGACGAATTTCATCATCACGACCAATCACAGGATCGAGCTTGCCCGCTAAAGCACGCTCAGTTAAGTCAATGGTATATTTATTGAGTGAGTCACGTTGATCTTCGTGATTATTGCTCATAACTTTGTCATTTCCTCGAATATTTTCAATTACTTTGCGTAAGCTTTCTGGTGTTACACCAACACTATTTAAAATGCTTTTGGTTTCACCTGTTTCTGTCAGCCCCAACAACACCCAATCGGTTGATAAAAATTCATCACCTGCTTTTTGTGCATAGCGGTCAGCTAAATTCAGTGCCTTTACCGCTTCAGGATTCAAATTGATATCACCAGTAGGATTCGCCAACGTTGGTGCATTCTCTAACGCTTGTTCAAGTTTTTGCTTTAACTCTGGTAAACGTGCGCCCGCTTGTTGCAATAAACTCAGATTGGCAGGTTCTTTCAAAAGAGTCGACAAAATATGAATCCCTGCAATCGCAGTATGATCCTGACCCATTGCCAATGATTGCGCGTCTGAGAGTGCTTGCTGTAAACGGTTTGTAAATTTTTCAAATCGCATTCTTGTTATTCCTCACAACAAATTCTTAACTTATCACTTAGATGGGAACGCTTTTTAAAATTTCAAATAAAATTTATATATTTTTCAATATTTTATAAAAATTTAAAGAAATAAAACTCAGTATTAATATGGGTGTATAAACGATCCATTTCAAGTATATTTTGTATAATTTTTCTGTCTATTCGGTTTTGCACAAAATCCTTATTGTGATTTTAAGGTGAACCTTTTAGTTTAACCCTTTGCTTCAATTAAAAATGCCCATCATGTCTCTAAAAACAATTTTGCTCAGTGTTGCTTCCCTGCTTCCACTTCATGCTACTTTTGCACAACTACCACAGGACTCAAGACGTGCTGGTGGTGTTGCTGTGATCCCGCTTCCAGCAAACACCACACAAGTTTTTTATGAACAAAAACCCGTCTTGATTACACAACAAGGGACACAACGCTATGCCGTGTTTGGCATTCCACTTTCCGCTCCCTTAGGTGGCTTGACCTTAACAAGCAATACCACACCAATTCAAATCGAAGTAAAGCCTTATCAATATGCCGAACAACGTTTAACGGTTAAAAACCAAGACTATGTCAATCCCACTCAAGATCAACTCGACCGTTATGCTCAAGAAGCAAAAGAGCAAAATGATATTTATAGCTCTTTTTCCCAAAGCCACTGGACCCAGTTTCCTAACTTTATTCGACCTACGGCAGGTAAATTTAGTAATTCATTTGGCAGAAAACGCTTTTTCAATGGCGAAGAACGAGCTCCTCACTCCGGTTTAGACATTCCTGCGCCTGTTGGACAAAAAGTAGTAGCGCCTGCTGATGGGGTCGTCGTACAAACAGGAAACTATTTCTTTAATGGCAATACTGTACTGATTGATCATGGCCAAGGCTTAATCAGTATGTTCTGTCATTTGAGTAAAATTAATGTCGTAAAGGGACAGCAGATTCATCAGGGTGAAACACTGGGATTGGTTGGTAAAACCGGTCGAGTCACTGGACCACATTTACACTGGGGAATGAGCCTGAATAATGCGCGAGTAGACCCACAATTATTTATAAAATAAAAAGAAAAGCTTATAAAGAAAAGTGATCTATAAAAATAGATCACTTTTTAGAAAAACTTAATAATTTATTGTTTAAGCAGCTTCAACAATTTCAAAATCATGAGTAATTTCAACACCGCCATCTGAAAGCATTTTACTGGCTGAACAATATTTTTCTGCAGAGAGTTCAACAGCTTTTTCAACTTGCTTACTTTTCACGGCTTTACCTGTCACTACGAAATGCAAATGGATTTTAGTGAACACCGCAGGAATGGAGTCTGCTCTTTCTGCTTTGAGGTGACATACAACATCCGTCACATCTTGGCGAGATTTCTTTAAAATGGTCACAATATCAAACGAAGCACACCCACCAAGTCCCATTAAAATCAATTCCATAGGACGTGGACCACGGTTTTCACCCCCATATTCAGCAGAACCATCCATCACCAAAGTGTGGCCACTTTCTGATTTTGCCTCAAAAGCAACATTCTCTAACCAATGTACACTTGTTTGCATTGCAACTACCCGAAAAACGTTATAAATTTACTCTGTTCTTGTACACTAACATAAAATGAGTTGATAAGGAATTTCATCTCTTCTGTGTAGAAAAGGCTCTACCAAGGGCCTGTGCGATCGGTTTTATCCAAATTCGGAAATTTTAAGCATGACTTCAAATTTTTCACAACTTAGCACTGATGCTTTATCTCCAGGTCAACTACCTGAATCAGTTAAAGCTTTGCTAAAACGTGCTCATATTAATAGATACCCTAAACGCACCACGATTGTTGACGCTGGAACGGAATCAAAATCACTGTATTTAATATTAAAAGGTTCAGTGTCAATTATCTTACGTGAAGATGACGAACGTGAAATTGTAGTTGCCTACCTAAACCCAGGCGATTTTTTTGGTGAAATGGGGCTTTTTGAAAAGAACCCTCAACGTACTGCAGAAGTACGTACACGAGATGTCTGTGAAATTGCAGAAATCTCTTACGACAATTTCCACGAGTTAAGTAAACAATACCCAGATCTAAGTTACGCTGTGTTTGCTCAACTGGTCCGTCGTCTTAAAAATACTACACGTAAAGTCACTGATCTAGCCTTCATTGATGTGTCAGGTCGTATTGCGCGTTGTTTAATTGACTTATCGGCTCTACCTGAAGCAATGATTTTGCCAAATGGTCGTCAGATTCGTATCACTCGCCAAGAGATTGGTCGTATCGTGGGTTGCTCTCGCGAAATGGTTGGACGTGTCCTCAAGACACTTGAAGATCAAGGTATGATTCAAACTGATGGTAAAGCAATCTTAATTTTTAATGCTTCTTTAGAAGAAAATAATTTTACAGAAGAAGAATACGATGACGAAGACTAATTTGATCTAAGATCGAATTAACTCTTAAACAAAGCCAGTGCTCGTCACTGGCTTTCATTTTTTAACAAAGAATAAGCCTTACTGATTACATAATTACAATGATTATAGAGATATTCAGAATATTAACTGCTGCCAACATTTTCTATAATCCACCCTAATCAAGACTATATTCATAAGATACTGATTTGGAGAGAATAAGTATGAAGAAATTAGCTTTAAGCCTTTGTGCCATGACCGTAATGACAATTTCTGGCTGCGCATCTTTCGCGGACATGGCTGGCGCAGATAGCGCAACTTTAAATGCTCAATCTGCACAGAGCTTCGCAAAAATGACGCAAGAAGCACGTGCTAAGAACCAACTGGATAGTAGTTCAAGTACTTATCAGCGTATCAATACTGTATTTAATCGCTTAAAACCGTATGCTGATCAAATGAACCAGACTGGTCAACGTTTTCAATGGCAACTTGCAGTACTCAAATCGGATACTGTTAATGCCTATGTAGCACCAGGTGGTAAAGTTGTTTTCTATACAGGGATTGTGAACAAGCTTAATTTAACCAATGATGAAATTGCTGCGGTAATGGGCCATGAAATGACCCATGCGCTCGAAGAACATGCCAAAAGTAAAATTGGTGCTCAAGCTTTAACAAATCTTGCGATTGGCATTGGTAAATCGTATGCAGGTAGCAGCATAGGTGATCTAGGCAGCGCAGCAATCGATTTAGGCAGTCAAGTGGGGATCGGCTTACCATACTCACGTAATTTAGAGAGCCGTGCCGATTATGGTGGTTTAATGCTCATGGCGAAAGCAGGCTATAACCCGAATGCAGCAATCAGTCTATGGGAAAAAATGAATCGTTTAGATGGCGCTGGTGGTGGTTCATTCTTATCAACTCACCCATCAAATACTCAACGTATTGGTGATATGCGTAAAAACTTACCAGCTGCTTTGGCTGTTTATAACCAACGCCGTTAATCAACAGCCCCTTAAATTCTTAAGTTCGGATTTAAGGGGTTTTTCGTATCAACTCATTTATTACTGAATCAAGCTCACATTAATCGCAAGTGCAACATATGCGTTGCGATGGTATGACGGATATGATCAGGTCGAGCATGAAAATAACGCTCACTTAAACCATCACCTGATAAATCCTCAGTAACGATATACCCCATTTGTTCTACTGCCTGATGCAGTGTCTTTGGTCTAAATTGCCCTTTTAAGGGTTCTTTTAAAAACCGAGTAAATTGCGACACAAACAAGGTGCCTAAACGCTCTATGCCCTCCAACTCACGATAGTCAACCGAGTAGTCCAAGACCACCTCGCTCCCCTGTGTGGCAATCTGTGCAATACTTGCCAAAGTATTTAAGGTCGTTGCTGGTTCTAGATAATGGGTTGTCCCCAACCATGAAAAAAAAGCCACCTGATCTTGCTGAAAAGAACTTCGAGCTAGAGCATCTGCGATCGATTCTTTTTCAAAATCAATCGCAACAAATTCAACATTCGCTGGAAGCGGGCCATATTGGCGTAGTTTACGTTGTTTTGCTGCTTGGGTATCTGGATGATCCACTTCATAAATCTTCAGCTGTGGATACTGCTGTGATTGTCGCAGGGTAAATGAATCTAATCCCGCCCCGACCAATACATATTGTACTACGCCCCGCTCAATCGCTGCCTGGAGCTGATCTTCGGCGTAGCGTGAACGCCCAACCACCTGTCCAGTCAATAAGCCAAAAGTACGGTTAAACACCGATGAATTCATCACTTTCACAGTTAACGAAGTGGTTAACAGTTTCTTCCAGCCCGTACTGGTTAACTCAAAAGCAAAAGGGTCGGAAAAGACTGGATTTTCAGCATTTTGAAAATGATTGGCACGTAATGCTGCAGCTGCTTCAGCCGTACGACTCGATTGTCCTTCTTTCATTTTGATTCCCCATTTTTATTACTATCTTGCAAAAAATAAGCAGCAAATTCCATCGCTAGACAAAATTTACTGCTTATTAATGACCAAATTAAAAATTATTTAGTTTTTTCAGTTTGATACGTCACTTGATAATCATTTAAGTCCATACGTTTCAAACGTTGCTTTAACTTTTTCAATGACCACGGCCATGCAGCAAAGTTACGGCCATTGGCATCTAAGTAGTAACTCTTACATCCACCGGCATTAAACACGGTAGTTTTAAGATGTTTTTGCACGAGCTCATTATGATGCTTGATCACTTCAGGCTTGATGTTCAGCTTGGCGATGCCTTTGTCTCTAATTTTGAGTAGACCATCCACAATATAATCGAGCTGTGCTTCAGCCAAACCAATGAAGGAGTCATACACCAAGACATTTGGTCCTAAAACCAAGAAAGCATTCGGGACATTTTCAATGCTGGTACCCAAATAAGCTTCTGGTGAACTACTTTTCCAAAGATCATTCAGACATTCACCTTTCTCATTTGAGACACGTTTACCAATCGGTGGATGCGATACTTCGAAGCCTGTTCCCCAAATAATCACATCGACTTCATGACGTTCACCATTCGCAGACACCACAGTATTACCTTCTACTTTCACCAATCCATGTGGAATCAGTTTGGTATTCGGCTGCTGTAAGGCTGGATAGTAGTTGTTAGCGAATAAAAGACGTTTACAACCAATAGTAAAGTTCGGAGTTACGTTTTTACGTAATTCAGGATCTTCAATTTGGAAACGTAAAATCAATTTCGCCAACTCTCCAACAGGCTTGAGTACTGCTGGGTTACGTAAACCAAAATTGATCGCATTTAAAGACTGAGCAACCGTTTGACGCCATGTCTTTTGAATCAATGGGAATTTTTCAATCAAGGCTTTACTAACATCACCTAAATCAGTGTCGGGCTTTGGTACCACCCAAGGAGCTGTACGTTGATAGACATACAATTCTTTCGCCAAAGGCTGAATCTGAGGAACAAACTGAATCGCAGAAGCTCCTGTTCCAATCACAGCAATACGCTTGCCAGTTAGATCGTAATCATGGTTCCATTTCGCAGAATGGAACATTTCACCTTTAAAGGTTTCCAACCCTTCAAGTTTTGGAATTTGCGCCTCGGTAATTGGACCCGTTGCAAAAACCACAGTTCTGGATAAGTTTTGACCTTTATTGGTATCAATCACCCATAGATTACGCTCTTTATCCCATGCTGCATTCAATAGCTCTGTACCAAATTCAATTTTTGAGCTGACATTAAAGTTTTCGCTCACTTCTTCTAAATAGCTCAGAATCTCTGGCTGACGAGCAAACAAATGACTCCATTTTGCGCTTGGCGCAAATGAATATGAATACAACGCCGATGGTACATCACAGCCACAACCTGGGTAGGTATTTTCGCGCCAAGTTCCCCCTACGCGTGCCGCTTTCTCAATGATCTTGTAGTTGCTATAACCTACTTGATCAAGACGAATTGCAGTTGCGATACCCGAAATCCCCGCGCCTACGATAAAACTATCATAGATGTGTTGTGGTAAAGCCTTTCCTTCAGCTGAGTTTAATTTTTTTGCTTGAGCTGTCATTTAAAAATATCCTTTATTCATACAACTGAAATAAGCCTGTCGCTAACCGAGTTTCGTCTTATCTCAGTATTTAAAATCTTTTATCCGAGGCAATTACTTCATAAATCGGTACGATGTGCCTAAGAATTTTGCATACAAATTCGGTGCAGTACGTTTCATTAACCAAAACAACTTGGCATCGATTTGTGGAATGGTATAAAGCTCACCTTTATCCAAACGATCCAAGGTCAGTTTGGCCACCTTGTCACTGGTGGTAAAAGCCAAATTAGTTAAGGCATAATCTAAAAGCCCTTTATGCGGGACTTTGCCATTTTTAATGATATTGGTCGGTACTAAGGTTGGACAAAGCACATTGACCTTGATATTCGATTTTCGCAGTTCAGCCGAAAGTGTTTCTGACAAGGCACGAACACCTGCTTTAGAGACGTTATAGACGGTCATTTCTGGTGCGGCAGTATAAGATGCAGCGGAAGCCACATTAATAATTGCACCATGTCCAAGTTGTTTAAACTTCGGTACAAAAGCACGGCAGCCGTGGATCACACCCCATAAATTAATATTCATGCACCAATGCCAATCTTCAGAAGACATTTCATCAAACTTGCCTCCTAGACCAATCCCTGCATTATTAATCACTAATGTGACTGGATTCTGCATCAATTGTTGGGCCTGCTCAGCCAACTGATTGACTTGCTCTTCTTTGGCCACATCACATTGCACAGCAAAGGCTTTGGCTCCAAGGGCCTCAACTAAACTGACTGTTTCTTTTGCTGCATCAAGGTTAATGTCCGAACACACCACTGTGCCGCCACGTTTTGCCAGTTCAAGTGCAAAACTACGACCAATCCCACTTCCTGCACCAGTCACCACAGCAAATGCTTTTTGGCTTGGCTTAGTTTTCTTCCCGAATAATTTCATCTTTGTTTTCCAATCTTTTCGTATGGATATGGACCAAGTTATGCAGTCGCTGCACGTACAGGTGGTACAAACTCTTTAAGGAAATAAGGGCTTAATAAACCAGTTTCAGGGTTTAATAAACGTTCTTTGTAATACGCCATATACGCGGTGGTATCATGGTCATTGGGATGAAAACTTGGACGTAAATATTCAAGAATGTGCATAAAGCTACTTCCAAATACGCCACGCTCGCTACCGAACAGTAAAGCTGTGCTTTCCACAATATCTTTCATATAACGAGGATTAATCAGGTTACTTGGCTTACGGACAAACGGCATTAGATAACCACCCAATGACACACCACCTAGGATGGTTAAGCTTGCCAACAAGAAACCTGTAATTCTGAGCCAATAATTACCGGATAGCTCAAGAAAGACATCGTACGCAATATCTTTATGCTCAGACTCTTCCAACATGTGCCACATCCACATGGCACGCTGTCTTTCATCTTGAGAACCCAACAGGTATTCTTCGTGCTGCATCATGAATTCGGCAAGTACAGCGGTATAATGTTCAATGCCTGCCATCAATGAAAGCTGTAACGATTGTGGAAGTTTATAGATGCCATATTCGAAAACTTTCCCTGCAATAGCACGCAGCAACTCAACTGGATAACCATTTTCTTTCAAGACTTCATCATTAAACTGATTGTGGATTTTTGAATGAATCGCTTCTTGTCCAATCAGAGATGTGAGTCGTTGTTTTAAAATCGGATCTTCAATAAAGTCACGATGATGACGTGCAGTATCAATTACTACATCTTCACCAAAAGTGAGAAAGATGGATAAAGCATGAAAATAAGAGGTTGCAAGCTCTTTATTTAAAAAGAATCTTTCATCCAATTCTGCTGGGTTGAATTTGAAATCAAAATGGCGAATTGGAATCGGTGACTTATTCGCAAGATTTTGAATAATGCCCTGATATTTGGTACTGAGTTTGTCTGAGAAGACATTTCGAAGAACTTGAGCGACCATATCTTGATCCCCTAAAACTGCATTACAACTTAAAAGGCTTAGCCAATTTGTATATCTCTACATACAGCGACTGGATAAGATTGCTTGGTTGCATAGTGCATGACGACAATATAGGCAACAAGAACCAAACTGCTCATCGCACGCTGAGCTTTTTTGCCAATTCAGCGCGCAATGGCATGCATACTGTGCATACTTAATTCAGCATTAAGCAGCTTGTACCTTTGGTGTAAATTCCTTCACAAAGAATGGATGCAATGCACCACCCTCGGATAAAAGTTTCTTTTCGTAATATTCAAAATAAGCTGTTGCATCATGATCATTTGGATGGAAGTCAGTCCGTAAATAATCAAAAATACGGCCTTGCGTACTTCCAAAAACACCATCTTTCGGACTAAAGATGAGCTTGACACCACGTCGTGCATCTTTCCAGAATTTCGAAGTCAACATTTCTTGTGGCTTACGTAAAATAGGTACCATGGTTGCCGAAAACGGGATCAATCCAAGAATAGTGAAATAAGCCAAGAAGAAGCCTGAAATACGTAAGGCATAGTTTCCATTCAGTGTTTGATAGACATCATAGGCAACATCTTTATGCTCTGATTCTTCAAGCATATGCCACATCCATAATGCACGTGTTTTCGCATCATCAGAGAAATAGAAATTCTGCTCATGCGCCATCATGTACTCTGCCAGTACAGCAGTAAAATGCTCAATCCCAGCCATTAATGACAGCTTCAAAGGTTGAGGGAATTTCAAGAAAATGTGATCAAAAAATTGTTCACCCAAGAAACGATAGAGTCTTACTGGATAATCCAGTTCAACAATTGCATCATTAAACTCATTATGTAGTTTGGAGTGAATTGCTTCCTGACCAATTAATGAAGTCACACGCTGTCTTAAGATCGGGTCTTTCAATTGATCACGGTGGTGACGTGCTGTTTCAATCACCAAGTCTTCGCCATAAGTTAAAAATACTGACAGGGTCGCGAAGAAAATCGTAGCGAATTGATTATTCATATAGAATGAGAGATCAACTTGTTTCCCTTCAAATCCGATGGCCAAGTGACGAATTGGAATACTTTTTTTACTCGCAAAATCAATTTGCTCAGTTATTGGGTTAGATTTAAATAAACTTAAACCTTTCTTTAATGTGCTGCTAATCATGGCTACACCTACCTACTTCACTTGAGCGTCATTTGCCCTTTGACATGCGTTGCATCGGGTTCATCTCTTTTCATCCTTCTCCTCATTTGAGAAGTCTGAAAAAATATTCGGGAGATTTTTTTGAACCTGATCCTAATATGAAATTACTTTAAACCGATCTTATGTTCGGATTCAATTCGGGTAATTTTCGACGTTTTAACAGGTAGATTTTTCATAAAAGTTGTTCGTTGTTCATTTTTTAAAATAGAAATAAGTAAAACTTAATTTTAACTTTTATATTGAATATCAAATAGATAATTAAAATTAAAAACAAAGATTATTGATGTAAATCCGTATCTGTCTTTAAGAAGACAGATTTTATTACAGATAAAATATAAATATTAAAATGTATGTAATTTTATTTGTTCGGATTAATTTACTCTGACTTCCCCTGCTTTCAACCGCATGTTAATCTGAAGTTATGTTCGGATTTTAATAATAAGATTTTATGGCAACTCGTAAACCACGTCAGTCACGTTCTAAAGTCACAGTAGATACCATTATTGAAGCAGGCTTTATTGCAGTAGCAACCAATGGTACCAGCGGCACCACCACGCGGCATATTGCTGATATTGCAGGTGTCAGCGTTGGCTCGTTGTACGAATATTTTAAGAACAAAGAAGAAATTTATGATGCGATGGCCAGAACTTTTGTCAAAGAAGTCTTGGATATGGTGAAAGAACTCACACCGATCATGATTGAGCAGGAACTCGAACCTTTATTTGAAATGATCTTCTATACCTTCCGTGATCTGCTGACACGCGATGATGACCGCTATCTGATCTGCCTACGCTATGCGACAGAACTCAAATATGAAAAATATATCGGTCAAATTGAGATGGCACTGATGGAAGTCTTGATGAAGTATATGATTCGCCACCCTCGTTACCTAAAGGTCAATAATCTTAGCGTGACAGCTTATATCAGTATTAATAGTAGTATTTTCAATGTCGCTCGTCATTTGATCTTACCCAATCCACAAATTAGCTTTGATGAAATGGTCAAAGGTTTAAGTACCATGATTATTAGTTATATCGAAGCAGAATTGGCAAAAGCAGGAAATTAAAAGCCAGCTTTCGCTGGCTCAGTTTAACTTTAGAATGGTCTTGCACCCGCCAAACTAACACGTTTCAATAAACGACGTTGCTCGGCTGGAAAGGCTGTGCGCGAATGTAAGGTCAGTTGGTTATCCCAATAGACAATATCCCCAATTTCCCACTGATGTTCATAACGATATTGAGGTTGCACAATATGGGCTCTTAAGCGGTCGATCAATGCAGCACCCTTTTGATCGTCATAGCCTACGACTTCCACTTCGGTTTGCGCATCCAGATAGATACCACGACGACCACTTTCAGAATGGGTACGAACTAATGGATGCGGGAATGCAGCGCCTAATATCGGTTGATCAGAAAAGCGATATTTTGGAATTGGGCTTTTATCCTTTAAGCGTAAAAATGGATTATACGTAATCAGTTGCAGCCCTTCGATCTCATCTTTGGTTTCCTGATCTAGGTCTTCATAGGCCTGAACAGTATTATACCAACTGGTCGCGCCTCCATCTTTTGGAAGTTCAATTGCGTAAAGCAAGGATCCACTAGAAGGCTGCGGTGTCCAGTGATGGTCACTATGCGGGGTGAGTTCGCCATGACCGGTATAATCGCCTTCTCCAACCGCATTGGATACCGGCACGATATCAGGTGGTGCATTGGTATCGTTGCGCGTTGCCAATACAGGTACATCTGTTGGTGGACGGAAAATTCCGCCAAAGTAACTGGCAAAAGCAAGTAAGTCATTGTCTTGCAAGTCTTGCGCCTTGATAACCAGAATTAAATGTTCATGTAATGCCTTTTTCAGCTTGAGAATCACTTCCCCGCTTTGTGGTTTGCTGGCATCTAAACCAGTTACAATCGCTCCCAATGCGCCTTCGATTGGTGTGATTTGTACGGTATCTAAACTATGTTTCTTGTATTCATGCCAACGCGGTGCATTTTCGATCGCGGCTGAAAGCTGTGTGAGTACGGTCATTTTCTTTCCTATAGATCATTCATTATATTTTTCAAAGCATCGAGCTTTATTCATGATTCCCCAATCACAAAAAATAGTGATTCAGTTAAATATATGCAAACCGTGAAATATAAGAACCAATATTTTTATATTAATTTATTTATTTTTATGATTATAAAATTCAGCTTACCTGGGATTACCAAGCAAACTGAAACTGATTAAAATCGTTAACAACAGGGATAATTAAATAATCTTCGACTGCATGACTAAAATCAGTCAAAATATCATTTCTAATTGCAGCAAGTCGGACATCTTCACGAACACGTGGGTGTGGCAAATGAACAGGAACAATCCGCTTGATTCGACCTGGATTCGGTTGCATCACCACAACACGATCACCGAGGAAAACTGCCTCTTCCACATCATGCGTTACGATAATCATGGTAATTTTTTCGGCTTGCCAAATCCGTTGTAATTCCTTTTGTAGATTGGCGCGTGTTAGTGCATCTAGTGCGCCAAAGGGTTCGTCTAGCAACAATATTTTAGGTCGATTAATCAGGCTTCTCGCAATCGCAACACGTTGACTCATGCCCCCTGAAAGCTGTGCTGGATAAGCATCTTTAAACTTAGTCAAACCAACCAACTCAATATGCTCATCAATCAACTGATTCTGTTCCGCAACCGTTAATTTACGATTTAACAATGCAACCCGAATGTTATCTTGTACATTCAGCCAAGGAAATAATCGATGATCTTGAAAGACAATACCTCGCTCTAGACTGGTACCTTGAATCGGTTGTCCATCGACTAGAATCTTACCTTCAAATTGATCATCCAAGCCGACGAGTAACCGTAATAAAGTTGATTTTCCACAGCCACTACTGCCAACGATGCTGACAAATTCCCCCGATTTAATCTCCAAAGAAATATCATCCAATACAGTTAAGGCATGCTCTTGATACTGTCCATACGATTTATTGAGATGATTAATTTTTACTGAACCAACATTTAATGATGTCATTTTAGCCCCCCTAAAATAGAAATCAAAAATATAATAAGATCAATCCTTACTATATTTTCGATATGACTTTCTATAGTTTTGCCAAAGCAACTTCTGTAGACTTAATTAAAACAATGACTTCACTACCTAATTCTAAATTTAGATTTTTAACTGATCGTGTCGTAATCACTGAAGTAAAAACTCCCGCAGGTGTTTCTACATCCACCTCAGAAACTACACTTCCTTCAATAATTTCTTTAACCACACCACGAAATTGATTACGCACATTAATTTGAGGAATACTCATCTTTCACCACTTTGCATCTGTTTATTAAATTATGTACTCACATATTAGGCAAATCATAAATATTTAGAACTATTATTTTTGAATACTTTTTGATTAAAAAAATATATTTATTTTCAATCATTGATTATTATTTTTTTAGCAAAGTAATTTCCAACCAATAAAAAGGTGAACTTCTGTCACCTGATTATTTAATACAACTAGCCTAATAACTCTTCCAACATAATATTGACTACTTTATCGTTTCCCACTAAGCCGTATTTGACCAATCGTGCACGCACGATATTGCGACTAATCCCTAAAAGCTTTGCTGTTTGCACCTGATTACGATGGCAATATTCATAAGCAATACGAATCGTGGCTTCCTCAATCAAGCGATCAAGATTTTCATTTTTCAAGGCATGGGAGGACTCAAATAAATTAAGAAGCGCATGCTGCAACATTTGTTTAGGCAATAAATCTGTTCGTGGAATGGTTTGCGTACTTTTTTCCAAGTCAGAAATTTGTCGTAAATTTAGGCTACTGGATAAGGATGCAAAGCAAAAATCCGTAGGTTGAATTTGATGGTTCTTGCAGACCAGTAAGGCATGATGAATGGCATTTTCCAGTTCTCGAATATTACCCGGATAGCCATAGGTCAATAGTTTCTGAACTGCGCTTGGACTCAGTGTCGCAATGGGATAACCCAAACGCTTGCAATATTGGGCAATAAAAAAATTAGCCAACGGCAGAATGTCCCCTGGACGTTCTGCCAAGGGTGACACTTTCAGCAATGCCACATTCAGACGATAGAATAAATCTTCACGAAACTTACCAGCTTGAACTGCCTCATCGAGATGGACATTGGTTGCGGCAATGACACGTACATTCAGCTTAATTGGCTTGAGTGAACCGACGCGAACAATTTCACGCTCTTGCAAGACCCGTAACAATTTCACCTGCATCGCAGGAGATAAATCACCGACTTCATCCAAAAACAATGTGCCATGATTCGCCGCTTCAAACCAACCCGCCTTGCTATTGATCGCACCAGTAAATGCACCTTTTTCATGTCCGAAAAGTTCACTTTCCGCCAATGATTCTGTAAATGCACCACAATTTACTGCCACAAAAGGACCACGACTACGCTGGCTCATCATATGCACCTGACGGGCAACCAGTTCTTTCCCCGTCCCAGTATTGCCAATAATCAGGACGCTGGCCTCGCTTGGTGCAATCTGTTCGATACGATCCAGCAAATCTCTTGATTTTTGATCTTCAAAAACCATTGCTGTGGCACGCTCAGTACGCGTTAAAGTCTGATTTTGTGGATAAGTAATGAATGACATGCATTTACTTCCCTATTGTTCTAAAAGAGAAGTTATCTTGCATGACTATTTGCTTAAATAGAAATCAGTAATTCACCTTTGTTATTTCCATTTATTAAAATAGAAATAAACGTCAGTTAATTAAACTACAAAGATGATTTAATTTTGACTATATTCATTATATTGATTGCTATATATCTTTTTATAATCAATCTGATTTTGTTTTAACTGACCTTCTTCAATTAAATTATCCACCCATATTTTAAAATCATTATTTTTAAATTTTCCAGCAGTACTTGGAATTCCCCACTGTGTCCAATATTTTAACATGGCATTATTTTCAGGGCGTTTACGCCTCTCCAAAATCTGCTCGAAGCGTGCGATCACCTGATCCCTCGGTTGTTGCCTAGACCACTCAATCGCTTTGGCAATGCCAGTGACCACTTTACGTGTGGTATTCGGATGTTCAGCTATATAGCGATTTGCCATGACATAAGTTCCAGTTGTCAGATCGCCAACAAGGTCATAATCACGATAAAGACGACGTACACCACCCCGTTCGATTGATGGGCCTGTCAATGGTGCTAAATCCACATGACCATTTCTTAGTGCTTGCTCTGAAGAACCAGGTGGCAAGACCACAAGCGTGACCTGATTGATTTCCTCAGGGCTGAGTCCTCCTTTTTTTAAGTAAGTCTTGAGCATATATTCCACTTGTGCACCCAGAATATTGGTGCCGACCTTTTTACCAATTAAATCTCTGGCTGAATGAATTGGACTATTTTCAAGAACATAATAGCCAGCAAAAGGATCATCGAAAGTCCCATAGGCAGCAATCACAACAGTGCCGGGTACGCCACTGGCGACCATTTTAACCGCTGAACCTGCAAAACTTGGACTACTAATATCACTATCACCTGACAAAGCAGATTGAATACCTTGTGGCCCGCCTGTGGAAACACCCTGATAGCTTAATTTGATTGGCGCAAGATAACCCAAATCTTCAGCCAGCTCTAAGGGAGTAACGATGCCTGGCGAACCGAGATATTTAAATTCTAAAGATTCAGGTCCATCCAATGTGTCCAGTTTCGATTCTTGTTTCGCACATCCCAACAAGATGAGTGACATTGTCACCATACAACTCAGATCAAATAGATGCTTTCCCCAGCCTTGCTTAAACATGTTAATCTACTCCTGACTAGCGTTCGATTTTCCAAGCGGTCAAACGCTTTTCGATCGCAAGCAGACTGTAATTAAACAGCAAGCCAATGGTAGTAATACTTATGATGCCAAAGAACATTTCAGGAATCTGGAAGTTATATTGCGCATAATTAATCAGATAACCCAGACCTGCTTTTGCCCCAACCATTTCAGCCGCAATCAGCATCAATACTGAAAAAGACCCTGCCAAACGCACCCCCACAAAAATCGTTGGAATCGCTGCGGGTAAAATCACTTTACGGAATAACTGAATCGAACTCAGCCCCATGGTTCGTGCAGACTTGATCAACAATGGATCAACATTTCGAACACCACTAATCGTGTTCAGCAAAATTGGCCATGTGCAGGCATAGGTCACCAATGCAATTTTCGAACTTTCACCAATCCCAAGAAAAAGAATAAACACAGGCAATAAAGCTAATGCAGCCGTGTTGCGGAACACTTCCAATAAAGGACTCAGAAACTCGGAAAAGCGTGTGTACCAACCAATTGCCAGCCCCAAAGGAATCGCGACAATGATCGCAAAAATAAAACCACTGAGAGAACGGATTAAACTGGCTTGCAAATGCGTCAAGAGTTGTCCATTTTGGATCAAGCCCCAACCACTGAGCAACACGGTGGAAAATGCTGGCAAGAAAGCGGAATCGACCAAACCAATCCGCGGTACGATTTCCCAGATGGCTAAAAAGAGTAAAATCGCAGCTGATCGTTTAAAACTTGTGGAAAGCCAGCTTAGATTAAAACCATCCCCCAAAGAACTGATCTTAGGTGGAGAAGAAATGGAACTGGACTGAATTGTTTTTGGAAACGTTAATGTCTCTTTTGTACTCGACATAATCACCTCTGCTTCTTATTAATCTTTAAAATACGTTGTGCTTAAGCAACCAACTGCTTCTGTTTTTCCTGCTCTTGAGCCTTCAATACTTCTTCACGTAACAAGCTCCAAATCTGATGACGCAATTGGCTGAATTCTGGGCTGGAACGTACATCCTCCTGATCGCTTCGTAGCTCAGCAGGAACTTCAATCACCTGTTTGATTCGCCCCGGACGTGAGGTCATAATGGCAATGCGCTGCCCTAAATAAATGGCTTCATCAATACTATGGGTGATAAAAATGATGGTCTTCTGAGTCTGTTGCCAGATTTTGACCAATTCAGCCTGTAAGGTTTCACGGGTCTGCGCATCGAGTGCGGCAAAAGGTTCATCCATCAATAGAATGTCTGGGTCATAGGCCAGACTCCGTGCAATTGCGACCCGCTGTTTCATGCCACCTGAAAGTTCATTGGGATAATGATGTTCAAACTCCGCCAGCCCCACTAAATTTAGGAAATACTTTGCCGTTTGATAACGCTGTTGTTTATCAACACCTTTTGCATCCAAGCCAAACTCAATATTTTCTAGGGCCGTTAACCACGGAAACAGTGCATATTGCTGAAAGACAATGCCACGCTCCAACCCCGGTTTTTTAATCGCTTGCCCATCAATAGTGATTTGGCCTGAGCTTGGTGTGGTTAAACCAGCCAAAAGATCTAGCAATGTTGATTTTCCGCATCCACTCGGACCAACAATGGCAACAAACTCACCCGCCTTGACATCTAAAGACAGATTTTCAACCGCTACAAAATCTTCTGCTTGGACTTTTGCGCCTTTGACTTTTTTGGCAGCAAAAGACTTATAAACATTTTCAATTTTTAATTTTGTGCTCATTGGCTATGCTCCTTACTGTGCTGACCGTCAGCTAGATTTTTATTTTCACTTGCATAGGGATTAAACTGATTAGTGAATAAAGCATCCGCCTTAACCTGATTCGGTTTAAACTCACCACGTTTCTCAAATAGGTCAATCCAACGTTGATATTGCGCTGCGTTTAACAATCCACCTTGGCTCACTACGCCATAGCTGCGCCAGTACTGCATCAATACATCGCTTTCATTGCGTTTTCTTTTTTCAATAATGCTTTTAAAGCGGGCTAAGACTTGTTCACGAGGCGTTTGCTTAGTCCATTCCACAGCTTTGGCAACACCTGTGACAAATTGCCTGACCACTTCTGGATGCTGCTGGATGAATTTTTCAGTGAAAACATAACTGCCTGCGGTAAAACTGCCATACAGATCCGTATCTGAGACCAGTTTTCTTAGACCACCGCGTTCCAAGGCCTTGTCTTGGAAAATAGAAACCAGTGCTGCAGCATCTACCTGTCCAGCACGTAAAGCTTGTTCGGTATTGGTGGGAGGCAACACTACGAATTCAACTTGATTGATTTCATCATTACTTAAACCTTGGCGAGCTAAATAGTCTTTTAAAACAAATTCATAATGTGCACCCAAAGTGTTTACTGCCACTTTTTTGCCGATCAAATCACGCGCTGAATGAATCTGACTATTATTCGGGACGTAATAGCCCACCCAGCTTTTGTCATCACTGCCATAGGAGGCAACCACTGCTTTGATCTTAATCCCTGCCGCAGCAAGCTTAATGATTGCACCATCAAAAGCAGTTGCCACATCTACATCGCCCGTGGTTAATGCTTGTAAGTCCTGCGGACCACCTTGCACGCTCCCCACATATTTCAACTTTAAGTCACCTAAATAACCCAAGTCTTCAGCCAGCTCAGGCAATGACACTACACTGGTTAAAGATTGGTAGCGGAGTTCATGTACCTGATTGGCTGGAGTGTCAGATTGTTTACTACATGCCATGAGACTGAATGCCATTAAACTGAATACACTGAGCTGCCCAAGCGATTTAAAGCGACGTTTGAAAAACTGCCGAAAATTCTGTTGTTTCATTTTATTATTCTCCTAACGTCGCCAAACCAGAATACGACGCTCAGCTATATTGGCTAAGCTATTCCACGCCACACCGATAAAACCAATCACAATTAAACCAAATACAATCAGACCGACATCTAAAGCAGCCCGCCCACGAATCACAATATTGCCTAGTCCAACACCATAGTTAGCCAACAGGAACTCTGCCCCGATGGTCGCCACCCAAGCGAAAATCAAACCGAGTTGTAATCCCAGAAAGATTTGACTGGCTGCCGCAGGTAAAATCAGTTTGCTCAAGGTCTGCCAAGCATTAAATTGATAGACTTTGGCAACTTCGTATTGATGCAATGGAATTTGTCTTACCCCATCGATGGTATGTAAGGCCACTGGATAAAAGACGGAAAGCACAATAAATAAGATTTTTGCGCTATTGCCATAATCTAAAAAGGTGGTGATTAACGGTAACCAAGCAAACAAAGAAATCTGCCGTAATACATTAAAACTAGGTAAAAATAAATAATTGGCCCAGCGTGAGACCCCTACGACAATGCCAAAAATAATGGCTAGAATACTGCCCAAGACAAAACCCGTCAGATCACGGAACAGACTTGCGCCTAAACCTGTCCAAAACTCTTGCTGCTGAAATTGATGAATTGCAATCTGCACCACCTCAAATGGTGCTGGAATGAGTTTAGGATTGACCCAATTCAACTTGGATGCGATCGCCCACAACATAATGAAAGCAATCGGCAGCACCAAACCGTAAACGTTTAAATAACTGAAATTAAATCTTGGTTTTGATGTAGACCTAATAGACATATTCAATCCCTCTTTAAAATGCACTGCGTTGCCAATGGCTAAACCAGCGTTCAACCCAGCCCAAGATATGATCTAAAACAAAACCAACAATCCCGATCACAATGACAGCCATAAAAATAATGTCAGGTTGGATCAGTTGCCGTCCCCACACGATCAGATAGCCAATTCCTTCACTACTGGCTAACAGCTCGACAAAAACCAGAGACAACCACGCTTGCATAATCCCCTGACGTAAGCCACTAACAATATTCGGTAATGCAGAAGGCAAAATGACACGGCGAAATCGCTGCCATGTACTAAAGCGATACACCTGAGAGACTTCTAATAAATGCGGAGGTACATTCAAGACACTTCGATAAGTCGCAACCAGCACAGGTACAAATACCGCCAGTGAAATCGCTGCAATTTTTAGACTTTCATCAATACCTAAAAAAATCATCAGTAATGGAATCCAGCCAATCACTGGAAATTGCGCAATCAGATTAAAAGTGGGATAAATAAACTTGTGTGCGATACGTGATAATCCAATCAGGAAACCTAAGAACAACCCGACGCTCCCCCCGACCAAGACACTCCAAGCAACCCGTTTTAAGCTGATCCATAAATTATCCTGTAACTCATGCGTATCTATGAGCTCCAACGTGGTTTGCCAAACTAAGGCTGGGCTAGGCAAAATTTGTTCAGGTAACCATTGCTTCTGAAAGGCATAATGCCAAACCGCCAATGCAATCGCAGGTAAAACCAAAGCCAATACAATACGAACTGCCCATAGGCCAATTTGCTTGAAATAAGGGGCTAAATTGATTCGCTGCCAAGTGTGTTCATTTTCTAATTGAGTTTCGATACTACTCATTTTATTGACCCTCTATTTCCGAATACATTTCAATCTCTAGCGGCGGTGCTATAAAAACTTGTGTAAGTTGCTGAGAAAAACCGATCAGCCCGCCAAATAAAACCGCTGAAATAAGAAACATCGACTGTAAGCCCCAATAGTGACCCAACCAGCCTCCCACAATACTTCCCAATAACGCACCTGCGGGTCCTGCCATCGCGGTTAATCCTGAAACCTTTGCCATTCCCAAGCGTTCACCCACATTGGCAAACATGGTGAAATTGACGATATGCAGCATCGCGAGACCCAAGCCCAGAATCACAGCACCCACCCAAAGCAGCACGGAAATTTTAGGTATGCCCAGCATCACAGATGCCACCGCAACAAAAGCAAAACCCGTTTGATAAAAGCGTTTTATTCCCCATCGTGTCAGCAAAGCTCCCGTCGTAAATAAGGCTACGACAAACACAGCTCCTTGTAGCGTTACCAAACTGGCAGCAATCGTTTCACTCAAGCCAAAATCCTTGATTGCAATAACAATAATGAAAAAGCCGTAGTACGCCATCACCGCATTGCTCGCCATTTCAATCAAACTGGTGCGGCGTAAAGCCTGATCTTGCTTTAATAAAACCAATTGCTTGGCAATAACAGCAAGGCTAAATGCCTCATCTCGCTCTGCCTGACTAATTCCTGTTGGGCTTACGCCAAAGGCCAAGGGTGTAAACAATATCGGTAAAAGAAAAAGTCCAGCAATCCACCAAAACGCACCTGAGAATCCCACCGCACTTACCAAGCTCACTGCCAGTAAAGGGCCAACCAGAAAGAACCCCATCATATGTGTGCCTCTAAACCATCCCGCCCGAGCAGCACCTATGCTTTTTAAATGCTGCATATAGACTGTATTGAGTGAAACAAACCGCATCGGCATGCATAACCCAACCAAGAAAGTAGCTAAAATCAGATACCAAATAGCTGGATAAAATGGCACCGTGACATACACCAGCGCTGCGAGAAAACTTCCTAATACAAACATTGTCTTAGGCCCATAGCGTTGTACTAAGAGACCAATTGGCAATCCGATCAGCAAAATACCGAGACTCTGTACCGCGGCAATCAACCCCATTTCAAACTCATTCGCAGCTAACTGCACCGCATATAAAGAAGTGACGATTTTCGCAATTCCAATCCCCAAGCCTGCGCACAATGCTAAGCCAATAAAGCCCAATACAAAGTGCCCCTGACCCAGTTCGACCTGAGCAACCGATTCCTGACGCATAGGTCATTCCTAAAATGGTGAACAAATAAACTGGCTAGCCAAAGGCATACACACCCTTGGTCTAACCCAAATCACAATTACTTTTTACGGTTGCCATTTACATCAAATTTTGGCCAGAAGTTTTCTAGTTTGAGCTCTTGAATTGCGCTGTTCAGATACTTCGGTTCAATCCAAGAATCCACATCCACTGGACGGCGAATCAGTTTGTAATCAATCGATTGCTGAACCGATTTCTTTAAAGAATTGACTGCATAATCATCAAAATATGGTGAGTTACGATCTTTCAGCGAGTAATCATCCCAGTCTTTTTTATAGTCTAGATAAGGCACGCCACTTTGCGCCCAGAGTTTATATTGGGTATCACGATTCTTTTCATCGGAGCTCCACACGTTATCTTTAATAAATGTGGTCACCACACGCTGCACAATTTGTGGGTATTTCTTCTCAAAATCCTCACTCACCCATGCCACCAATGGGCCATTCAGATTTGGATCTTTACGTACTTCTAAAATACGCTTTGCCACACCACGTGCTTCTAATGTCCAAGGACTGGTAATCAAACCATCAATATCACCCGTGGAAAGCGAGGTTTGAGCTGAATAAAAGTCCTGACTGATCACACGGAAATCTTTTTCAGTGAAACCATATTTCCGTAATAAACGACCGAGGATTAGCTGTTGATTGGTGCCTTTAAACACAGAAATGGTTTTGCCTTTTAAATCCGCCAGACTTTTCGCACCTGAATCTGATGGCACTGCAAAATACACAGGTCCAAAACGTCCCGTCACAAATAAAAGTTTGGATTTCAAACCCGTTGAACGTCCGACAATCGAAGGTAGATCGCCATGCCCGATACCAAAATCGACCTTTTTATTGGCTAAAGCTTCATTTAGCGCGGGTCCTGCACCTGGAAAAAATGACCATTTCACCTTGATGCCATCTTTGGCAAATTCTTTTTCCAAAATGCCGCGTAGATTGGCACTTGCATAAGCACTTCCTCCGACTTTAGGTTTTCCACCTACACCTGCACCGGGAACCCCCAGTCGGATTTCTGTGGGATTGGTTTCAGCAAAAGCTGAGAAACTGGTGGCAACCAGCAAACCTGCCGCTGCACCAATAAATAAATGTTTCGTCAAAAATTTCATTGTGTCATTACTCATATTGGAAAATTAAAAGGTGTATTGGAATTGCGCTTGTACTTCTGAGAAGTTTTTCTGCGCAGCTGTCTCGTGGTCATAGCTCCAGCGATTCAGCCCTAATTGGAATTTGGTGGTTTGTGCGAAGAAGAAATTTAGCCCCAAGGTATGAATATCGACTTTGCCGAGTCCATGCCCAGCAATGCCGATCACATCTGCGCCTTTATTTGGGTTATAGCTGTCATAGCGATAGAAGCTCTGAATTGATTTCGGCCAGAAGTCATCAAACTTGGCAACGGATTTCACGCTGTTATAAAATTGATCGCCAAAGGTATAAAACAGGGTTGCGGTATGCCCTTCAGACTTTACTTCTGAGCTTGAACCTGTCGCAGTTGCATAATCACTGAGTCCTTTGACATATTCATAAGTCACGCCAAACGGTGCATGGTTATAGTAGATATCGAAGCCCAGACGATCATTGCGACCGTTACCATCGAGAACATTACTGCCTGCGATAACGTTTTTACTGCCTTTGAGATAGGAAGCACCAAATTTCAACTCACGGAACCAACTGGCATAATCAACGGGTAAGGTAAAAGCCACTCGTCCGATATAATCTTTCTTGTCATTGTCATCGACTTTATTGGTGCCATTGCCATTGACCACCCCCAAAGCATATTCAAATAACGGTGCACGATAGTTTGATGAATAATCAACAAATGGTTTTACATCACCACGAACTATCAGACCTGTCTGACGATTGAATAGCCCCAATTGCGCCAATCCTGTTGCAACATTAATGGTCGGTCGTAAATCCTCTGGAGATTGTGGGTCTAAGCCAAAGGGAATCAATTGTTGCCCCAGCGTCACGTTTAAACGTGGGACTTCAGGACCACCATTGGTTGAAGTAAAGTTATAGCGTAAAAAAGCATCAGCCAAATTCAAATCGCTGGCACTGCCTGCTGTACCCGTACGCTTGCCGTAGCTAAAAGACAATTGGTAATCTAAGTTTTTGCCTTCTTTATAATCTCGATATAAATTTCCTCTAACCCCGAATAAAGCCGTAGGGATATCAAACGTATTACGACGAGGTGTAACTGGTGCAGGGTTCCCAGCAGAGGTATCTCGACTTTGTGTTTGTGCCCGAACTTGCACAGTTCCATATAAAGTTGCATCTCGTGTCGACTTCACCGAAGTCCGCTCATATTGGCGTGATTGATCATATTTATAGTTTTCTAAATCACTTCGGAAACCTGCCAGCTCACTTTGAGTCGCAAAACTATGCTCCGTATTTTCTTCCTGAGCCTCTGCCGATGCATCATCTTGGGCTGTAAGTTGCGCTGTCTCACTCAGCTCCGTTGAAGCTTGCTTCTTTTGCTTTAATGCATTGACCTGCTGCTGTAGAGCAGTCAATTGCGCCTGTAATTGCGCTAATGTTGTATCAATATCTTCTGCTGCTTGAGCTGTGCCGCTTCCCAACAGTGTTGCAATGCTCAAAGCAATCGATAAAGAGAGATAATGTTTTTTCACCAATAAAACCCCTAAAACTAAAACCATAAAATTTGAGTAAAAAAATCCTATGTGTGACTGAATAAGCAATCACACCGAAAAAGATTCGAACTAAATGAATTAAAAAATGAGAGAGAAATTAACTTTCCATACAACAACGCAACATCTTCATCCTGTGCTCCTCAGCCTGCATAAAATCAATCTTTGATTTATATACTTTGATCTTTGCAAGCAGCATGCCAATTATTAAGCAATTGTTTTATATTGATATTTATAAAAACACATCCACTTCTCTCTGTTGAAGCACTGTTGATTTTCCAACACCCTGCTTATACCAAAACAGCACATTTCAAGGTTTCTATTTCTTATTTTTTGATATAGAGACTCAGTCGCTTTGTTCTAAAAATAAAAAAAGACAGTTGGATTGACTCAACTGTCCTGAACAAAACCAAAGTTAAATTATAGGAGATTATCTATGCCTTAAGGTGCGGGATTAGGATGGGCTTGATGGATTTGCTCAATTCCCTGAATGACCTCATCAGTTAACTGTAGGTCAATACTTTCAATATTGGTTTTAAGCTGAGTTAAATTGGTCGCCCCAATAATATTACTGGTGACAAAACGGCGACTATTTACATAGGCTAAAGCCAATTGGGCAGGATCTAAATCATATTGTTTGGCCAATGCTACATAACGACGAATTGCATCTTCAGAGGCTTGCCCTTTATAACGGGCAAAGCGTTCCCATAAGGTTAAACGTGCGCCTGCTGGTTGTGCACCATCTAAGTATTTTCCTGTCAAAGCACCAAAAGCCAAAGGTGAGTAAGCCAGTAATCCGACCTGTTCTCGTATGGCGATTTCGGCATTGCCAATTTCAAAACTACGGTTCAATAAGTTATATGGATTTTGGATGGAAACAACCCGCGCTAAGTCCAATGTTTCGGAATACTTTAAAAACTGACTCACGCCCCAGGGTGTTTCATTGGATAAGCCAATATGTCGGATCTTGCCTGCTCGAATCAAATCGGACAAAACTGTCAAGGTTTCTACAATTGGAACCGTTTCTTCATTTTCAACATGCGTATAGCCCAATTCACCAAAATGATTGGTACTGCGATCAGGCCAATGAAGCTGATATAGATCAACATAATCCGTCTGTAAACGTTTCAGGCTATCATGTAGCGCAGTTTCAATATTGGCTCGATCCAACTTGGTTTGACCCGAACGAAAATACGAGGCTTGGGTTAATTTCCCTGAACGGCCTACCACTTTGGTTGCAATCAATACTTGGTCTCGTTTCTGTGACTGCTTTAACCATGTCCCAATATATTGTTCAGTTAAGCCTTGTGTCTCGGGTTTCGGTGGTACGGGATACATTTCAGCCGTATCAATCAGATTTACGCCGCGCTCCACTGCATAATCCAACTGCTCATGCGCTTCGGATTCAGAATTCTGCTCGCCCCAAGTCATGGTGCCGAGGGCGATGACACTAACATCAATATCAGTTTGACCTAATTTTCTATATTGCATTTTTCACTCAATTCAATTGTGATAACACAAGAGTGACGCTTAAAAGTCACTCTTGTTACTTTGATTCATGATTTAGTTTTAACATGATTTTAACTGGCTTTGTTTTTTTCAGCTTGTCGGGCAAGGACATATTGATTTTCTGGACGTGCCAAGCCTAGGTTTTCACGTAAGGTCGTTCCTTCATATTCAGTACGGAACAGTCCACGGCGTTGTAGCTCAGGCACAATCAATTCAACAAAATCATTTAACCCAGCAGGTGTACTTGGTGGCAAAATATTAAAACCATCCGCGGCTTCATTTTCAAACCATTGTTGTAATTGATCGACGATCTGCTCAGGTGTACCAATCAATTGCCAATGTCCTCGTGCACCCGCCACCCATTCATACAGCTGACGGATACTGAAATTGTTTTTCTTGGCAATATCTGCAATTAGAGCAGGACGACTCACCATGCCTTGGCCTTCACCCAATTCTGGGAATGGACCATCCAAATCATAGCCTGAAAAATCAAAGCCGCCACTTAACCCACTCAACAAGGCAAGCCCTGCTTCTGGGTGAATCAGGTCTGTAAGCTGTTGGTATTTGGCACGCGCTTCTTCTTCAGTACGACCCACAAACGCAGAAACGCCCGGTAAAATTAAAAGCTCATCGGCTGAACGCCCATATTTGGCCAAACGACTTTTTACATCACGATAAAACTCTTGCGCATCTTCCAGCTTTTGATTGGCCGTGAAAATAACTTCGGCATACCGAGCTGCTAGATCACGTCCCGGCCCTGACTGCCCCGCTTGTACAATCACAGGATAACCTTGTGGTGTACGCGGCACATTCAAAGCACCTTTTACCGCATAGTATTTGCCTTTGTGGTTCGGGTTATGCACTTTCTCAGGGTCATAAAACACACCTGATGCCTTGTCATGAATAAAGGCATCATCTTCCCAGCTGTCCCAAAGTTTTTTAATCAGATCAACATATTCCTGTGCGCGCTCATAACGCTCTGCATGTGGAATTTGTTGTTCATAACCGAAGTTAGCCGCGGCAGCTTCCGAAGCAGAGGTCACTACATTCCATCCTGCTCGACCATGGCTGAGATGGTCCAAAGAAGCAAATTTACGCGCCAATAAATACGGTTCTTCATAGGTGGTTGATGCAGTTGCAATAAAACCAATATGTTTGGTCACCGTTGATAAAGCTGCGAACAAGGTGACAGGTTCAAAGCCCGCTACCTTATCGCTATAGCCTGTTTTCTCAGCTTGTCCGAAATTAACGGCGAGACCATCTGCCAAGAAATAGGCATCAAATAAGCCTTTTTCAGCAAGTTGTACCTGCTCTTTAATAAAATCAAAATCCACTGCTTTGGTCGGTTGCGATTCAGGATGTCGCCATGCAGCGACATGTTGTCCAGTAGCTGGAATAAATGCACCTAATCGAATTTTTCTACTCATGTTTTGCTCCAAATTTGTTGTTAAACACAATTTATCTTTCACTGTGGTTAATACAAATTGAATGCCATGTTTTTTATTTATAAATATCAATCAATTAAAAATTATTAATTTTATCAATGTTTCAGCAACAGCACGATTCTGTTGAGGAGGTGGTGCTAAATCAACACCTCTTCTTTTATTCATAGCAGATCTTTATGAGCATAGTCGAACGCTAACAATCACCTAAATCACTTAGATTAAACGTGAACAGGCAGATGGATCGTAAATACACTATTGTGATTCGGGTTGCTATATTCGATTGCACCTTTATGTGCAATGACAATCGCATGTACAACAGCTAAACCTAAGCCAGTCCCACCAAATTCTTTATTTCTAGACTGTTCCAATCTAAAGAAAGGATTGAATAAATCCTGTTGATAATCCTGCGCAATACCTGGTCCTTCATCCTCGATTTGTAAGATCCATTCATCCGAGACTTGCTTTGAGGAAATTTTTAATGTGCCTGCATTGGCATAGCGAATTGCATTTTCAATCAAGGCAATCAGAACCTGCTCGATACGCCGACGATCACAATTTATAAATGTGGCGCTGACCTCCAATACAGGAATAAGTTGCGCTTTTGCCAAGCGATCTTCGAACAGTTTTAAAACTTTCTCCGCATGCAATTTAAAATCAATCTTTTCATAATTTAATCTCAGCTGCTGATTTTCCACCAAACTGAGTGTCCGCAGGTCTTCAACCAAATGTGATAATCCCTCCACCTGATTGAGCAAGCTTTTAAACAATGCTTCATCAGGTTGAAACACCCCATCTAAAACGCCTTGTAAGCGGCCTTGCAAAATCGTGATTGGTGTTCTCAATTCATGTGCAATTGCGGCATTCCAGACCTGTGCATTTTCAACCGAGCTTTCTAGTTGCTGCGCCATATGATTAAAATTCTGCATCAACTCAGCTATTTCAGTGGAATGAATTTGACTATCATCTGCCCGTGCGGAAAGATCACCCTGACTGATTTTCTTTGCTGCATCTGCCAAGAAATTAATCGGCTTAATAAACCGCTGGGCCAAATGCATCCCGATAATGATCGAAATGACACCCCCACAAAAAATCACTGTAGATAGCCAAATCCAGTCTACAAAATGAAATTCGGTCCAATCTTCCTGCAAGGAACTTAAAGTGATCCAGCCCACATCAATGGCATAGTTATAAATAAAATAGCCAAGCAAAATAGAAAACAGCGTCACGCTTAAGTTCACGATACTTAATGCGATAAACAACTGTTTACTAATACCTGACTTATTCTTCATTGGATTTGTCCAATCAATTAACCTAAATTTTTCACATGATACGCTGATTTTTTTAGTGATTTACACACTTTTCCACACATTCAAGATCATTGCTCCTCGAACCTTTCCAAAAATAGCAGCATCAAAATTTTATTGATGTGACCAAAATGCAAAAACCAAAACTCAATCTACGCAAGAAAATAGGCTTCGTGCTTTTGGCCATAGTCATCGCTTACTGGCTTGCCTTTCCTATCGTTCCATTCTTAGACATCCCGCATAAAGCATTGATCATGACAGCAATGGCGATTGGGGGTGAAATTCTACTGTTAATCGTGATTGCCTTATTGGGTAAAGAATATTGGGCAAAAATCAAAAATGGATTTAAACGCTTGTTTACATCCTTTAAGTCACAGAAGAGAAAATCTGATCACTAGAATTAAAGCCATCAACATTCAAAACACGCTCATTCCACAGGATGATCGAGGCGATAACCGACCCCACGCACGTTAATCAACATCTGTTGCAAACCGTGTTCTTCCAGTTTTTTCCTGAGCTTACTGACATGACTATCAACGGTGCGCTCTAAAGCGTCACTATCTGGTAGGCAATGATTCAGCAGTTCACTTCGGGTAAATACTTTATGAGGATGATCAATCATTTGTAGCAAGATTTTATATTCAGTCAGGGTTAAATTCAGCATCACCTTCTTATGCTGCTGATGAATATAGACACTATGAATATCGGTATTAATTTCAATATTTTTATAACTTGGATTTTTATTGGGTACCTGCTGGCTTTGCTGAGCGCGTCGCAGCACCGCTTGAACACGCGCCACCACCTCATTCGGATTGAATGGTTTGACGACAAAATCATCGGCACCGATCCGTAATGCCATGACTTTATCAATTTCCTGATCCAATGCGGTGAGCATAATCACAGGGGTTTGCGCCTTTTGACGAATTTTGCTTAATACTTCCCAGCCATTCAGTTCAGGTAATTTAATATCCAAGACAATCAGATCGATTGTTTGTGCGGCATGGATTTCAATCGCCTGTTTACCATTCATTGCCCGAATCACGCGCATCCCTTCACGCTTAAGATAGTGCTCAATAATGTCCCCAATATCATACTCATCCTCTACGACAAGAATAAGTTTGTCATGGCAATCGAAAGAAAAAGAGTGCTCAAACATAAGGATTTAGATCAATAAAACAATCGATTCATCATACGATGATTTATCTGTTGATCTCCACACTTTTTCCACACTTCAGCGATGATCGTTACACAAAGTTCGAAAATAATGCCAGCATCAAAAACTCCCAAGGTTTGGACAGAATGCAAAAGCATCTATTACTTCCATTATTTTTATCTATCGGACTTGTTCTACAAGGCTGTGGTTCTGAGGAGGCAAAGCCAGCAGAAACACCCCCTGCCAAAGTGAGCGTTTTAAATATTCAGCCGCAATCGGTGAACTTTAGCGAAAACTTGCCAGCACGGGTACAGGCTTTCCGAACTGCTGAAATTCGCCCACAAGTCGGTGGCATTATTGAAAAAGTGCTATTTAAACAAGGCAGTGAAGTTAAAGCAGGTCAAGCACTTTATAAAATTAACGCGGAAACTTTTCAGGCTGATGTGAATAGTAACCAAGCCTCTCTCAATAAGGCCGAAGCTGAAGTGGTCCGTTTAAAAGTTCAATTAGAACGCTATGAACAATTACTGCCAAGCAATGCCATCAGTAAACAAGAAGTCAGTAATGCGCAAGCCGAATATCGTCAAGCTTTGGCTGATGTTGCGCAAATGAAGGCCCTGCTTACGCGTCAAAACTTGAATTTGCAATACGCCACGGTACGCGCACCAATTTCAGGTCGGATCGGACAGTCTTTTGTCACTGAAGGTGCATTGGTCAGCCAAGGTGATGCCAATACTATGGCAACGGTACAGCAGATCGATAAAGTCTATGTTGATGTAAAACAGTCGATTAGTGAATACGAACGTTTGCAAGCTGCGCTACAAAGTGGTGAGTTGTCTGCCAATAATGAAAAAACTGTACGTATTTCTAATAGCCATGGTCAAGCGTATAACGTCACTGCCAAAATGCTATTTGAGGACATTAATGTTGACCCTGAAACAGGTGATGTCACCATCCGTATCGAAGTTCAGAATCCTGAACGAAAACTCCTCCCAGGCATGTATGTCCGCGTCAATATCGACCGCGCTTCAGTGCCTCAAGCTTTGCTTGTCCCAGCTCAAGCAATTCAACGCAATATCAATGGCGACCCGCAAGTCTATGTGATCAATGCCAAAGGTTCCGCAGATATTCGCCCGATTGAACTGGGACAACAATATGATCAGTTCTACATCGCCAATAAAGGCCTTAAAACAGGCGATAAAATCGTTGTAGAAGGTGTTGATCGTATTCAGCCGAATCAAAAACTTGAAATAAGCATGTGGAAAGTACCTGCAACACAAGGAGCTCAATGATGATGTCACAATTCTTCATTCGCCGCCCTGTCTTCGCATGGGTGATTGCGATTTTCATTATTTTATTTGGGGTACTCAGTATTCCGAAATTGCCGATTGCCCGCTTTCCAAGTGTTGCACCACCACAAGTCAATATTAGTGCGACTTATCCAGGTGCTACACCCAAGACCATTAATGACAGTGTAGTTACCTTGATTGAGCGTGAAATGTCAGGGGTGAAAAATCTACTGTACTATAGCTCAACTACTGATACCTCAGGTACTGCAGAGATTTCTGCGACCTTTAAACCGGGTACAGATGTGGATATGGCACAGGTTGATGTACAAAACAAAATCAAAGCCATTGAAGCACGTTTACCGCAAGTAGTTCGTCAACAAGGCTTGCAGGTTGAGGCATCGTCATCGGGATTCTTGATGTTGGTCGGAATCAACTCACCCAATGGACAGTATTCCGAAGTTGATCTGAGTGATTATTTGGTCCGTAACGTGGTCGAAGAACTGAAACGTGTTGAAGGTGTTGGTAAAGTTCAATCCTTCGGTGCTGAAAAAGCCATGCGTATTTGGGTTGATCCCAATAAACTGGTGTCTTATGGTTTATCAATTAGTGACGTTAATAATGCTATCCGTGAAAATAACGTCGAGATCGCACCAGGACGATTAGGTGATCTCCCTGCAGCAAAGGGTCAATTGATTACTGTCCCACTATCGGCACAAGGTCAATTAGGCGATGTTGAACAATTTAAAAATATCAGCCTAAAAAGTAAAACCAGCGGCAGCGTGATTAAACTTTCTGATGTGGCTGAAGTTGAAATGGGTTCACAGGCCTATAACTTTGCGATTTTAGAAGATGGCAAACCTGCAACGGCTGCTGCGATTCAGCTCAGTCCTGGTGCAAATGCTGTCAAAACAGCGGAAGGTGTAAGAGCAAAAATTGAGGAATTAAAACTCAACTTACCTGAAGGCATGCACTTCAGTATTCCTTATGACACCGCACCTTTTGTCAAAATTTCGATTGAAAAAGTGATTCATACCTTACTTGAAGCCATGGTACTGGTTTTCATTGTCATGTATTTATTCTTGCATAATGTTCGTTATACCTTAATTCCAGCGATTGTTGCACCGATTGCGCTACTCGGTACATTTGCGGTGATGCTACTAGCAGGTTTCTCGATTAACGTACTGACCATGTTTGGTATGGTACTTGCGATTGGTATCATCGTCGATGATGCGATTGTGGTGGTCGAAAACGTTGAACGAATTATGGCGACTGAAGGGCTTCCTCCAAAAGAAGCAACTTCCAAGGCTATGAAGGAAATTACCAGTCCGATTATTGGGATTACCTTAGTCTTGGCAGCGGTGTTCCTACCGATGGCCTTTGCCAGTGGTTCGGTCGGTATTATTTATCAACAATTTACCTTAACCATGTCAGTCTCAATTCTGTTCTCAGCATTATTGGCATTAATCTTAACGCCTGCATTGTGTGCCACGATTCTTAAACCAATTGATGGCCATCATCAGAAGAAAGGCTTTTTTGCATGGTTTGATCGCAGCTTCGACAAAGTCACTAAAAAGTATGAATTGATCCTGCTTAAAGTGATTAAACATACTATTCCAATGATGGTGATCTTTGTAGTGATTACAGGCCTTACCTTTGCAGGTATGAAGTATTGGCCTACAGCATTTATGCCAGAAGAAGACCAAGGCTGGTTCCTGACGTCGTTCCAATTGCCATCGGACGCCACTGCTGAAAGAACGCGAGGTGTGGTCAATGAATTTGAAAGCAGTCTAAAAGACAATCCAAATGTTAAAAGTAACACGACCATCATGGGTTGGGGCTTTAGTGGTGCAGGTCAAAACGTGGCTGTGGCTTTTACCACATTAACCGACTTTAAAGACCGTACTTCGACAGCAACTGAAATGACCAATGCGGTTAATGCCACGATGGCACATAGTAAAGAAGGTGCAACAATGGCGGTACTACCTCCTGCCATTGATGAACTTGGGACTTTTTCAGGCTTTAGCTTACGCTTGCAAGACCGTGCCAACTTGGGCATGCCTGTACTTTTAGCTGCACAAGACCAGCTCATGGAAATGGCTGCCAAGAACAAAAAGTTCTATATGGTCTGGAATGAAGGCTTACCGCAAGGCGACAATATTTCTTTAAAAATTGACCGTGCAAAATTGAATGTTCTGGGTGTGAAGTTCTCTGATGTTTCCGACATTATTTCAACTTCAATGGGTTCGATGTATATCAACGATTTCCCAAATCAGGGACGTATGCAACAAGTGATCGTTCAGGTCGATGCCAAATCACGTATGCAACTCAAAGATATTTTGAATCTGAAAGTGATGGGTTCAAATGGGCAGTTGGTTTCTCTGTCTGAAGTGGTGACACCGCAATGGAATAAAGCACCCCAGCAATATAACCGCTATAACGGTCGCCCATCGTTAAGTATTGCAGGTATCCCGAATTTTGATACCTCATCAGGCGATGCTATGCGTGAAATGGAGCACCTGATTGCCAAATTGCCAAAAGGCATTGGTTATGAATGGACAGGTATTTCCTTGCAGGAAAAACAATCTGAATCTCAGATGGCATTCCTGCTGGCCCTTTCTATGCTAGTGGTATTCCTCGTACTCGCTGCACTTTATGAAAGTTGGGCAATTCCGCTTTCAGTGATGCTGGTGGTCCCATTGGGTATTTTTGGCGCTGTGGTTGCGATTATGTCTCGTGGCTTAATGAATGATGTGTTCTTTAAAATTGGTCTGATTACCATTATTGGTTTATCTGCAAAGAACGCGATTTTGATTGTTGAATTTGCCAAGATGCTGAAAGAAGAAGGCATGAGTTTAGTCGAGGCCACCGTTGCCGCAGCCAAACTTCGTTTACGCCCGATTCTGATGACCTCCTTAGCCTTTACTTGTGGTGTCATTCCATTGGTCATCGCCTCAGGGGCAAGTTCAGAAACACAGCATGCCTTAGGTACAGGTGTATTTGGCGGCATGATTTCAGCGACGATTCTGGCAATTTTCTTTGTCCCAGTGTTCTTTATTTTCATTCTGGGTGCAGTTGAAAAGCTGTTTTCATCGAAACAAAAAAATCCATCTTAAATGACATAGAGCAGAGGGAATCAATGGGTTTCCTCTGACTCCTCCTCAGTATTTATCCTCATCTTATTTGGAGAAGACCATGTCTAAAGCGACTGTCTTATCTCGTGGCCTGCTTGTCTCTACACTTTCGATTGCCTTAACCGCATGTATGAATCTGCAGGCACCAAAACCTGCGATCAAATCGGATATTCCACAAAATTTTGCCCTCGCAAACACAGGCAACTCAATTGCAACTCAGGGCTATAAACAGTTCTTTGCCGACACACGCCTATTACAAGTGATTGAAATCAGCTTAAATAACAACCGTGATTTACGTACTGCAACACTCAATATTCAGCGTGCACAACAGCAATATCAGATCAGTAAAAATGACCAGTTACCTACTATTGGAGCAAATGGCAGTGCTGTTCGACAGGTGAATCCATCTGCGAACCCAAACAATCCTTATTCAACTTTTCAAGTTGGACTAGGAATGACGGCTTATGAACTGGATTTTTGGGGCCGAGTCAAAAGCTTAAAAGATGTGGCCTTAAATAATTACTTTGCAACCCAGAGTGCAAGAGAAGCCTCACAGATCAGTTTAGTCGGCCAAGTCTCACAAGCTTGGTTAGATTATGCCTATGCAAAAGCCAATTTAAATCTGGCTGAGCAGACCTTAAAAGCACAGCTCGATTCCTATCATCTGAATAAAAAACGTTTTGATGTCGGAATTGATAGCGAGGTTCCGCTGCGTCAAGCACAGATATCGGTTGAAACTGCAAGAAATGATGTTGCCGCCTATAAGACTCAAGTGGCACAAGCACAAAACTTACTGGATCTATTGGCTGGTCAATCGGTTCCTCAAAATCTCCTGCCGAATCAAGCCGTAAAAACGATTAGTGTTGAACGCAGCTTGGCAACGGGCTTAAGTAGTGATTTACTGAATAACCGCCCAGATCTGAAAGCTGCTGAATATCAATTACGTGCTGCTGGAGCCAATATTGGTGCAGCCAAAGCACGTATGTTCCCTACGATTAGCCTGACAGGTCCAGTTGGCTATGCATCGACAGATCTTAAAGATTTATTTAAATCAGGTGGTTTTTCTTGGTCAATTGGGCCAAGTATCGACCTGCCTATTTTCGATTGGGGGACGCGTAAAGCCAATATTAAAATTTCAGAAACTGAACAACAAATTGCACTGGCAGATTATGAAAAAGCCATTCAATCCGCTTTTCGTGAGGTCAATGATGCGTTGGCTGCACATGCCCATATTGACGAGCGTTTAGCAGCACAACGTCGTTTGGTCTCTGCCACTGAGACCACTTATAAATTATCTACGGCTCGATTTAGAGCGGGGATTGATAGTTATCTGACCGTGTTGGATGCACAACGTTCTGCTTATGCAGCACAACAAGGCTTACTGATGCTTGAACAAAGCAAGTTGAATAATCAGATTGAATTGTATAAAGCTTTAGGTGGTGGGCTATCTCAGCATTCATAAACGCTTAAGTCTGTTATTGGGGCTGATTTTTACATATTCAGCCCTTATAGTATTGAGCTTTAAATGAAAAATAACAGTTGATCTATGTTTACACTTTCGATTACACCCAGATTCTATGAAACTGATGCTTTTGGACATATCAACAATACTGTCATTACAGGCTGGTTTGAAACTGCACGTGAACCTGTTTTTCGCTTATTCAACCCAAGTATGGAAATCAAAAATCTGCCTTTGATTCTCGCTCGGGTGGAAGTCGATTTTGTTGCACAAATCTATTACGGCGCTGATATCGAGGTCAAAACATGGATTGAGCATATCGGCAATTCTTCTTTTATTGTGGCGCATGAAGCTTGGCAAAATGAGCACTGTGTTGCACGTGGCAAAGCGGTTCAAGTGTATTTCGATTTCAGCACGCAAAAATCAGGTCGTATCCCAGATCAGTTCCGTGTCCTATTACAGCAATATCTGATTTCCCCATAAACAATTTCCCGCTGAAATAAACGCATTCATTTCAGCGGATCATCCTTACTCGCCTAAATCTTCGAGAAAATCAAAGGTTGGTACAAAAAATAAGCTGCCCGAAACTGCGGTACTAAAATCAAGTAAACGATCGACATGTCCAGTTTCTTTACCCAAGAACATATTCTCAAGCATAGTTTTGGTGATATTAAAAGAACGTGAATAGCCAATAAAGAAGGTGCCATACTCCCCTTCTGTTGGATTGGAAAATGGCATATTGGCTCTTAAAATTTTAAGTTCGTTCCCGTCCGCATCATGTGCCTTACTTGCGACATTATGTGCACTTTGCGGTTTAACGTCATCGCCCAGCTCGACATCATCATATTTCTTTCGACCAATCACTTTTTCCTGTTCTTCTGTAGTTAAGCCCTTCCACATTTCCATATTATGTAAATACTTTTGAATAAATACATAACTGCCACCTAAGAACTCAGCATCTTCTGAACCGACATAGGCAATTTCTTTGGCAATTTCATGCTCAGGATTCTCTGTACCATCCACAAAACCAAGAATGGCACGACCATCAAAGTAACGAAAGCCTTTGGTCTCGCTAATTGGATAGGTATCCTCTTTGAGTTGCTCATGCAAAATCGAGGCAAGTTCATAGCAGATCGCCATTTGATTGGCGCGAATATGAAAAAACAAATCCCCAGCTGTTGCAACGGCGGTATATTTTGGCCCTTTGATTTCCTGAAATGGCGCAAGCTCTTTCGGTTTATTTAACTCAGGAAACAGTAAGTCCCAGGCATTCGAACCAATCCCTACAGAGGCACTAAAATTACTATTCGGAAAACGATTGGTCAGACTGCGTACCAATGCGGAAAAATTCGCAAGAAAATCAATTACCCCTGAATGATCAGGATTGCTATTGATTCCAAGCACAATAAATAATGCATTCTCACCTGAAAGATTATTGATTACAGGCTGAGGTCTTAAAGGTGTATTCATAATATTTTAGAATAAAAAACTTAATGCTCATATCCTACACAAATCAATGCATTAGATATCGACCTAATCACAAATTTTTACCATTATTCGGTATATAAAACAAAGCTCTCACCGCGACAAAAACTGGCTAAGGTGAGATTTAATTGTTTTGCCATCTCAATGGCCATACTGGTGGGTGCAGAAATGGTCGCCAATAGAGCAATATTGGATTGCACACATTTACGGATCAACTCATAACTGGCACGGCTGGTCATCACCACAAAACCCTCCGCCACATCCATTTTCTGTTCAGCCAAGTAGCCCAATAATTTATCCAAGGCATTATGCCGACCAACATCTTCAAATAATGCTACGATCTGCCCTTTCACCACCCATGCTGCAGCGTGTGCTCCACCAGTGAGCTCACTGATTTTTTGTCTGACTTTTAATTGGGCAATTGCATTTGGAATTTGGCTTAACCATGTTGAAGAAATATGGGTACTGACCGCTGGTAGATTTGCATAGAGTTGCTTTAGACTTTCAATACCACATAAGCCACAACCTGTACGCCCAACCATCATACGTCGATGTGCTTTTAGAGCCATGAAAGCACGGGATGAAATAGTCATATCCACTTCAACCCCCAGTTCATTTTGACGAATATCGAGTGAATACAGCTCGCTTAAATTTTGTAATATTCCTTCCGAGAGACTAAAGCCTTTGGCAAAGACCTCTAGATCCGATGGTGTTGCCATCATGACGGCATGCGAAATACCATTATAAATTAAGGCAACAGGATACTCCTGAACAATATAATCCAGTTCATTTTCAGAAATCTCGCGATGGAAACGATGCACTTGCATCGTTTCATAACCTCGTGTTTTTGTGTCCACACTTACCTCATTTGCATCACTGATTCGAAAAAAATAGATTCCTATCCGTTATGCACTACTGACGCGTTCATTGGCATGCTCAGGGTCAACTTCAACATTCAAATTAAAATGTGCTGGTGCATTACCTGCATGCAAAATCACAGGGATGCTTTTAGACGCCGGAATTTTGGCGTATTTGTCATGGCTACCCAAAGCCACTAAGGGATTGGTTTCTGGATAATAAGCCGCCAGACTACCTTGTGGAATGTTATACGGTACGATACGGAAACTATGTACAATCCGTTTCACACCATCCGAGAATACACTCTCAATATCAACCCATTGGTCTGCTTCAAAGCCTGCTGCATCAATATCGGTTTGATTCATAAACAACACACGGCGTTGCCCGAATACACCGCGATAACGGTCATCCAAACCATATAACGTGGTGTTGTACTGGTCATGCGAACGAGTGGTCATCAAGGTATACACCTGCTGTTCACTATAAGCAGCCGCATATTGATTTTCTTTATCTTCGTAAACTTCGGCCAGTGGTGTAATCAAGAACTGGGCTTTACCACTTGGTGTATTCCAGACATGCTGATTGGCAGGATGCTCCAAATGGAAACCACTTGGTTGATAGACCCGTTGATTGAAATCATGAAATTCATCAAAAACATCGGCAATCGAATCACGGATACGGTCATAACTTTCGATATACCAACGCCATTTCACCTTACTTTCAGGCAATGCTGCTTCTGCCATACGCGCCACAATATCAGGTTCAGACAAGATATTTTCAGAGATCGGTGGATTACGTCCTGCTGAAAGATGCACATTCGACATCGAATCTTCCACCGAAATTGCTTGTGCGCCATGCACTTGCATATCTACTTCGGTACGCCCTAAGCAAGGTAGCATCAACGCATCTTTGCCACAGACCAGATGGCTACGATTCAACTTGGTGGTAATGTTAACGGTTAAGTTACAACGGCGTAACGCTTCTTGGGTATAAGGTGTATCAGGCGTTGCGACCGCAAAGTTTCCGCCCAAACCAATAAAGACTTTTACATCACCTTCATACATCGCCTTAATGGTATCCACCACACCAAAACCATGTTTACGCGGTGACTTGATGCCAAATACCCGATCAATACTATCTAGCAAGGCATCACTTGGGTTTTCATTAATTCCCATGGTTCGGTCGCCTTGCACATTACTGTGCCCACGCACTGGACAAAGACCAGCCCCTGGACGACCAATATGTCCTCGTGCCAGCATCAAGTTCGCCAACATATGAATATTGGCTGTACCATGACGGTGTTGGGTAATACCCATCCCCCAACAAAAAATAGCCGTTTTTGCATCCAGATACATCTTGGCAATCGATTCTAAATGCTCAGGTGAAAGTCCAGTATGTTTATGAATTTCAGACCATTCAGTACGATTTATCTCCGCCAGCATCTCATCAAAACCAATGGTATTCATTTCAATGAAGCTACGATCAAAAACGCTTGCTTTCCCTTTCGCAAGTGCCTTTTTATCCCATTCCAGTAAATGCTTCATCACCCCAAACATCAGGGCATAATCCCCTCCAATTTTGGGCTGGAAATAATAACGGCTGATTGGAGTACTGCCATTGGTCATCATTTCTAGCGGCGCTTGTGGGTCTTGAAAACGCTCTAAACCACGCTCTTTAATAGGATTAATGGCAACAATATTACCCCCACGACGCGAAACCTCTCTTAAGGTTGCCAACATCCGTGGATGATTGGTGCCTGGATTATGCCCAAAGCTAAAAATAGCATCTGCTTGATCGAAATCATCCAAAATGACCGTGCCCTTACCCAAACCAATCGCATCTTTTAAGCCAACACTGGTGGTTTCGTGGCACATATTGGAACAGTCTGGAAAATTATTGGTCCCGAAGCTGCGGACAAATAATTGGTACAAAAAAGCCGCTTCATTGCTGGCACGACCAGAGGTATAAAATGCCGCTTGATCAGGATGATCAAGCGCCTGTAGATGTTTGGCAATTAACTGAAAAGCTTCATCCCAAGAAATCGGTACATATTTATCCGAGACTGGGTCATAACGCATCGGGTCAGTTAAACGACCTAAATCTTCCAGATAGAAATCATTCTGTTCAGCGAGCCAGCTCACGGTATGCTGTGCAAAAAATTCAGGTGTTACCGTTTTACTGGTTGCTTCGAAAGCCACAGCCTTGGCACCGTTTTCACAGAAGTTAAAGGCATGCGCATCTTTCTTCTCAGGCCATGCACAGCCCGGACAGTCAAAACCAGTCGGCTGATTAATATTGAGTAAGGTGATTGAACCTTTTTTTAAAATATCTTGCCTTTTTAGGTTTCGGGCGACACTCAGTAATGCGCCCCATCCACCTGCGGGTTGGGTATAGGGTTCAATTCTGGCAAAACTGGTATTTTCTTGCTTATGAATGGTTTGTTCTGAGTTATCCATCATGTTGCCCTCATCTGAGCTATTTTTTAACATTTACTACAGATAGGATTAACATGAATTGTGCTTCTTTTCTATTCTTGATTTGTCTCATTCGATCAATTAGAGCGTTAAAATCTCTCTTGATTTTAACAATTACAACCAAGCCCAAAATAAAAAAAACTTACTGGCAAGTGCTCAAAATCACCAGTAAGAGAGAAAAAAACAAGCTTCGGATAAGAAAAATATCAGTTATTTATTCGCTTGAACTGTTGATTGTACATGGGCAGCATTCTGCTTCTGTTGCGATGGCATATAATCGGGTTGATTACTCACAGCCAGAAAGAAAAAGACTAAGAATAAACACCCCAATAAAATACTGATTCCAACCGCAAGGTATGGGAATTTTGATTGCTGTTGAGACATGAGCTCTGCTCCTATTGAAAGACTAAAACTTAATTCATAACAATTACATGGTGGATAAAGCCTTAAAACTAGCGCCATTTTGAATACGGGTTTGCATGTATTCGGCATAGACCGATAACTTTTCAAAAATATGTTCCGAATAGAACATATCCTCGATTAAATGAGCCGCTTGGGCTGGGCTAAACTGACCAATCTTCGCGACTAGATTTGCATTAAGACTGGAAAACAAAGTACATAAGCTTTTGTGTGCTTCATCTTTGTTTTTAAATAGCAGCTTGCGCGTATTAATCAATTCATCATTGAGCATGCTTGGCCTACGATCAGCATCAATCACATCAATTTTTACATCAAAATACTCTTCTAGGATCTGAATCTGTTGCTGATCTAAGGATAAATGCGTGACCAAAAAAATATGAAAAACATCTGTACGACACAGTGCCTTGACTAAACAACGGAACAGAAAATCTTGCTCTGCTTTTGCATCATCGACCAGCTCGATATATAGCTTGAGGCTATGAATCACATCTTCGATTTTAAGATTGACGCTTTTATCGGCTTGATAGTATTGATTCAATATCTTAAGTACAGAGGACGAGACTGGCGTGGTATAAATCACTGGCTGATTTAAATTGGCAATCATAAATGTTGCAAATAAATAGGCGAGATTATTGTCATTTTCCACTATTTCAGCTTGAGCAATATAAGCGACCTTCTCCTTAGAAAAATCTCTCAATACCTTGCCTCTTAATAAGGTTGCTTCAAGATTTACATATTCAAGACTTAGCTGTTGTTGTACTGCTTGCGAAGGCACTTTACTTTGAAAAAGCTGAGTCAACGCATTAAGTTCTTTCGTGATAAACATAGTCATACGCCATTCAGTCCGAATTAGTGTCATTCAAACGACTTACAATGCTTGATCAATATTTAACACACTGCATCGTTGCTTGATGCTATTTTGAATCAGGTACAAACAACTGAATAGCTACAGAGTTTCGCTAAAAAAATATAACAGATCATTTATGGACACCCCATCTGTTATAAAAAAACAAAAAGAAATTGTACCTACTCATATACAACAGAAGATTAGATGATGAATAAAACTTAAATCGCTTTTAAATATCCAAACCGCAGCTTTTTCAGGTTCTGCTTATTTTCAAACATTTAAGTCCATTCTTTCACATTTTCCTAGCGACTGCTTTTGCTGGTCTGTTATAGGAGAGGATATATGGATCTCGGTCTCACTGCTTTAGAATTAGCCCGAATACAGTTTGCATTTACTGTTTCATTTCACATTATCTTTCCCGCCACCTCGATTGGTCTCGCCTGTTTTCTTGCCATGCTGGAATGGAAATGGCTACGTACTCAAAACCCCATTTATAAAGATTTATTCAAATTCTGGATCAAAATCTTTGCGGTGGCCTTTGGGATGGGTGTGGTATCTGGCGTGGTGATGAGCTACCAGTTTGGTACCAACTGGAGTGAATTTTCCCGTATTGCGGGAAGCGTAACTGGCCCTTTGCTCACTTATGAAGTATTGAGTGCTTTCTTCTTAGAAGCGGGCTTCTTGGGCATCATGCTGTTCGGTTGGGGACGAGTCAGCCCCAAAGCCCATTTCTTTGCCACCTTGATGGTTGCCATCGGCACCTGTATTTCCATGTTCTGGATTCTATCCTCCAACAGTTGGATGCAGACGCCGCAAGGTTTTGCAATCGAGAATGGTATTATTGTGCCAACCGATTGGTGGGCGATCGTATTTAATCCCTCCTTCCCTTATCGCTTTGCGCATATGGCCGCTGCAGCATTTTTAGTGTCTTCCTTACTGGTGGTGGGTACTGCTGCATGGCATCTGATCAAAGGGCGTCGTGATGAACTGATCAAAAAATCATTTTCAATGGGGCTTTGGATGGTGCTGGTCACTTCCTGCTTGCAAGTGGTGATTGGTGATAATCATGGCTTAAATACCTTGAAGCATCAGCCGGCAAAATTGGCCGCAATGGAAGGTCATTGGGAGACCAATTATGATGAAGGAATGCCACTGTACTTATTTGGCATTCCAGATATGCAAGAAGAACGTACCAAATACGCAATTGCGATTCCAAATCTAGGCAGTCTGATTTTGACTCATTCTATGGATGGTACAGTCAAAGGCTTAAAAGACTTCGCCCCAGAAGACCGACCAAACTCAACCATTGTGTTTTGGAGTTTCCGTGTCATGGTCGGACTTGGCATGTTAATGGTACTGCTCTCTTTCGTTGCCTTATGGCTGCGTAAAAAAGGCAAGCTTTATGGATCATCTTGGTTTCATAAATTCGCTTTTGTCATGGGGCCTACAGGCTATGTCGCCTTACTGGCGGGATGGGTGACGACCGAAGTTGGCCGTCAACCTTGGGTAATTTATGGGGTGATGCGTACCAAAGATGGTTTGTCGCATACCGTGACTGCCGATCAAGTCGGTATCAGTTTGATCATTTTCGTGGTGGTCTATGCCATCGTGTTTGGTAGCGGTATTTACTACATGCTGAAACTATTGAAAAAAGGTCCTGAATTTATTGAAGCGATTGATCTTGAGCCAGCTGGCCATGGTCACTTCAAGACCCCAATGCGTCCATTAAGTGCGGTCGATGAAAGCATTGACCAACAAGACCAGACCAAAGAGGAGAACCGCCATGATTGATTTATCTCTGATTTGGGTCGGCATTATCGGTCTTGGTGTATTGATCTATGTCATTTTGGATGGTTTTGATCTCGGTATTGGCATTCTGTTCCCTTTCATCAAAAGCCGTGAAGAACGTGATGTGATGATGAATACTGTCGCACCGGTCTGGGATGGTAATGAAACATGGATGGTGCTTGGTGGTGCAGGTTTGTTTGCGGCCTTCCCATTGGTCTATTCAACCGTTCTTTCAGCCTTATATATGCCGATTACCCTGATGGTAATTGCACTGATTTTTCGTGGTGTTGCCTTTGAGTTTCGTTTTAAGGCCAATCGCACCAAGCATTTATGGGATCAGGCCTTTATTTGGGGTTCAATTCTATCCAGCTTTCTGCAAGGCGTGATTTTAGGCGCTTATATTCAAGGCATCCAAACCACCAATGGTATTTTCTCTGGTTCAGGTTTAGATTGGTTCACTCCTTTCGCCTTATTTACCGGGTTGGGTGTAGTTGCCATGTATGCAGCGCTCGGTTGTGGCTGGTTGATTATGAAAACCGACCATGAGCTACGAGATCAGATGTATGCACTGATGCCTAAACTGATCATGCTGCTATTTGTGGTTTTTGCAGGTGTCAGTCTCTATACCCCACTGACCCATCCTGAAATTGCAGCGCGTTGGTTTGCCTTGCCGAATCTGCTGTATTTTAGTCCTGTGCCCATCTTAGTACTACTGTTTACATTCTTGATTTTAAAAGCTTGTAAAGAGCGTCAGGACTTTAAACCTTTTATCTATACCTTGGCACTCGTGTTCTTGGCCTTTACTGGATTTGTGATCAGCCTTTGGCCGAATATCATTCCACCATCGGTCACGATTTGGGAAGCGGCCGCACCGCATTCTAGCCAGAAATTTGCACTGGTTGGTGCAGTAATTCTCATCCCAATCATTATCGCCTATACCATCCTGTCGTACTGGGTGTTTAGAGATAAAGTACGGGTTGGAGATACGGGTTATCACTAAGGAGCAGCTTTGCATGAAAATTAAATCTCTGCATTTAAGCCAAACTCAATGGTTTATAATACTGTGGTTACTTGGATTTTTTGCACTCGCCATCATTGCAGGCCTATTTAGACTGTTATTGATGTTTGCTTATTAAAAAAGAGATGGAGCAGCTTGCATACCAAGCTGTTCCATCAAGATGGATTCACTTTACTTTATGTATAAATCAGAACAATTAGCGCACAACCTGAAACTTCTCATTGAAAATGGATCATGGCAACCGCACAGCAAACTTCCTTCTTTACGTGAGCAAGTGCAACGATCAGGGTTTAGCTTAATTACCGTAATGAACGCTTACCAAGAACTGGAAGCGCAAGGATTGATTTATTCAAAAGAAAAGTCAGGTTATTTTGTCGCTGAGCAAAATAATATCCAAATTCCACAAGCTTATTCGGTGGTCTCTTTAAACCCCAAAATTGAAATTAACTCCTTGGTGTTTAAATACCTGAAGTCGATTCAATCCAAACAGGTCAGCCCACTAGGTTCTGCATTTCCAGATAGTCAGTTACTCTATCCACCCAAACTGATTCAGATCATGGGGCAACTTTCCCGCAATCGCCATAGTTATGATCAGACCACCAACCTGCCGCCTGGAAATTTAGCCCTCAGAAAACTCATCGCGCAACGCTATTGTATGCAAGGGATTCCAACCGATGCAGATGACATTGTCATTACATCTGGTGGTTTAGAAGCTTTAAATCTCTCCCTGCAAGCGATTACTCAACCAGGCGATTATATTTTATTGCAGCAAACCATCTTCTATGGCGCATGGCAGGCAGCTGAACGTTTGGGACTCAAGGTGATTACCCTCCCAGAACATCCACAACATGGCTTTGATATTGAAGCTTTTGAACAAGTCATTAAAAACTATCCGATCAAAGTCTGCTGGTTCATGTTGAACGCACATAACCCGATTGGCTTTACCGTCAGCGATGAGATCAAATATAAAATTGCCAAGCTGTTGCATGAACATCAAATTCATTTGATCGAAGATGATGTTTATGAAGAACTGTTTTACGGCAATCAAAAGCCGTTACCCATGAAGTATTTCGATCAGCAAAATCTGGTGTTGCACTGCTCTTCTTTTTCCAAAACCTTGGGTTCGGGGTTCCGTATGGGATGGGTCTATGCTGGCAAATTTTCCGAACATATTCAGCATTTGCAATTGATGAGCACCATTTCAGCCAATGCGCTGATCCAGAATGCGCTGGTGGAGTTTCTCTCCCATCATCATTATGAAAAGCATCTAAGAACGCTTAGACGGGCTCTGGAAAAGAATAAAAAACAATTCTTTCAATATCTCAAACAACATCTACCGAAAGACTGTAAGGTCTATAACTATCCAAGTGGCTATTTTCTCTGGATTCAGTTACCAGACAAAGTCAGCAGTATGCAAATCTATGAGCAGCTGATTCAACATCAGATCGGAGTTGCGCCAAGCCCTTTATTTAATGTGTTGCCCTCACATCAACATTTTATTCGTATGAATTGTTCCTTTGAATGGACAGAACAGATTCAGCATTCGCTAGAACTTTTTATTGTAACGGTTCAGTTGGCGATGTCGGATGAATCGGCCTTGGACAAATAGCCTTTCCGATACTGACTCGGTGTTTCCCCAAACATCTTTTTAAAGGCGCGAATAAAATTTGTGGCTTCTTCATAACCCACCAGAGCTGCAATATCCTGAATACTATATTGTGGCTGTTGCAGTAACTTCTTGGCTTGACTAAAACGTACCTCAGCTAAAATCTGCAAGAAAGTGGTCCCTTGTGCTTGTAAATGTCGTTTGATGGTTCGTTCAGACATATTCAACCGCTGTGCAATCAACGCTAATGTCGGATAAGTATTGCCAGCTCGATACAACAACTCAGAACGAATGCTTTTCTGCAGGTCGCGCGTCGATTCTTTGAGTAACTTCAATTTGTCATTTTCGCAATACAATAATGCCTGTTGGAATGCGACTTGATCTGCATTTGGATTTTTACAATGCAGATATTGCTTGGGGAAGCGTAGGCCATTGCGTTGCTGATTAAAATGAATCTTGATCTGAGATAAATCGATACGTTTATAATTCTGTGCATCGGCCCAATCAACAAAGACCTCACAACGTTCAACAATTTTTTCAGAAAACAAAGCTAAAAAATGAATCGCCCCAAAGAGCAAACTTTCAATCATAAACTGCCGTAATTGATCAGATTGCTGCTCATTGCCAAATTTAACAGGATGTACACCATCCAAATAAACATAGACAAAGTCTTCATCAATATACGATTCAGGGGTAAAGTTTTGGATTCGTGTACAGAAATACTGCTGGCACAACGTTAATGCAGTTTCAACATCCGTACAGCTCAGAAATGCAAAACCTAAGGCTCCATGCGAAGTGGGACGTAATTTAAAACCATATTCAATCCCAAGCCGTGGATTCCCCGTCAGCCTTAAAGCATTCACCACCAGCTTTGACCATTGATGGGCACTCATTTTGGCATCAGCTTGTTTCATTTCTGCCAGCACCAATCCTGTGCCAGATAAAACTGTTTCAATATCAATGGTATAATCATGCACAATTTCTAATAATAAATGTGCATAAGAAACCGAGATGGTTTCTTGAAACAATCCAAAAGGATCTCGCATCGCACATCCACTGTCCTAAAATGATCATCAATATGGCATAGTCACACCTATTGTGCGAGTGTTTTATTCGAAATAATGACTGCAATCAATCAACCATCGCAGAATGAGGAAGCGCTTCAATGACCACCATGAGGCTTGATCAACAGCAGTCCATTTATGTTTTGACATTAACCAATGGCGATCAGGACAATGTCTTAAATCAAGATGTGCTAAATGAATATATCGAGATCTTTGATGAAATCGAGCGTCATTCGCATAATGCTTGCCTAGTCATTCAAAGCGACCATCCTAAAACATTTTGCAATGGCTTAGACCTCGCTTGGTTAATGCAGCAATCCATGCAAGATAAAAAAGCTTTTACCTTAGAACTGGAAAATATGCTACTGCGTTTGGCCTTACTCAACATACCAGTGATTGCTGAGATTAATGGCAATGCTTATGCAGGTGGTGCAATCTTGGCATCTGCATGTGACTTCCGCTTGATGCGGGCAGATAAGGGACGCTTTTGCTTCCCCGAAGTCAAACTGACCATTCCTTTTACTGACTGTATTGCAGAAATTGTGCAACTCCTTCCCAATCAACATGCGATCTGGGAGATGTCCTTAACAGGAAAATCCATGACAGGGATTGAGTGCTTAGACGCACAAGTGGTCCATCAGATTCATCCTGCCGAATCATTAAATACAGAGGTATTTAAGTTTGCTGAGGAGATGTCACAAAAGCATCGTCTGACCTATGCTGTAATCAAACGTCAGTTACGCCATCGCATTGTTGAGATTGCCAAACAACGACAGCTATACAATCCAGAAAAATTTTCACATCCGTTTATGATTTAAATCAGCTTTTATAACAACTCGAATATAGGACATTGACATGAGTAATATGCAAGGAAAAACCATTTTTATTACTGGTGGCAGCCGCGGAATTGGCCGAGCCATCGCGCTGAAAGCAGCACAAGCTGGGGCAAATGTTGTTATTGCGGCAAAAACTGAAGTGGAAACAGCAAAATTAACAGGCACAATTTATAGCGTCGCCGAAGAAATTGAAGCTGCTGGTGGCAAAGCACTGCCCTTACTGTTAGATGTACGAGATGAACAGCAGATTCATGCTGCCATGCAACAAGCAGCCAAGAACTTTGGTGGTATTGATGTATTAATAAATAATGCAGGTGCGATTGCACTCACAGGTGTCGAAGCCACTTCATTAAAACAATATGACCTGATCCAAACCATTAACCACCGTGCAACCTTTATTTGTGCACAGGCCGCTTTACCCTATCTCAAACAAGCAAAAGATCCGCATATTTTAAGCTTATCGCCACCTGTAAATATGTCACCAAAATGGTTGGGTATGCTCTCGCCTTATGCCTTATCTAAATATGGTATGACGATTCTGACGCTAGGTATGGCAGAAGAGTTCCGTCACTATGGTATTTCCTGTAATACGCTATGGCCTGAAACCTATATCGCTACAGCAGCAGTTTCGAAGAACCTAGGTGAGGAAAATACGCGTCAATTGAGTCGTAAACCGGAGATCATGGCGGACGCTGCTTTTGCAATTTACAGTACGGTCAAAGGTGAACTAACGGGACAAAGCCTCACAGATGAACAAGCACTGGCACGGATCGGGATCACTGATTTCGCTCAGTATGCCTGTGTCAGTGGCAACACCCAGCTACAAAAAGATTTCTTTCTGGATTGATTCAGCAATAAAAAACGACCTTAAAGTTTACACCTTAAGGTCGTTTCAAAAGCACAGCTAAAATTAGCCTGGGAAAATACCACGCTCTTTACGTGCTTTTAAGATACGCTCACAACCTAAAATGAAGGCTGCTGTACGTAAAGTACATTCTTTTTCGCTTGATTTGTGCCATACATCGTTAATGGCTTGAATCATCAACTTATCCAGTCTTTCATTAATTTCTTCTTCAGACCAGAAGTAGCTCGACATATCTTGAACCCATTCGAAGTAAGATACGGTTACACCACCCGCATTACAGATCACGTCAGGAACAACCGTAATACCACGTTGAACCAAAACATCATCCGCTTCAGGGAATGTTGGGCCGTTCGCGCCTTCAAGCACTAACTTCGCAGTTAATTTTTGAGCACGTTCAACTGTGATTTGGCTTTCCAATGCAGCAGGGATCAAAATATCCATCTCTACATTCCAGAACTCTTCATCACTGATCACTTGCGCACCAGCAAAGCCACCCACACCTTGGTGAGTTTCCATGTGAGTTTTTAATGCAGCAAGATCGATCCCTTCAGGGTTGAAAATCGTACCTGTGTGATCTTGAATCGTCACGATGATCGATTTCGAGTCTGCAAACAAATATGCAGCTTCGCTACCGACGTTACCAAAACCTTGAACCGCAATTTTCGCACCGTCTAAAGGTAATTTGATTTTTTCAGCAACTTGTTGACCTGTGATAAATACACCACGGCCTGTTGCTTTAATACGACCAAGAGAACCACCGAGGTGTACCGGTTTACCTGTTACAACACCCGTCACCGTATGACCTTGACCAGATGAATAGGTATCCATGATCCAACCCATTACGTTTGGATTAGTCCCCACGTCTGGGGCAGGGATATCTTTTTGTGGGCCAATGATATGGCTGATTTCACTGGTATAACGACGTGTTAAACGTTCTAATTCACGTGGTGAAAGTTGACGCGGATCAACACGAATGCCACCTTTTGCACCGCCGAATGGTAAATTTACCACCGCAGTTTTAATTGTCATCCATGCTGAAAGAGCCATTACTTCATTTAAATCTACATCTGGGTGATAGCGAATACCGCCTTTACCCGGACCACGTGACAAGTTGTGTTGTACACGATAACCTTCAAAATGACGAATTGTGCCATCGTCCATAACAATTGGCACGTCGACAATCAAAGCACGTTTTGGGCGCTTCAATGTGTCCACATAGTCTTCTAAACCATCTAGATATGGAGCAACACGCTCGATCTGTTCAAGATAAGTTGCCCATGGACCGTCATTTTGAGAGACATAAGATAAATTAGACATGTTTTAACCTTTTGATGAATTCACATGATCCATCAATCAAATATGTAGTTAAAAATTATATAAGCGGCTAATTTGGCAGTTCTACTATCCAAATCAAACCGTGGATTACATTCCGCCACATCAAAAACTTTAATCTTTCCGGTTTCCTTAATGGCCTCTAGTAATGGGTCAAAGACGGATAAATCAATCCCTTTAACCGCAGGTGCGCTTACACCTGGCGCAATGCTAGCACTAAATACATCAAGATCAACTGTAATATACAAATAGTCAACTTTTCCGGTAAAAGCTGTCAACTTTTCGATTAAAGTTTCAACATTTTGTTGCTGCAACTCATAATCGTAAATATAAGTACAATTCAGCCGATCTGCGGTTTCAAATAAAACCTTGGTGTTTGAATGTTTCGCTACGCCAATGCACAAATAATTAAATTCTTGTTGATGCTGTTCAGACAGTTTTGCTGCATTTAAAAAAGGTGTGCCAGAAGTCACCTGTTCAGCTTCACGCAAGTCGAAATGTGCATCGAAATTGATGATGCCGATCTTCTTATTCGGCTCATGATTTTGCAGATATTGAAACAGACCTGAGAAGCTACCAAAAGCCACCTCATGGCCACCGCCTAACACAATCGGCTTCATGCCCTGTTTGAGGCTTCTTTCAACTTGTTCAGCCAATTCAGCCTGTGCTTGTTCCAGTTTGGAGCCGTCACATACCACTGTGCCAATATCGGTAATCGTGACTGGTTGATGCACAGGTAAATTAGCCAATTGCGCACGAATACTGTCAGGTGCATCTGCTGCACCCAAGCGCCCTTTGTTACGCTTAACGCCCTCATCCGAGCTAAAGCCAATCAAGGCATAATCAGCTCGTGGTGTGGTATTGACGACTTGGTGAATCCTTAAGTGTTCAGCACCCTCACCATCTTTACGCCCCTGCCATGTAAATGAATGATTCATTATGTCTAGCGTCCTTTAAAAATGAGCTTCGCTGTTAGATTGAGATTTCATTGCCATGCTGAATAATCCGCTTCGGTAAATCGCCACCCAACCAGTAAACAATCTCGGATGGATGCTCAATATCCCACGCAATAAAGTCTGCAACTTTACCAGTCTCTAAAGTGCCGTGAGTCTCTTGTAAACCCAATGCATGTGCCGCATGCGTCGTCACACCCGCCAAAGTCTGTTCAGGTGTTAGACGGAATAAGGTACTCCCCATATTCATCATTAACCGTAAAGATAAGGCTGGTGATGTGCCTGGATTTAAATCACTGGATAGTGCAATGCGTACCCCATGTTGATGCAAACTGTCTAAAGGTGGATATTTGGTTTCTCTCAAGAAATAGAATGCGCCCGGTAATAACACCGCCACCGTTCCAGCAGCAGCCATCGCCTTAACATCATCCTCAGTCATAAACTCTAAATGATCTGCCGATAAGGCATGATAACGTGCCGCCAAACTCGATCCACCCAATGCAGACAGTTGCTCAGCGTGTAACTTGATCGGTAGATTTAAAGACTGCGCTGTTTTAAATAGACGTTCGACTTGAGCTGGCGAAAATGCCAAATATTCACAAAAGGCATCGACTGCATCAACCAAACCTTCTTGATGTAGTTTTGGCAGCATGTCATTGCAGATATGCTCGATATAAGCATCACTTTGATCTTGATACTCAGGCGGTAAAGCATGTGCTGCTAAGCAGGTACTGCGAACTGTCATCGGCAAAGTATCTGCAATCTGACGAATCACACGCAGCATTTTCCGCTCATTAGCATAGTCCAGACCGTAACCTGACTTAATCTCAATAGTGGTGACACCATCTTTAAGCAAGCAGCGAACTCGTTTCAAAGCTGATGCAAGCAACTCTTGTTCACTCGCTTCACGCGTGGCACGAACCGTACTGGCAATCCCGCCACCGCTAGCTGCGATCTCAGCATAGCTAGCACCTTGCAGGCGTTTTTCAAACTCAACACTACGGTTGCCACCAAACACGCTATGGGTATGACAATCAATCAAACCCGGTGTGACCCATGCGCCATTCAAATCGATGGTTTCGGAATAAGCATCGGCAGGAAGATCTTCAAATGTTCCAATCCAGTGGATATGCTGCCCTGAAGTGACCATTGCAGCATGTTCAATACTGGAATATTGCCCATTTTGCATGGTGGCGATATGACAGTTTTTCCAAAGCTTTTTCATTCACAGTTCCTCTCACTGCTCAGGCGGGATGACACCTGAGCAGCTTGATATTTAACTTTCCATTTCGATATTTTGTTGCATGCTTTGATTTTCTTTTACCGTGTTTTGCTTGGGCTTCACCCAAATGGTATAAGCAATCCAAAGTAAAACTAACCAGGTTGCGCCAACATAAATTGCAGGTCGTGAGTCTGGGAAATAGCCCATCATCGCCAAGATAAACAACATGAACGCAATTGCAAATGCAGGTGCATACGGCCAGCCAATCACTGGGAAATCGAGGGCTTTGATTTCTGCTTTAGACAACTTACGACGCATCGCAACTTGAGCAATTAAAATCATCAACCACACCCAAACCGTAGCAAAAGTCGCAATTGAAGCAATAATGATGAATACATTTTCAGGAATCAGATAGTTCAGCAATACGCCGATCAATAACACCCCTGCCATCACCACAACTGTCATCCAAGGCACACCATTTTTGGAGATTTTTTGGAATACTTGCGGTGCTTGTCCACGATTCGACATGCCATACAGCATACGTCCAGCACCAAATACATCACTATTGATCGCAGAGATCGCCGCGGTAATCACCACGATATTGAGAACGGTTGCCGCAGATCCAATCCCAAGATTTTCAAAGATCTGTACAAATGGACTGCCTTGGCTACCAATTTGATTCCATGGAAAAATCGACATCAATACAAAAATCGTCATGACATAGAACAACAGAATACGTACTGGCACCGCATTAATTGCTTTAGGAATCGAGGTTTTCGGGTCTTGCGACTCACCTGCGGTAATCCCGATAATTTCAATCCCACCAAAAGCGAATACCACCACAGATAAACAGGCAACTAAACCAGCAATACCATTTGGCATAAAGCCATCGTGAATCCATAAGTTTTGAATGCCAGTGGTAAAACCACTATGATCCGCATGGAAGCCATAGAACATTAAACCTAAACCACCGACAATCATCGCAACAATCGCCGTCACTTTGACAATTGAAAGCCAGAATTCCAGTTCACCAAAGACTTTGACATGAATCAGGTTAATTGCCCCAAGGAACATAATCAGCGACAGAATCCAGATCCAGCGCGGCACATCGGGGTACCAGAACCCCATATAAATCCCGAAGGCGGTGACATCGGCCAAAGCCACAATGATCATTTCAAAAACGTAGGTCCAGCCTGTGGTAAAACCTGCAAGTGGACCAATATATTGTGAGGCATAGTGACTGAATGAACCCGATACTGGGTTATGTACAGCCATCTCACCCAATGCGCGCATCACGATATAAATTGCAATCCCTGCAACGATATATGCGATTAATACAGACGGACCTGCCATTTTGATGGCTGTTGCCGAACCGTAAAAGAGTCCTGTCCCAATGGCTGAACCCAATGCCAAAAAACGAATATGGCGGGTGTTTAACCCCCGCTGTAATGTGGAGTGTTGTGACATTATAATCTCCAATCCTTGAGGAAATTTAGTTAGATTCGGCCACTCCATGTGACCGATTTATTGATCACACTTCAGACAAACTCGGTAATAGCTGTGGAATGAGTAATTCGTTCAAGCAGCCACTTGCAAGCAATTCACTCGCTTGCTCAATATCTGGCGCAAAGAAACGATCTTCACTGTAATAAGGCACTTGGTCACGCAGCACTTTACGCGCACGCTCAAGTTTTGGAGAACTCTTCAAACCTTCACGGAAATCAAGACCCTGACATGCCCCTAACCACTCAACTGCAAGAATGCCGCGAACGTTGTCAGCCATATACCACAAACGTTTGCCCGCATTCGGCGCCATAGAAACATGGTCTTCCTGATTTGCAGAGGTCGGTAAACTATCAACACTGGCAGGATGTGCAAGTGCTTTATTGTCACTTGCTAACGCAGCGGCTGTTACTTGAGCAATCATGAAGCCTGAATTGACCCCACCATTGGCAACCAAGAATGGCGGCAATTGTGACATATGACGGTCCATCATCATCGAAATACGACGTTCAGACAGTGAACCAATTTCGGCAATTGCCAATGCAAGGTTATCCGCAGCCATAGCCACTGGTTCAGCATGGAAGTTACCACCTGAAATTACATCACCTTCAGCAGCAAAGACTAATGGGTTATCAGATACCGCATTTGATTCAATTGCTAACACTTCTGCGGCTTGACGAATTTGAGTCAAGCAAGCACCCATCACCTGAGGTTGGCAACGCAGTGAGTATGGGTCTTGAACCTTGCTACAGTCCTCATGTGAATGAGAAATTTCACTCGATTCAGTCAGTAAGTCACGATATGCAGCAGCAACATCAATTTGACCACGTTGACCGCGAACTTCATGAATACGTGCATCGAATGGTGCCCGAGAACCCAGCATGGCTTCAACACTTAAACCACCACACACCGTTGCAGCAGCAAATAAATCTTCTGCCTCAAACAAACCACGTAATGCGTATGCTGTAGAAACTTGTGTCCCGTTTAAAAGTGCTAAACCTTCTTTCGCAGCTAAAGAAATTGGCTCTAAACCCGCAATTTTAAGTGCTTCAACCGCTGGTAACCATTCACCTTTATAACGCGCTTTGCTTTCGCCTAATAACACCAAAGACATGTGTGCCAGTGGTGCCAAGTCACCTGAAGCACCAACAGAACCTTTTAATGGAATATGCGGATAAACTTCTGCATTGATCAACGCCAAAATGGCATCAATTACTTTACGGCGAATCCCCGAAAAGCCACGTGCCAAACTATTTGCTTTAAGCAACATAATCAGACGAACCATCGCATCATCAAGCGGCTCGCCCACGCCAGCAGCGTGTGATAGCACCAAAGAACGCTGTAATTGCTCTAGGTCTTCTGGTGCAATTTTAGTTGATGCAAGTAAACCAAAACCCGTATTGATCCCGTAAGCAGTACGGCCTTCGTTGACGATTTGTTCGACACAAGCAACACTCGCATTGATGCCAGCAGAAGCGCTGTCATCGAGTTTCACTTTGATTGGATTTAAATAAGCGTGGCGCAGATCTGCTAAGCTAAGTTTGCCGGGTTGAATTAGAAGTTCCATTATTGGCGTCCTGTTTTGCACTCTATTGTTCGCTTACGATGCCGCTTACACAATTGCAAAAAGCATCGTAATGTCCTTGTCTGTTTATTGTGTGATCATCGGCAAGTTCAAGCCTTGCTCTTTGGCACAATCAATCGCAATGTCATAACCTGCATCAGCATGACGCATTACCCCTGTTGCAGGGTCATTGGTCAATACACGTGCAATACGTGCTGCTGCCTCATCTGTACCATCACATACGATCACCACACCTGAGTGTTGAGAGAAGCCCATACCTACACCACCGCCGTGATGTAATGACACCCAAGTCGCACCGCCAGCAGTATTCAACAAGGCATTCAATAACGGCCAGTCAGATACGGCATCTGAACCATCTTTCATTGATTCTGTTTCACGGTTTGGACTAGACACTGAACCTGAATCCAGATGGTCACGACCAATCACGATAGGTGCTGAAAGTTCACCACTACGAACCATTTCATTAAATGCCAAACCGAGTTTTGCACGTAAACCTAAGCCGACCCAGCAAATACGCGCTGGTAAACCTTGGAAGCTAATACGTTCACGCGCCATATCTAACCAGCGATGTAAATGTTCATCATCTGGAATGAGTTCTTTTACTTTGGCATCTGTCTTATAGATATCTTCTGGATCACCTGAAAGTGCAGCCCAACGGAATGGACCAACACCACGACAGAACAATGGACGAATATAAGCAGGAACGAAGCCAGGGAAATCAAAGGCATTTGCTACGCCTTCATCTTGTGCCATTTGACGGATGTTGTTGCCATAGTCAAAAGTTGGAACACCCATTTTCTGGAAATCCAGCATCGCTTGAACATGCTGCGCCATCGACTGTTTCGCTGCTTTAACCACAACTTCTGGCTCAGTTTTAGCGCGCTGACGGTACTCTTCCCATGTCCAGCCAATTGGTAAATAACCATTTAATGGGTCATGTGCGCTGGTTTGGTCAGTCACCATGTCTGGATGTACGCCACGACGGACTAATTCAGGTAAGATTTCTGCTGCATTGCCATGTAATGCAATCGAAACAGCCTTACCTTCTTTGGTATATTTTTCAATACGCGCCAAAGCATCATCTAAATCAGTGGCTTGCTCATCGACATAACGCGTACGTAAACGGAAATCGATACTGGTTTGTTGGCATTCGATATTGAGTGAGCATGCGCCTGCCAATGTTGCAGCTAAAGGTTGTGCACCGCCCATACCACCTAAACCAGCAGTCAAGACCCAACGACCTGTCAAATCACCGTTATAGTGTTGGCGACCTGCTTCTACAAACGTTTCGTAAGTGCCTTGCACAATGCCTTGGCTACCAATATAAATCCAAGAACCCGCTGTCATCTGACCATACATTGCCAAACCTTTCGCATCCAATTCATTGAAATGCTCCCACGTTCCCCAATGTGGAACAAGATTCGAGTTTGCAATCAAAACACGCGGTGCATCTTTATGGGTTTTAAACACACCCACAGGCTTACCAGATTGAACCAACAAGGTTTCATCAGTTTCTAAATTCTTTAGCGTTTCAACGATCTTGTCAAAACATTCCCAGTTACGTGCAGCACGACCGATACCACCGTAAACAACAAGCTCTTTTGGATTCTCTGCAACATCAGGGTCAAGGTTGTTCATCAGCATGCGTAACGGTGCTTCTGTTAACCAGCTTTTTGCATTGAGCTTTGTACCACGTGGTGCGCGAATTTCTACATCACGAAAT
>NZ_DBBF01000040.1:0-64710 GCF_002292065.1 Acinetobacter sp. UBA991 | reverse complement strand
ACCCCACACAAAACAAGCCAACTCAGCTTTAGCCTTAGCCAAAGCAGTTGCATTTTTGAGTGATCGATGAAGCGTGTAAGCCTCAACCGCTTTCTGAAACAAACTAATCTTCCGATTTAGTTCAATGTCTGCTAATATTTGATGGTTCATAAGATTTATCTCCGATTGAACGCGACCGCTACCCTGTTCGCGCAGGAAAGCGGTTTTTATTTGCCTGTACTTTCTGAGCGGTCGCATAAATCTGCTTGATGCTCATGGTTCTTTTCGTTCTCTGTTAAACCGAAAATCTTTTGCTTAATCTTTGTCTCAGCTTTCAATTGTTGGAGATGAGGCTTGATTAACGTTTCATACACATACTCACTTGCACCCTGTCCTGCTCTTAGCATTTCTGCCAATGAAGACAATTGCTCCTTATGGTCAGTAGGCATATGGATCGTAATAGACGCATCCTTTTTAGGTTTTCGCTTTGTCATGGTTGTTCCTAAGCGCTCAACGCTTGTATATCGGCTTTAAGTTTGCCTTTAGTTAAGATTTGAATTCTGGCTTGCGTATTACGAGGAATACCTCTTGAACGCCACTTGCTTACTGTTCCCCGAGTTACATTCAGCTTTCCAGTTAATTCAATGTCTTTAGCAACCTTAAAGTGGGTTACTAAATCATCTACAGTCATGGTTTACCTCTATAAACTTATAGTTTCCATTAGTAAACCATAAGTTTATCAACAAGGCAATATGTTTGTTTACTATAGGAAACAATAATGAGGAATTTTTTATGAGCTCTATAAGTGATCGTATTATTCAAAGAATGACCGAGCTTAAAGTTCGCCAAGTTGATTTGGTCGACGCAACGGGTGCTACAAAAGGAGCTGTATCTAAATGGGTGGCAGGTACAAATGTTCCAAAAGCAGAGTATATGCCTGCCCTTGCAGCGACTCTTAAAACATCTCAAGATTGGTTATTGTTTGGGAAAGAGCCAGAAAAATTAAACACATTTAAAATGCAAGAGTTCATGGATAAACATGGACTAAAAAATACTAATGAATCTTCTTTTGATGTGAATGACATACATGAGCCTACTGTCATTGACTATGAAACAGAAAATGGCTTTATTTGGATTGATGTAGTGGAAGCAAATTTTTCTTGTGGTGCAGGTGAGTCAATTGAGTTTCACTTTGATGTTATCAATGGAAAATTCCCTTTCCCACCTTCATTTTTTCATAGAAAACATATTGATCCTAAATGTATGAGAATCATTAAAGCAAAGGGTGACAGCATGTCTGACTTCATTCATGACCAGGACCTTGTAGGTATTGATATATCCCAGACAGAAATAATTGATGGTGAGATCTATGCAGTTTACTTTGAGGGTGAAGGCATGATTAAACAAATATTCAAGGAAGAAGGCGGAAAACTTATTCTCCACAGTTTGAACTCAAAATATAGAGATCGTGAAGTTACTGAGCAGAATGGTTTAAATTTCAGAGTAATGGGACGTCAATTTTGGCGTGCTGGATAAATAAAACCTCTTAAATAAAAGAGAACAAAATGATCGCAACGCTCAATAAATCCAAAACTGCACTAACGATCAATCGCCAAGAGTTTAAATTGGCATTAGGTAAAATTGGTGCAGGAATAGATAAACAAATAGCCTCCCTTAAAAAGGCCAAGCAAAGCTATGATGCTGCGGAAATAGCACGCGAGATCATAGTTGAGGCAAATATCTTTGAGGCTATCATTGAAGGATTTAATGAGGCAGAAGAAACCAATCTAAAACTTACTGACATAACCAATCTTGATGTAGCGCAAGGATGGATAGATGAATTTTTGGAAAAATATTCAAACGTTTGACATGTGTATTGAATAATAAAACTGTGAACCTGACAGAGTTTAAGAGGGAATTATGTTCGAAAAAATAAAAAAATGGTGGAACGGTGAGTGGGTAAGTTATGAGTTTGGTATTGGGCTTGATCGACATTGGACCTCTAAGGTTGCGCACTCAATCGTCAGGTATTTTATTAAACATCAAATCTGGATCATCCCTACAGTCATTACCGTGATAGCTTCTGTGGTTTTGGCAAGACCTTGGAAATGGTAATTATCTGAACCAAGGCCACCATGGGAAACCATATATTTGTTTTTTATCTTTTGTTAGGGTCTGTCTTTTTCGTAGCTGCCTTACTAGCTCCTTTCTCTCTTCAACATGCTTTTTTACTCTTTGCCTTGCTCTAGATAAACATTTCTTTTTAAACCATGTTGAATCCTCAAAAGCAGATAGTAAAAAATGAGATATGAAAAACGTGTTTAAAATAATAGATATAAAAATCATTGTTTGATTCATAACAAACTCCATCCAACCCACCCAGTGTGGGTTTTCTTTTGTCTATTAAAACATAAAGTTTCCAAACATAAAAATTAAAGTTTCTTTTAATAAACTTTTTGTTGACTTACAAGTTTCCTTTGGTAAACTAAATCTCATCAACAACAAAAAAGTCCCTAACTTTCGACGGACAGGGACTTTTACTCAAAGAGGATTTAAGTATGAACATAAAAACGAACGTAGTCAAACCAATGTGCACAGCACTTGGAGTGATGGGAATGCTAACAGCAGCTTATGCATTTAGCCCTGCGAAAGAACAAGAAGTTGCTCCATTAGTTGAGCAGATTGAAGTAACTGCCCCATTCAAACTCGAATCAATCAACGTTAAGTCAAGCAAAGCTGCTGTAGAGACTCTAAACGAGCAATACGTTGTTGAGTTTGAGTATGTTGCTGACTTCTCTACTCAACGCAATAGCGTTGGTGATACTTGGAATGAAGTTGAAGTCAAAGAAATCTTAGAACCACGTGTCTATGACGAAAACGGTGAAGTACCTAACCACTACTTAAGCACTTACAGCGTTCAAGAGATCGTCCAAGTAATCGAACAAGAATTGAGAAAGCCCGCTTAAGGGCTTCGGAGAAGAAGAATGAAAATTTATTCAATTGAAATTAATAACCTTGGGCAAATTGGAATGTTTAGTGGTTCTCCAATTCCTCATGGAACCCTTGGTGTGACTATAGACGAGCATAATTTTGACCTGTATGAGCGTGTTGGATGCGCAATCTTTTCTCGCTGTGGTGAACTTGTACACGTATATCAACATGCACCAGGAACAACAGAGGGATTTGGGGGCGCAAAGATTCAACTCCGCATTAAAGAGCCTTCTTGCATGTTCCCTAAAGTACAAGCTGCTCGTTTGCATACTTTTAAAGGTGATCTTTGGGATGGATTTAAAGCAGATCAAGAAGTAGCAAAGCATCTTGGTACAGAGCTACACAGCATTGGAATACGGACGTTAAAGAATCGTAACTCTTGCTTTTGGTCTACCAAAGCAACCTCAAAGTTTATGGAAACAATTGCCAAGGCTGTTGTATTTGGAAAGCCTGAGCAAGGTGACTTCAGCGCAGACTTGAAGGAGCAAACAGCATGATCGACCAACAAAAATCAATCAAAGCCTTAATGGTTGTGTTCTTTATGGTGTTTATCGCATTCCTTTATGTTCTGTATGCGCATATCTGCCCTGCTGTGATGGGAGCTTGAGATGGAAAACTACAAAATCAAAGTGAATGATTTAGAAGATTCTGAAAAATTGAAAGTTTTAGATGATTTGGTGCTTATTGGGTACCAAAAACACGCTAAGGACTGGGTTCCAAGAGAGATACAAAATTGTGGGCATTTCCTAGCTTATGCACCTCCTTATCATATTGAATGGGATCGTGTTGAAGCATGGGGGCGCCATGAAGATATTCCTGAACTCACCCTACCTCAGCTTCGCGACCTTGTTGCTAAAAGCAAGTTTAAAGTTCGTGAATATTTAGATCCAGCACGAGGTTATATGTATATCAAATTAACTGGGTGTGAAGTTAAAGAACAGATGCTGGGCAATGAAAAGTGGATTGAAATTCCCGAGTCTGCTGTTATGGCTTTAAAGCACCATGATAGCGAAGACATTTTTTTTCAAAATACCTATCCGATTGGGCTGTATGTAACACGACCTAAGTTGGTTTGGGATCGCCAGTCAACCCAAGAACAAGCCCTGATTAGTGGGCGTGAAGCTCTTGAGCGCATAGCCGAGGGTGTTGTTCAGTATAAATGCAGTAAAGATCCAGTTGCAGACAGATGGACAACAATCACTGATCATTTTTGGAATCAATACCATCTTGGATTGTTCTTGAATGAGGATACAACATGGAGCTTCCGCCTAAAACCCCGCACCATAACCCTGAGCCTAGAGATTCCAGCGCCTTTTGAGCCGAAGGATGGTGAAGAGGCTTGGTGTTTGGATGGCAGTATGATTAGTGGCTACAAAAAAATTAAATGTGACGATTTTATAGATTCAGGCATAGGTTTTTGGCGCACCGAAGAAGAAATCAAGCAAGTTGTTGCAGCGCTGAGGGGGATTAAACAATGAACGCTCAAGTGAACTTAGAAAGCCTAATCAAGTCAGAGACTCATGTTTGCAAGGCTTGTGGATCAACAACTAACAGCCGCTTTCTATCTCAAGGCGGCTACACATGGCACTGCAAATGCGGAGTTAATCAACGTGTTTGGTCTTGCAGTGAATCTTACACAAAAGCATTAGTCAAAGTTTTAGCAGCTTAGGAGAAGGTTATGAATGCTCAAGTTAATGAATTACAAGTATTAGAACAAAACGTGATTGTTCAGGCATTTGCAACTCAAGGCGGAAGTCTTTTATTGGTTGATCGTATTGCTGAAGAAGTCCGAAAGCATGTTCCAGATGTGACCACTAAAAAAGGACGTGATGCAATTGGATCTCTCGCTGCAAAAGTAAGTAAATCAAAAACACTTGCTGAAAAATATGCGAAAGACTTGGTTGCAGAAGAAAAGGCTCGAATCAAGCTAGTTGATGATGACCGCATTCAGTTTGTGAAGCGCATGGATGCTTTGCGTGATGAAATTCTTGCACCGCGTGATGCGTGGGAGCAAGCGGAAAAAGATCGTGTGAAGAAGCATCAAGACGCAATCATTGGTATCAAGATGCCTGCTGATCTTTTGCAAAACCACCCTACTGAGTGGACAAGCGAAAATATCAAAGTCGCTATTAATGACCTGGAGGGTGTCTGCATTGACTCTTCATTTGAAGAATTCGAACAAGAAGCAAAAATTGCAAAGTTTGAGACTCTTGAAAAGTTACGCACTGCCCTTGTTGCGCGTGAAAAATATGAAGCTGAACAAGCTGAATTAGAGCGTTTACGCAAAGAACAATTAGAGCGTGAACAACGTGAACGTGATGAGCGTATCGCTAAAGAAGCTGCCGATAAAGCACGTATTGAAGCTGAAGCTAAAGCATTAGCTGAACAACGTCGAGTTGAGCGTGAAAAGCAAGAAGCTGAAGAAAAAGCTGAGCGTGAAAAACGTGAAGCTGCTGAACGTGAAGCTCGCTTAATTGCTGAGAAAGAAGAAGCCGAATTGCGCGCACAACAAGCTGCTGTAATGGAAAGTCAGCGTATCGAACGTGAACAAGCAGCCAAAGAAGAAGCCGAACGTAAAGCAGAAGAAGCGCGTTTGGCTAATGTTGAACATATGCGCTCTATCAATAACGAAATTCTTAACAAGCTTTGTGAAATTGGTCTTGATGAAGGTCAAGCAAAAGCTGTCATTACTGCGATTGCTCGCAACCAAATTCCAAACGTTTCAATCAAATACTGAGGATTAAAAAATGAATGCACCAGTACAAAATACTTTAATCACAACTCAGATTACACACGTTGCTGAAACTTTAGGATTGGCAAATGTTAATCCTCAAGAGTTGAAAGAAACACTGATTCAAACTGCATTCCGTACTGAAACACAAGCTACGGATGCACAAATGGCTTCACTACTAATTGTTGCAGGTCAGTACAAGCTAAACCCATGGACTAAAGAAATTTATGCTTTCCCTGACAAAAACAAAGGGATTATTCCAGTGGTTGGTGTTGATGGTTGGTCACGCATTATCAATGGAAACTCTAACTTTGATGGAATGGAGTTTAAGTTTTCAGAAAATATGGTTCGCATGGATGGTGCAAAAGTTGACGCACCTGAATGGGTTGAGTGCGTGATCTATCGTAAAGATCGTACACATCCAACTGTAGTTCGTGAGTATCTATCCGAATGTTATCGCGCACCATTCAAATCAAAAACAGGTTATGTGGTAGAAGGTCCATGGCAAAGTCACCCTTCACGCTTCTTGCGTCACAAAGCAACAATTCAATGTGCTCGTTTGGCTTTCGGCTTCGTCGGCATTCACGACCAAGACGAAGCAGAACGAATTGCTGAAAGTGGTCAACCTGTTAAGGATGTTACACCCAATATCCCTGAAGGTTATCAAGACTTTGAAGATCAACACTTAAACAATATGCGTGCATTAGCAATGGAAGGTTCAGAAGCTTTGCAGACTGGCTATGTTGAATTACCTAAAGGCGAATGCAAAAAATACTTCTGGTCAATTCATAGTGTTTCTTTAAAAGAAGCTGCTCAACGTGCTGATCAACCACAAGGAGAAGTTTATGAACATTCTCCAGCGTAGTGATGATTGGTATGCGGAACGCTGTGGCAAAGTCACAGCAAGCCGAGTTAAAGATTTAAATGCAAAGCCCAGTAAGGGCAAAGCTTTAAATGCATTGGGATTAACAATTCTAGCTGAGCGCCTAACTGGCGTTCAGAAGGAGATCTTCACTAATACCGCCATGCAATGGGGTGTAGACAACGAACCCCATGCAATCACAGCTTATGAAAATGAGACTGGTAGTTTTGTTGTTGGCACTGGACTGATCAACCACCCTTTTATCAAGATGTTCGGCGCATCACCAGATGGACTCGTTGGTGATGATGGTCAGATTGAAGCTAAGTGCCCAGATACTACAACACATTTGAATACGCTTCTGACTAAGCAAGTTCCTGATGAGCACATTCCACAAATCACAAGCCAATTGTCTTGTACTCGTCGTGAGTGGTGTGACTTTATTAGCTTTGACCCACGGTTAGAGCCTGAACTACAAATCATTATTATCCGCGTCTTTGCTAAAGACTTGGCAATCGAAGCATTAGAACAAGATGTTTGCAAGTTTAACAAAGCAATCGATGACGCAATTGAAACTTTGAAGGTGGCAGCATGAATATTGAAACTCTAGAAAATGAAATCCAGTCGTGGATTGCAGTTAAATCATTTGCTGTTGAAGATGCTCATCCACAGCTACCAATTATTGATGCAAATGAACTTGCTGAAATGCTCAGTAGTGTTTTTAAAAAGCTTGAAGGCTGCGTGGTGGTGCCAAAAGATCAAGCTAAAGATACGGCACGGTTGGATTTCTTGCTAGCCGACACCCCTACTCGAACTATCTGCCAACACACTCATTGGTCTGATGATGGGGAGTTAATTGCAGAAGGCCAATGTGTTGCTGAAATTTATTATATTTCTGGGTGGGATTATATACGAGAGTCAATTTCTGAGACTAAAAGACAGGCTATTGATAAGGCAATGATAGAAGCAGCAAGGGCGGAAATGAGTAAATCAGAATTATGGTGTGTAGCTATCCGACCTGAATGTGATAGCCCGTTTGAGCAATGCCCTGCTGCATCCAAAGAATTAGCAGAAAAGGCAGTTGCTCGCTACAAAAGCATGAATGAGAAGGAAGGAAATGAATTTGCCTTAGAGATTTTCGATGATTGCTTTGAGGTGCAAGTTTGGGAAGGTACTGCAGAAGATCACGCCAAGGAAATGTTCTATACAGAATCTTGGTTTAATGAAGCAATGTACTGGTGTGACAATTTAGAAATGGCTGAACGTGTTTTTAAGTTTGGTGAGATAGTTGACTGTCATAAAAAAGGCTATCCAATATTAAAAACATCAGATTTTGAAGAGGCTAAACGCTTTTTCGAAAAAGCAAAAGCGGATGCGGAGGAATCTTAATGTCAAATTCTTACGAGATTAGAACCTTGTCTGACTTATTAAAAGTTCCTTCAGACAGATTGCATGACTGCATGGCTGAGCTTGCTGATGGAATAATAGCTTTTAAAGCTAACTGTGAAGCACTAGACATTCACAATGGACTAGATGAAATCACTTGGCATGATGATCAAAAGAAAGACCAGCGGCATAGTTTCCTCTGTGAAGATGGTAGAGAGCTAAGAATTGATTTAAAAGCGGATGCGGAGGGGTGATAGATGCAAACAAGCGAACAAGAACTTCTTCAGGAGATTTTGCTTGAGGTTAAGCAAATGAAACAGCAGTTAGCCCGAGTCAATGAGGAGCGAGTTTGTATTGAAGAATTTTGCCGTAGACTGAATTGGAAGAAAACAAAGTTTTATTCCAGAATACAACAAGGTGAAATTGAATCCCCTATTAAAGATGGTCGATTCAGTTACTACCTAAATTCATATGTGAATGAGGTAGTCACAAGAGAATCAAAATCTGCTACATTAGCCGCTTAAGTAAAGCGGCTTTACTTTATTTATAACAGCCACTTTTCTTAATGTGAGTAACAATGTGAGTAACACCACACAGTACTCAATCAAACATTTAATATAATCAATAGGTTGATTCTAAAATGCTTCTAATGATTGACAATTATGACTCATTTACTTACAACATCGTTCAATACTTTGGCGAGTTGAATCAAGAAGTAAAAGTTGTTCGTAATGATCAAGTGACATTAGAGGATATTGAGCGATGGCAGCCAAAATATCTGGTGATTGGCCCGGGTCCTTGCTCACCGAGTGAAGCGGGTATCTCTATTCCAGCCATCAATCACTTTGCTGGCAAAATTCCTTTGCTTGGCGTTTGCTTAGGTCATCAAGCGATTGGACAGGCTTTTGGTGGCAATATCATTCGCGCTAAAACAGTGATGCATGGCCGCCTATCCGATATGCACCATAGTGACAAAGGGATTTTTAGCAACTTGCCGTCGCCTTTTGCCGCTACACGTTACCATTCACTGGTGATTGAACAGGAAACTTTGCCTGAATGCTTAGAAGTTATCTGCTGGACCAATCAAACAGATGGTACGATTGAAGAAATTATGGGTGTCAAACATAAAACACTTCCTGTGGAAGGTGTGCAATTCCACCCTGAGTCTATTTTGAGTGAACACGGCCATCAAATTTTCAAAAACTTCTTGGATATTTATGCTTAATCTCAAGATTTAACAATACTAAGCATCTAAACAGCCTATTTTTATAAGTAGGCTGTTTTTATTTTGAACATATAAAAACAATATATAACTCATACATACTGCACAAATTTTCAGCATTAAAATTAATCTGAAAACTTACACTTAAAAACAAGTCATTCTTTTTCAATAATTAATCCACTTTTCACACGTTATAAAAAGTAAGTTCAATCCTCAATTTCTGTTTTGTCTGATTGCATTTTACTTTTTTAGATTAACTATAGTCATAGGAATGATTAAGTTTCAGGGCGGCTGGATGATAGAATCTAAGTCATTGTTCTTAGCATTCCCCCTGAATGATCTATCAGGATAACCTATTGTGAATACCTTGGTTTTATTGAATATTATTGTTTTCGTCCTGCTCATGGCAGGATTGTTTTTTAGCTACCGTAAAGATTGGAGTCTCTCCAAAAAAGTTCTGATCGGTATGATCGTAGGTATCTTTTTTGGTTTAGCCCTTAAAGCGGTCTATGGTGATAACCCTGTTATTGAACATTCAATTGCATGGATTAACCTTGTTGGTAATGGTTATGTACAACTATTACAAATGGTGATCATGCCACTGATTTTCATTTCAATTTTAAGTGCAGTGGTGAAACTACATCAAACCACGTCTCTTGGAAAAATCAGTGTACTCGTGATTGGTATCTTGTTAGTGACCACGGCTATTGCAGCACTTGTCGGTGCTGGAATCACCAATTTATTCGGCTTAACGGCTGAAGGACTGGTACAAGGCACCAAAGAAGCAGCACGTCTGGCAACCATCCAAAGTCAATACATTGGGCAAGTGACAGATTTAGATGTTCCAAAGCTCTTGCTTTCACTATTCCCTCAAAACCCATTTGCTGATTTAACCGGTGTTCGTCCAACAGCGATCATCAGTGTGGTGATTTTCTCTGCATTTTTAGGTGTGGCAGCACTTAAACTGATGGATAAAGACACCGTCAATGGCGAAAGAATCAGACACGGGATTGAAGCGCTGCAAGCCTTGGTGATTAGTCTTGTCCGCTTAGTGATGCAATTTACGCCTTATGGTGTATTAGCATTGATGACTAAAATGGTGGCAACAGCAAATGTAGCCGACATCGTTAAATTAGGTGAGTTCCTCGTTGCATCTTATCTTGGACTTGCAATCATGTTCCTCGTACATGCGCTGATTTTGCTGTTTGTACGTGTCAATCCAATCGACTTTTTCAAGAAAGTTTTTCCTGTTTTAACTTTTGCATTTACCAGTCGTTCAAGTGCCGCGAGTATTCCACTCAATATTGAAGCACAAACCAAACAATTGGGTGTGCCTGAAGGTATCGCCAGCTTCTCGGCTTCCTTTGGTGCAACCATTGGTCAAAATGGTTGTGCTGGTTTATACCCTGCGATGCTGGCGGTTATGGTTGCGCCAACAGTGGGTATCAATCCACTTGATCCGTTATGGATTGCCCAATTGGTTGTGGTGGTGACTCTCAGTTCGATTGGTGTAGCTGGCGTTGGTGGCGGTGCAACCTTCGCTGCTTTAATCGTCCTCCCAGCCATGGGCTTACCGATTACTTTAGTTGCGCTATTGATTTCAATTGAGCCATTGATTGATATGGGCCGTACTGCTTTAAACGTCAACGGTTCGATGACTGCAGGCACAGCGACCAGTCAATTACTCGGTGTCAGAAATCCACAGCCCGATAATGATGCTTAAAACACACTGAAAATAAAAAAGCCAACGCATCATCGTTGGCTTTTTTATAACTGAATAAATTACAACTTCAACTGTTGCACGAGCGAACCATCTTGTTTCGCCACTAAGGATTCACACAGTTGAATCCGTTCCTTGGTTTGATTTAAACCACGCTCGACTCCGACCAACTCTTTTGTTCTCGGTGCAAAGAAGGCATTCAACTGCGTCGCTTCTTGTTGTGTACAAGCTGCACCACTAAACAATGCAGGGAAGCGTCCAGCAGAAGACTTACCTAAACGATCAAACACAGCATCGTGATTGGCCTTAAACCATGACCAAAGTCCGCCTTGTTCACCGCTATAGCTATTGATTGAGTTAATCACGGTACGTACTTCACCAACTTTCACACGTGGGTCTAAAACTAACTGACGTGCCTGCTGACGTGTTTCCACCTGATTTGCTGAGCCTAAGGCAGTAAGCATCGCCAAACGTTGGGTCGGTTGCGTGATGTGTTGTAACTCCCCCGCTAAACGATCAAAGGTAGGCTGCCCTTTTTCTTGTACTCGTACAGCTAAAATCGTTGGTAAAAGCTCGGGGGGTAATGTTGCAAAATTCAATTGCTTTTGAGCGAATAGAGCGTCGGATTGTTTTAACAATTGCTCACGCACTTCTGGCACCTGAATTTCCAATGCAAGAAATTGGGCTAACTCACTACGCCACAAACTATCCTCAGCAGACTCACCTGCTTTGCTCGCATAACCCAATTGATTTAATTTGGGTAGATATAAATTCGTGAGCACTTTTCTAAAATGCTCACGTTCTGCCTCAGTCTTCAGCACATGGCGCTGGATTGTACTGAGCTGCTGAAACAATGCCGTACTAATCTGTCGGCTATTCGAGTTCGCAAACTTCTTCGCCACATCCACCACCGCCAACAGGTTAATATCACCATGGTTAAATGCCGCTGAAACAGCATAGGCATAGGCCAATTGTTCAGTATTAGAGAGTTTTTCTGTAGCGGCAGTCAGACGAGCAAGTTCTGGTTCAGGCAAACTAAATTGGTAATAGCCTGCTGCATCTGCATTTGGAATATACCAACTGTTAATACGTGCACCTTTGAGTTCAATTTTAGCTTCCGCTTGATCGATTAACTCACATTGAACTTTACTTGCTGCATTGGGAACTTCATAACGTACGCATAACGGTACCCCCCAAAGACTGTTGGCATCGCCTTTAGAACCAACAGGTAAGTAACGCGTTTGCTTCACATTTAAAAAGACTTTATTGCCTTGTTGCTGCAATGAGGTACTCAGCAAAGGTACGCCCGGTTGATCAATAAAACTTTTCACCGCTTTGCTAAAACGCTCAGCTTGACCAGACTGTTCTGCAAGGGAACTAATTAAATCATTGGCTGTGGCATTACCATATTGATGCTTGTGAATATAATTACGCACCCCTTGTTTGAATTTGTCTTCGCCTAGATAGCTCTCAAACATATTTAAAACAGCTGCACCTTTTTGGTAGGTAATGCCATCAAAAGCCGTTTGAATATCGGCATTGCTTAAAATTGGCTGACTGATACGGCGTACACTGACCAAGCTATCACTTTTCATCGCCCCTGCAGTATCAACGACACGTTCAAGATCAGCGTTAAATTCAGGATGTAATTGTTGGGTAATCTTACTTTGCATCCACGTGGCAAAAGATTCATTCAACCACAGGTCATCCCACCACGGCATGGTCACCACATCCCCAAACCATTGATGTGCCAATTCATGCGCATTGACATTAAAAGAGCTTTGTACAAATGACACGGGAGAGTCTTTATCCAGTAGCATTAGATAGTCTCTAAATGTAATCAGTCCGGGATTTTCCATCGCACCCGCCGCAAAGTCAGGTGCAGCAAGCAAATCTAGCTTGTCGAATGGATATCCGAATGCAAAATAATCTTCTAATGTTTTTAAAATTGCGGGAGTTTCAGACAAGGCATGCTGCATTTTTTCAGCCTTAGCATCGGGTGCAAGACCTCGTAATTTGATCGCCTGTTTACGCCACTCAGTCGCACCAATATCAGGACCTTGTTGTACTTGCCAAGGACCAACCGCCAATGCCAGTAGATAGGTTGGTAGTGGTTTGGTCGGGGCAAAGCTTAAAGTTTTCCAACCCGATTTTTCGGTCTGTTCAGAGACTTGATTTGTATTGGCAAAACCTGAATATTTACTTGGTATGGTTAATCGAATATTAAAGGGTGTTTTAAAACGTGGCTCATCAAATGATGGAAAGGATTGACGTGCACTGATCGCCTCCATTTGAGTCATGACATAAGGTTTACCCTCAAACTCAATTTTATAAATACCGTCCAGTTGCTGATCATAATCGGCATTGAAATCCAATACTAAGCTGTACTGACCTGCTGGTAATGTCTGGGCAAATTTAATCAGACTGACACCATCAACTTCTGAAGCTTGCTCATATTTGGCCGTGGTTTTCTGTCCAGCTGCGGATAGGATGTTGGCCTCTTTTACCGATAAAGATTTGCCATGAATCCAAACATGATCGGTTGCTTGGGTCAGTTTTAAATGAATGGTGGTTTTACCGGTATAACTTTTTTGTGCAGGATCAATTTTAAAATCTAAATCATAAGATTCGGGTATGGCCCATTCAGGCAATTTGCCGATTGGAATTTGTTCATTGCTATTTGATGCAAAAATCTGGGTTGCAGATAATGAAAGTAATGTTGTAAGTAGCAATTGTTTTTTAAATGAAGGTTTGACCAACATAGGAGATCTGTCCTCTGTAGTTTTTAAAATAAAAAGACGCAGCAAATGGTGTACCACTTCGCTGCGTCCACACATCATTGTTAGAATTTATAATTAAACTCCAACCAACCCTGACGGCCGATTGGTGAATATGATCCTACTGGATAATATGGCCATCCGCCTGTGTCATCGTGTTTCACTTTGTCAAATAGGTTATTCACAATGATTGATGCAGAGGCCTTGGGTGAAATTTGATAAGTTCCACTCCAATTGACCAAATAAGTCGGGCTTAAGTAAGCTGTTTGATTACCGTTTGGAATCTTGCCGTAGCGATTGACTAATACGGTTGATGCCCAATCACCGAGACTCCAACGGAGACTGGTATTAAAGCGGTCTCGCCAATCTGGAATGGTTAAGTCTTTTAAATAGTTATCTTTCTCGCCATCTTTTGATTGTTGATATTCACGTTCAAGCACACGGCTATAATTCACCGTCCACAGGAAGTTACCTAAATTTTCTGTTTTCCAACGCCATTTGCTGGTGAAATCAATCCCACGAGTATGATCTGAGGCAGCATTGATCGGAACAATATTGATATTGTTGATCACATTTGGATCAACCACTGCATTTGTAGGATTGCGCTCTACTCGTGCCAACGCATCAACACATTGTGCCGAATTGATATCTTGTGCACCCAAACGACAATCAGCTTCTAAACGTAAAATCTTATCTTCACTTAAATTGGTTACCAGATTATCAATTTTGATATCCCAATAATCGACGGAAATATCAAACTTATTGCTTGGAGACCAAACAAAACCTGCACCATAAGATTTGCCTTCTTCTGGCTTTAAATCTTTGTTGCCCGTTAGTGTGTAGTTCGCACCAGGCGAATAATCTTTAAAGCTACATTTATCTAATGCTTGTCCCGTTTGGCTACAACGTAAATAATCGGTGGTACTTGGGAAATACCCTCTTTGTTTATTCAAAAACAGATAGTTCATATCTGGTGCACGAAAACTGGTTGCGTAGTTGCCTCGCACCAATAAGGTTGGATGTGGTCTAAATTCTAAGCCTGAACCAAATGTGAATTTATCAATACTACTATCTGACAAAGCATAACGGTCATAGCGTCCAGACAAGGTGAGGTTGAGCGGTTTAGCTAAAGGTAAGAATAATTCCGTACCTAATGCCTGACGGGTACGTGCCCCACCATATTCACCACTGGAAGTGGCATTATAGAAGTCCCCATTTTCCACCGCCTTATCGGGTTTGATTTTAAAACCTTGGCGTCCAATTTCTGCCACAGCAGCAAGCTTGGCCGTTCCTGCAGGCAATTCAAACACATCACCATTTGCACTCAGGGTTAAACTCTGTGCCCAAGACTTGTCGTTTTCCTCAGTTGTGCCTGAAATGCTTCTAAACTCACTAGCGGTCAGTGGCCGACTGATACGATCTAAATGCGGGGAATAAATTGGAATACCATCTTGATCTGTCCCCAATTGCCGACCTAAGAAATATTCATCAACATTCGAACGTACCAGCCCTTGTTTACGTAATTGACTGGTATAAATCGAGCCATTATAGGCTGCTTCATAACGCCAGCTACTGTCTCCAATATCGCCACGGATACCAAAGTTCAAATTGGAGGAGAGTTCTTTCCATTTTTTATTGGCTTGCTCGACACCACCGAGTTCTTCTGGTGCAAAACGTCGTGTCCAGATTTCATAATTTCCTGTGTCTTGATTGAGGAAATAGCCACTACTTGCGCCTAAAGAAGTCCATGTCGGGCCACGAGTATTGTTTTCAATTTGATTGGCACCAATCAAAACATCCGCGAATAATTGAGTTTTCTCATTCAGCTCATAATCTAAACCGAGATAACCATTTTGGCTGCGATTCTTGGTTTGAACCGTCCAATAGGTCGGTCTGGCTAAACCACTGGCACAATTATCGGTCCCCGCTTTTCCAATATTTTTTACTGAGCCTTTAAATAGATCATCAAATGCCTCACAGCCATTAATTGAAAGATATTGGCCTGTCTTGGCATTTTTACGTCCAACGATCGTGTCTGGCTTTTCCCCTCGAAGCGTTCGGCTCGACATGAAATCTCGGTCAGCCGCCCAAATTGGTTCGCGCCCACTCAGTTCAACACCATAAACCAGATTGAGCTTGTCCAATGTTTTACTGCCACTCAATTGTAGACGTAAATTTTCACCACCTTCTTTAGTGCCACCTGCCTTGATATTGAATTGTGTCCCATCAGTTTTCTTTTTCAGGATGATATTGACTACACCCGCAATCGCATCTGAACCATAAATCGCGGAAGCTCCACCATTTAAGATTTCAATGCGGTCAATAATCGCAGTCGGAATATTGGCTAAATTGACAAAATTCACAGCGCCGTCATAAGGCACTGGATAATCTGCAACTCGGTGTCCATTAATTAAGGTTAAGGTATGGTTCGGCCCTAAACCGCGCAAACTAATCGCATTGGCTGCGGGAGTAAAAGTATTGCCATAATCCGCGCCTTGTACAAAACCTGTGTTTTGCGTCAGGTTATTCAAGGCATCAAAGGCATTACTAAAACCGTGTTTCTCGATATCGGCTGCGGTAATCACGGTCACACTGGTTGGGCCATCTTTCTGGGCTTTGGATATACGTGAACCTGTCACCGCAACATGCACCACTTTATCCGATGTTGTCGTTGTTTGTGGCTGTTCTACATTTGTCTCCGCATGGCTCTCTAATGGATGAAGACATGCAATAAAGACAAAAACAAAACAACCTTTGTTTTTAACAGCCCCAAGATATTTCAAGTAATTTAGATACATATTTATGAATGAGTAAAATGAAGACCGCCCTAATATATCTACTTTTATTTAGTTGATTTATACACATTTTTTATAGGGATATGTGTGAATAAGATATACCAAATGGTTGATTATTTATCATAAAAACTAAAATAACTCCCCCATAAAATAAAACCTTTTTCATTCAATCACTCCCAGTCACAAATTTACCAATGCGCCTAAACGGGTTAAATTTTAAAAACTCTCTAGCCACAACCCAAATCTTGAGTTATTTTCTGCTAACATAGCCCTTTAGCGGGTGGGACACACACCACATAAAGCTGAGCTATCCTTCATCATCAACCACTTTCATCCAAATTTTTTAATCATTAAATGCTGTAACTCATGACTATGAATATCCAACAGGCACTCAATAACATTACCAAGAACATCCATCTGACCCAGCCACAAATGGAAGATGTCATGCGCAGTATCATGCAAGGTGAAGCCACTGATGCTCAAATCGGTGCGCTAATGATGGGCTTGCGCATGAAGGGTGAAAGTATTGATGAAATTACAGCCGCTGCACGTATTATGCGTGAATTCGCGATTAAAATTGATGTCAGTGATATTCCTCATCTGGTAGATATCGTGGGTACAGGTGGTGATGGTCAAAACTTATTTAATGTTTCAACCGCTTCAAGTTTTGTGATCGCTGCTGCGGGAGCAACTATTGCGAAACATGGTAACCGCGGTGTATCAAGTAAATCAGGTTCTTCTGACGTGCTGGAACAGATTGGCATTCAACTTGATTTAGACATGCAGCAAACAGAACGTTGTATCCGTGAAATGGGCGTAGGTTTCCTGTTTGCGCCAAATCACCATAAAGCCATGAAATATGCGGTAGCGCCACGTCGTGAATTGGGCATTCGTAGTATCTTTAATTTACTTGGTCCACTCACCAACCCTGCTGGCGTAAATCGTTTTGTAATTGGCGTATTCTCAGATGAACTTTGCCGTCCCATTGCTGAAGTATTAAAACAGCTTGGTGCCGAGCATGTACTGGTGGTGCATTCTAAAGATGGTTTAGACGAGATCAGTCTAGCTGCGCCAACCGCTGTGGCTGAGCTTAAAGATGGCGAAGTTACAGAATGGACGTTGAACCCCGAAGACGTTGGTATCGCCTCTCAAACACTCACCGGTTTAGTCGTCAATAGTTCAGAAGAAAGCTTAAAGCTAATCAAAGATGCTTTGAGTCGTGACAAATCAGACGTAGGCGAAAAAGCAGCAAATATGATTGCACTCAATGCAGGTGCAGGCATTTACGTCGCAGGTATTACCAAAACCTATAAACAAGCCGTTGAGCTGGCTCAAGATATTCTTTACGGCGGACAAGCCTTAGAAAAAATGAGTATCTTGGCTGAATTTACCAAAACATTGAAACAATATCAGGCAGACTAAGGACTTCTCATGATCGATATTCAAAATACCATTTTAGGTAAAATTGTTGACCGCAAACATGAGGAGCTTGCAGCACGTTTAAAACAACGTAGCTTGCATGATGTTGAGCAGTGGGCAAATGAAGCAACGCCTGTGCGAGGTTTTGCCAATGCTTTACAGCATAAACGCCCTGCTGTAATTGCAGAAATTAAAAAAGCATCACCTTCTAAAGGTGTGATCCGTGCAGACTTTAATCCTGCGGAAATTGCACAACAATATGAACAAGCAGGTGCAGCCTGTTTATCGGTATTGACCGATGTGGATTTCTTCCAAGGTGCAGACGAAAATATTGCGATTGCACGTCAGCATTGTGCCCTACCTGCTTTGCGTAAAGATTTCTTGATTGATCCTTATAATGTGGTTGAAGCACGTGCGCTACATGCTGATTGTATTTTATTGATCGTGGCATGTTTATCAGATCAACAACTGGAAGAAATGTCGAAAACAGCATTTGAACAACAGTTGGATGTATTGGTTGAGGTGCATGATGAATATGAATTGGAACGTGCGCTAAAACTTTCTGAGCAATGTATTTTGGGTGTGAACAACCGTAATCTTAAAACCTTTGATGTGGATTTAAATACCTCATTGCGTTTAAAGAAATTATTGCCTGCTTCCCGTATCTTAGTTACTGAAAGTGGTATTGCCATGCCTACTGATGTAGAGATGATGCAAGCCAATGACATTCATACTTTCCTTGTGGGTGAAAGCTTTATGAAACAGCCTCGCCCTGATCAAGCATTTCATGCATTGTTTGGGCAACCTGAGCAGATCTAAGCAAATCAGGTTCAAGGTAAAATTCTACCTTGAACCTTTAAAAAAGTTGCTAGAACTAAATATAGACTCTAAATAAAGAATAAAAATTAGAGTTCAAAATACTAAAAGATAAAAATCGATGAAACAATATGAGTAATTTTTTATTAATCTTGGGGCTGATCTTTTTAGTTAGCTTTCCTATTTATAGTCATCTATTTTTCTACGAAAAAATTCAGAGTTTTAAAGATCCAAGAGTCGCCTATTTCTTTACTTTAATTCCTGGGCTTATTCTTATTGGCATTGCCATGTATTTGTCCCCCGCAAAGACCTACATTAAAACTGAAGAGTGTGGCATCGTAAAACAATATAAAATGTTCCCCAAGAAACGAAGTCAAATCGAGCGCCTGACGATTGTCATGGACCAATCTGGCTATATTCGTTATTTTGACTTTGATCATACTCTGCCGCGTGTTCAAGTAAATGAGCATATATGCTTTGAACTTTATGATCGCTTTAAGAATAGGGGTTTAAACCAATCACGCATTATCAAAATCATTACTCTTCCTTAAGTAATAAACGCCATTAAACATTTAGTTTTTTAATACAAAGATCACAGTAGAAGTAAAAACTAAATTAATTTCTCACCTACACATTCAATTCTGTCTAATGATTTAAATTGCATTCCTTTTCCCTATGAATGCAATTCAGTTCAAATCATCACGGTTTCGGACTATAATTTTATATCTCTCGTATCTTGCCTATTTTTCTAAACTTATGAGTAAACACGATTCATCGCTTTCTAAAGACCAGTTTAACTTACTGAAAGCCTTTAAAAAGCAAATCTCTAATCCTCAAGCGAGTGCTATTGCAAAACAAGCAGAGTCACAAAAAGCTCCAGCCGTTGCAGAAGAGTTGGAAGATACTGAGCTTTTTAAAAAAGCCCTGCTTGGGGTAAAACCAATCGACAATCAAAATATTGCCGATACTCGCGTTGCACGCAGTAAAAAAGTCGATGCTCAAACCTTGGCAAAACGTGCTGCGGCAGAAGGTGGCGCAGAGCAAGAGCTTACAGAAATTTCCGATACCCAAGCAATCTTAAATCCTGTTGCCAGCCAAGCAACTTTAAGCTATCGCATTGCGACTTTACAGCACAAAGTATTTGAAGACTTAAAAGCAGGCAAAATTCGCTGGTTCGAGGCGGTTGACCTACATGGCTGTACCGTTGAGCAAGCACGTGCTGCGGTCTTACAAGTACTTCAAATGGCAAAAGATGAAAATCAAAATGTCGTTAAAATTGTGCACGGTAAAGGGCCCGAAGCAATTTTAAAAACCTATGTCAATGGTTGGCTCAGACAGCATCGTGATGTGCTTGCTTTCGTTAGTGCGCCAGAAAATCAAGGCGGTACAGGAGCGGTTTTAGTCCTGCTCAAACGTGCCGAAAAGAACCCTAAGTACAAACAGTAATCGGCATTTTTATCAAAATTAAGATTTCCAATCGTTTTCTGATACAATTGCCGTTTTTGTTCAACCCACCTAAGTGAACATTGTTATGTCTATGCAGCAATCGTACGCAAATATCTTAACTGCCGTTGGTGAAGACCTAAATCGCCCGGGCTTAAAAGATACGCCAATGCGTGCGGCTAAAGCTTTCTCTTTTTTAACTTCTGGCTATAGCAAAACGCTTGAAGAAGTTACAAATAGCGCGCTCTTCCCTTCCGATAACCATGAAATGGTATTGGTCAAAAATATTGAATTTTATTCACTTTGTGAACATCATCTACTGCCATTCTATGGTCGTGTGCACATTGCATATTTACCTGAAGGTCAAGTTTTAGGTTTATCAAAATTTGCGCGTATTACAGAAATGTTTGCACGTCGTCTACAAGTTCAAGAAAACTTGACGCAGCAAATTGCAGAAGCAGTTGCAGAAGTGACTCAAGCACGTGGTGTTGCAGTTGTAATTGACTCTGCGCATATGTGTATGATGATGCGTGGTGTAGGTAAACAAGAATCAACCACACGTACGGTTTCTTTTGTTGGTGATTTTAAAACCGACAAAGATGTACGTCGTGAATTCTTAAGTGCTGTTCCTGAAAACTATTAAGCTTTCTGAATAATGATTCTAGCCATTGATGTTCATTATAAAGAAAATTCAGCTTTCATTGCAGGTGTAATTTTTCCCGTATGGGAAAGTACAACTCCAAAACAGATTTATACAAAACACATTCATCCAATTGCTGAATATGAATCAGGTAATTTTTATAAACGAGAATTACCTTGTATTCTTGCGTTACTACATGACATTCATGATCCAATTGATTACATTATAATTGATGGATATGTCACCTTGGGTCATGAAGGTAATGCTGGTTTAGGCAGTCATCTCTGGCAAAACTTGATCCCCAAAATCCCAGTGATTGGTGTGGCGAAGAATTATTTCAAAGATACGCCTAAAGCATGTGAAATTATACGTGGTAAAAGTCTTAAACCGTTATATATCACAAGCATTGGCATCGATTTAGAACAAGCGAAACAATATATTATGAGGATGTCAGGACAACATCGTATTCCCAACTTGCTCAAATTAGTCGATCAAGAAAGTAGAGCGTTTTTCTAATGCCATCTGTTCAGTTAGCAGGTTTCGGCGATTTAATCGCAAATGAAGCAAGTATTGATTATCCTCGTCCCGATCGTTTGGTTCAAGGTAATCCCGAACGTTTAACCTATAGTTTATATGAACATCCACATATGGACTGTGGCATCTGGCAATGTGAAGTCGGTGCTTGGAATATTCAATTTTCTGAAAACAAACAAGAGTTTTTTCAGATCATTGAAGGAATTGTGCGTATTCACGATGCAAAAACCAATTCTTTTATTGAAGTGACTGCTGGAAATGCAGGGATTATTCCACCCGCATTTGTCGGTACATTTGAAGTGATTGAAGCAGTTAAAAAATACTATGTGATTGTTGAGATTTGAACTTATCTTTTCTAAAAAACTGAATGTGGTTCACTATTAAAATATTGAGCAATTCTTGTTTTAAATTCACAGGCCACTTTTTCAGGCAAATAAATTTTACGCACTTGTTGCTCTGAATAAAAAGAGGGTATCAAGCTGAGTGTAATATGCCTTTCAAAGTCTTTCCATCCTAGCAAACTCTTTAACCTAGTTAATGTCAAAGCTGGCTGTATTTTATAATTCGTATATAAATTCATCATAATCTCAGTAATATCATCATTTTCTCTTATTTCATCGATAATTACCTCAAAACAACGTAATTGTATTCTTAGCCATTCAGCATACCATGCCATAAAGCTATCAGCTCTTTTTATAAAAAATGAATTTTCTTCAAACTCATATATCATTCCTTTATGCATTCCATTCGTAATAATACAATATTCACTAATATAGCTTCCCCAGCCAATGCGCATAAAGCTCCTCACATTAGCATCAAGCCATTCACCATATTCTGGTGTTAAATCCATAGAATACAACTCAAAATCATCTAAAGTCGTGATACCTGTATCAGGTCCACAACACCCCATACCCAACTGCAATAAGAAACTCCTAAACTGAGTTGGAATTTGAATATTTAGTTGCTCTTCTAATTGAAACAACTTTTCTTCATCAACTGAATTAATAATATATTGGTTCAGACTAGCACCATCTACAACAAAACATTGGTCAAACTGTTTAAGTTTTTTTATTTTTTGAGCCACTTCAGACCACATTTTTATTTTCCTATAAAACAATCAACTTTAAAAAAAGTGTACATAACCCACACCGATTTTATTCCAGTCTTTATGATCCTGCTGTTCAAAATCCCAGTTTAAACGTAAAGCATGATTTGTATTCAAACTATATTGAAGTTGCATACCGACTCTTAAATTCCACTGACTCCGATCTTGCCAATACGGTAACTCAATCTGTACCACGCTGTTAATATTGTCTGTCCACAGATTCATACATCCTACCGTTGGCCCTACTCCAACACGCCAGCCTTTATCTAAATTTTTGCCACCTTGAATATGACTTTGCAATTGGGCATAACACAAATTTCGACGATCATAATCTGCCACGCTATAGCCAACTTGCATATTTAGATTCATCACACCATGTTGCTGATCCTCACTAAACTGCCCTTTCTCAACTGACTCCTGTTTCCAACCTAAATTAAAACCCCAAGTGAGTGGTGATTTAAATGGTTGAATCGGGTTATAGGAATTTACCGACAGTAGATCTAAATGTTCTAACTTAAGCTTGTCGTCGCGGTATTGCAGACTGCCATCTAAAAACAAAAGTTGTGTGCCTGCACGATAGCCACCTTGTGGATCAATTAAATCGTGATAAGCCTGACGATGCCCAAGTTCAATAAACTTCTGTCCTTGTACTTCACCCACATTTACCGACAAGTTACGGGCATGGTGCCCTTCTACAGGCTGCTTTTTCGGACGTATCGGTTCTTGACGTTGTTTATCAATCTCGATTTGACTACGCTGAGCAAGTAACTGACGTAATTGAGGTTGGGCAAAATCCGCATCTACCTTATGGCTAATATATTGTAGATATAAATCGTCATAAGCCATTTCTAAAATCTTGGCCTGATCTTGTGGCTGATATGCTTTTAAAATGGGTTGAGTCTGATCTGTCTCGGTAAAAGCAACCTGATGAGCGACTTTGGCTAAAGCTGTGCCATGCTGCTTGGCTTGAGCAAGTAATTGGGTTTCCAAAGCTGGTCGATACACGACTTCTTTTACTAAATTTTGTTGATCGACAGCCTTCAAGGTTTCAATTGGAATGGCAGCATAGTTAAACTGCTGTTTTAAGTTTAAATTTGGACGTACTAAATCAATTAAGCCAAGTAAACGGTAGGCACAGTTATCGCTAACAAAATAATAAGGGAAACTCACATGCTGCATTTCCCAAATATGCTCAACTAGAAACCGAGTTTCCTCTGGGGTTAAATTCAGCTCATACTCCCACAGGTCACGACTTTCAAAATCACCGTATTCTTTTACTTTACGATAATACGGCATTAAAGAATATTCACCTGGATATTGCCCTGTTAAACCTTTCCATGCATAAGACCAGTTATCATCACCTTTCACTGTGGCAGCATAGTTCACTGCATAGGACACTAGATTGAGTTGCTTCTGATCCTTTGGATCTAAACGCAATAGCGTATGTCCAAACATCGAACTTGGATTACCCATAAAATCTGTTGCATAAATCAAAGTCGCTTTATACGGTTTGATTTGATTGATCCAGTCCTCAAATTCCGTACAATTTACTTTTGGCAGCTGTTGATCACTAAGGTTGAGCTGTTGCATCAACCAGCGGCTACGCGCGGGAAATTTACAACGGATGGATTGGTTATCTGGAGCTTCTACAAATAAGGCTTTAATGTCAGCTTGTAATTCATTCTTTAAATTTGTTTTACCATCTTTTGCGTAAAAATAACCCGCATAAGTAACTTCACTATTTTGTTTTTGGTCGGCATACATCAAGCGCTGCCATGTGATGTGCTGATCTAATTGTTTTTGTTTCGCGATGTCCAAATAAGTTTGAAAATCTGATTCAACCATCGCGTGGGCAAAGTGACACATCAAAGACGCAAGTACAAAAGTAGCTAATTTCATTCAATCGCAATTTTTAAGAATAATGATCGTAGGTATAAGAAAACCCTGTCATCAAGACAGGGTTTTAACATGTAGCAAATTAAACGTATGCTTTAAGCACTGCATCTTTTGCCATCACACTTTGTAAAGCGTCTAGCACTTGAAGCGAGTTTGCATTTTTACTTGAATAAATTTCAGCAAAATTTGCTTTAGACACAGCAAAGAAACGTGCTTTGTCATTGGCTTTAATTTGCATTAATTCAGCAAGTACATTTAAGCTTTCGCCTTGGCCAACGGCCATATCACGCGCTAAAGATTCAGCATTTTCATTGGTAAAAGTCACCACTTGAGCTGTGACAGTACCACCTTGACGGCATCCTAAAGTACCAAAAGTAATACCTAATAATTGGTTGGTAAAAATACCATTGGTTGTCGCAGCAAGAATTTTAGGTGCAACACCTTTTTTACCTGCCCAAATTTGTGTACCAGCACCACAACCGACATCATTATCAGCCATTGCAACTGTTGAACCAGCGGTCAATAGAGCAGCTAATGCAATTTTTTTTAACATAGGAACGATCTCCAGTATCAATTATTCTTCAGTATTTGTTATCACTATTGTGTTGTGTAATTCTTCCTACACAAAAGTTAAAATAGCGAGCTTAGCGCGCTTTAGCAAATAAATTTTGAAATATATCTGAAATATTCATAACAAAAGGAAATTAGATGCTCATTTTAAACGATTTTCGAATGGCCTAATTTAACCGCCAAGCCCCATTTTTATCTCGCGTCCCCAAGATTTTTAATACCAACACTAAGCTCAGCAATAATAATAAATACCATGAACCTAATTTACCCCACCCCACCATATGCCATGCATCGACTTGACTTGGGTACAACCAAATTTTATAGAAGGTACTGATGTTCTCTGCAATCCAGATCAAGAAGGCAAGCAACAATAAAATCGGCAACATCGGCACCCTAAAACGATGCTGTTGCAATTGAAAATAAAGTTTTGTTTTCCAGAAAATCAAAATACTCCAAATAAATAATGCAACACGAATATCAGGAATAAAAAACTTGGTCATAAAGTTGAGATAAGACAACACTGCCAAACACAGCATATTGCCAAAATTCGGCAAATTCTCGAATGAAACGTTATAGAGCCGCAATGAGCGAGCAAAAAAACTCCCCACTGCTGAATACATAAACCCCGCAAACAATGGCACAGTAAGTAATTTCAATACCGCTGGTTGTGGGTACTGCCATGAGGCAATCGCTGGATGGGTCAAAAATATTTCCATTCCCATCGCCATGATATGGAATAAAGCAATGACTTTTGCTTCTGCCCATGACTCGAGCTTTAAATAGATCAGACAGACTTGAATGATCAAGGCATAAAACAGCAAATAGTCATAACGAAAGAAGCCCCAATATTCATGACTTCCCATCGGTGCGGTGACTGCAAATGCAATCAAAAGCAACAATCCAAATAAGGCAGCCGAAGCTGCCTTAAAGATAAAGTTGAGCGGTAATACAATCAACGGCACAAAACTGATCCTAGCGTGTTTATCTTGAAATGCTTAAAAATATCAACCTAAATATTTAGCACTGTATTCATGTACAGTATCTACAAAAATCTTAGGTTGTGCTGGATCGACCCATTGGGTAATACCATGACCTAAGTTTGCGATATAGCCTGTTTTTTCACCATTGGCATAAGCATCATCAATCATGGCTTTCACTGATTTTTCAATTGAAGCGGCTGAACCATAAAGCACAGCTGGATCTAAATTACCTTGTAATGCAGCTCGTCCTGCAACCACATCACGTGCAGTATAAAGCGGTGTGGTCCAATCTAAACCAAACGCATCAGCCCCTGTGGTGAGCATCGTTTCCAACCACTGACCACCACCTTTGGTAAACACAATAATCGGAATACGTTGACCATCTTTTTCACGTTGAAGACCTGCAATAATTTTGGTCATGTAGTTCAATGAAAATTCAACATATTCTCTATGCGCGAGCGCACCGCCCCAGCTATCAAAAATCTGAATCGCTTGTGCACCTGCATCAATTTGCGCATTCAAATAATCAATCACTGAATCAGCTAAATGATCTAGCAAAGCATGTAACACTTCTGGCTGTGCGTACATCATATTTTTAATGAAGCGAAACTCTTTACTTGATCCACCTTCAACCATATAAGTTGCTAAAGTCCACGGACTGCCAGAGAAACCAATCAAAGGAACTTGGCCATTTAAAGCAGAACGAATGGTCGAAACAGCATTCATGACATAAGCCAGATCAGATTTGGCATTGAGTTTTGGCAAGTTTGCCACATCTTGTTCAGTACGTACTGTTTTATGAAACTTCGGCCCTTCACCTGTTTCAAAATACAGACCTAAACCTAGAGCATCAGGTACCGTTAAAATATCTGAAAATAAAATTGCAGCATCCAGTTCATAACGGCGTAATGGCTGCAAGGTCACTTCACAAGCAAAGTCAGTATTTTTACATAGAGATAAGAAATCCCCTGCCTGCGCACGAGTTTCACGATATTCTGGTAAATAACGTCCTGCTTGACGCATCATCCATACAGGTGTGGTGTCTACAGGTTCACGTAATAAAGCTCGTAAAAAACGATCATTTTTCAACGTTGTCATTACCCATCTCTAAATTGTTTCATATAGCGCGCATCATAACAAAGTTAGCTTGGAATTTATAATTTCAATCGTACTCAAATTTATGAGCTGAAATAAATTTCGCTTTTACACAAAACTGCTACTGCAAGCTGCATTATTTTCTGTAATACTTGCAATATCTTATATCTCAATATGAATAATTCTTAAGGTTGAATTACATGTTTGTTCGCTCATTACTCGCTATGAGTTTAAGTTGTATTCTTGCTAATGTTGCTTTTGCTGCGCCAACAACTGAGCAACCATTAAATCCAAAACAAATTACAGGTTCGGTCCAAGATCCGATTGATCCCTTAGCCATTGACCGTTCGGCATCAAGTGTTGTTGCTGATCCTGCGTCAAGTGTTGCAGCTCCAGCGGTATCTGAACCTCAAGTCAATACGGGTGCGGCATCAGTCGTATCGCAAAAATTAGAAAATACACCGGATACCACCACGGCAACAACCGCTGCTCCAGCTGCTAAAATTTCATGGACTTTAGACAGCATGAATAATGCTGAATATCCTGAAGCTTTGCCAAAAGGACAACTTCCTGCCTACGCACGCGCACATGTCATGTTGAACAATGCACATGCATCACCAGGTGCGATTGATGGTTCAAACGGTAAAAATACACTAAAAGCGATTGCATCATTCCAGCAAATGAATGGTTTAACACCAACAGGTCAGTTAACCAAGGAAACTTGGGATGCATTGGTTGCTAAGCAGACTAAGCCAGCTTATGTTGAGTACACCATTACCGACGCAGACTTAAAAGGTCCATATGCTGACTCAATCCCTTCTGATTATGCACTACAAGCAAAAATGAAAGGTTTGTATTACACCCGCGTAACAGAGATGTTAGGTGAAAAATTCCATATGGATGAGAATTTCTTAAAGAAACTGAATCCAACTGCAACATTTAAAAAAGCGGGTGAAAAAATTATTGTGGCCAATGTCCGCAATGACTTACCTGAAGATATTCATTTGATCGTTGCACACAAAGGCGCAAGACAGCTTTATTTGTTCAATAGCCGTAATCAAATGATTGCATCATTTCCTGCAACAATTGGCAGTACTGATACGCCTTCTCCAGCAGGTACCTATAAAGTAGTCGGTGTTGCCAAAAACCCTTGGTATAGTTATTCACCATCTAACTTTGTGCAAGGTAAAAACCTTAAACCACTTTCTCTACCACCTGGTCCAAATGCACCAGTCGGTAATATTTGGATTGGTTTAAGCAAAAAATCATTTGGTATTCATGGTACACCAAACCCATCTTTAATCTCTAAGACTGCATCACACGGCTGTATCCGTTTAACCAACTGGGATGCCAATGACTTAGGTGCTAAAGTACGTTCAGGTGTTACTGTAAAATTCTTAGAATAATCTAGGCATTTTCTACAAAAACCGAATATCAGTGCTTGATATTCGGTTTTTTATTTCAAAATACTTTCTTCTATATTCGGTAAGGGCTGATAATAAATCTGATTGCGCCCAAGTTGTTTTGCTCGATACAAAGCTTTATCTGCTGTATGAATCAACATCTCTTGACTAATTTTCGGATTGCCGTTAAATACCGTAATCCCCAAACTAATAGTTACATGATTAGATACCAATGATTTATCATGTGGAATCATTAAGCGGTCAATGGCACGATAGATATTGGTCGCAACTGCATAAGCACCTTGTGCAGAGGTCTCAGGCAACAGTACAACAAACTCCTCCCCTCCATAACGAGCAATAAAATCCATATGTCGAATCGAGCTTTTAATGGTTTTCGCAATAGCTGAGATCACCTGATCCCCCATTTGATGCCCATAAAAATCATTGTAGTTTTTAAAATAATCAATATCGATAAATAAGACCGAAAGCGATTTGCGCTCTTTACAGGCTAAATCATAGTAATAGGTACACATCTCTTCAAAGGTACGTCGATTTGACACATCGGTCAGTTCGTCATGCTGACTCAGATGTAATAACTCAGATGCTTGTATCCGTAAAATCTGCTCATCAATTTCTGAAATTTTGGACTTTATAAATATTTTTCTTTCTTTTGAAGTCAACATCACACTAATCGAAAAACCCAGCAGTAAGCTTCCTATTAGTGTGCGCCCAATCATGAGAAAATCACTAGGGTTATCAAACCAATATAAAAGAAACAAAATCGAAATTGCGGCAAAGGTACCAATCCATAACATATGTAGTGGTCGAATGCCACTCAGGATAAAACCCAACATATACAGAAATGCAATGAGGACCATGGCCTGATTTTGCAGTACCAGATTTGAAACACTCATCATCAAAAATGAGGTGAATACAATGGTCAGGAACACTATCAGGCAAGCGGCAGGGTAAAATAAAGGATTGAGTTTTTTAAAGCGTGAAAAAGCCCAGAATAAGAACAGTGCAATCCCCACAACAATTAAGCTGAGAATACTGTAGATAAAATCGAGGGCAAAATATGTACTGCCACGAATCACGAGAAAATTAGATGGCAGGATCAACAGCACAAATATAGTATAGGTAATCACCCCCTGACCAAAGAACTGAATCGCATTGAGACGTGTTCTGTCTACATTAAATTTCCAGAATTCATTTTCTAATTTTTGCGGTAAAGTTTGATGGGTATTCTTAGATTTAGAATGTTGGGCAACAAGCTGCTCGAGGTCTTCTTTCGACCTCCGCAATTGATCAAGATCATAGCCGTTGTCCATCCCAGATACTCTTTTTATGCTGCACTATTTTTGTGCCGCATAAAAAATAACATAAATTATCATTTTGTCATGCGCTTTGCTTAACCACTTATCCGTAATTCTAGTTACCATTTTCACACTTTATGCATTATTATTTGTATTATTTTTAAGTTTGAAGTAGACCTTGAATACTCTTACACTTTTGCAACCTGATGATTGGCACGCACACCTGCGTGATGGTTTAGCTTTAAAACGTACTGTTCCTGATTTAGCCAAACAATTTGCCCGCGCAATTTGTATGCCCAATCTTGTCCCACCCGTTAAAACGGTAGAAGAAGCTTTAGCTTATCGCGAGCGTATTCTTGCCCATGTGCCTGAAGGCTTAAATTTTGATCCGCGCATGGTACTTTATTTTACCGATTACACTTCTCCTGACGAAGTGCGTAAAATTAAAGAGTCTGAATTCGTCAATGCGATCAAACTTTATCCTGCGGGTGCGACCACCAACTCGGATAATGGTGTTAGTGATATTCGCAAAGTGTATGCCGTGATTGAACAACTGGAAGAACATCAGGTTCCATTGTTACTGCATGGGGAAGTGACGCATAATCACGTCGATATTTTTGATCGTGAAAAAAGATTTTTAGATGAAGTGCTATCGCCTTTACTCAAACAGTTCCCAAAATTAAAAGTCGTGTTAGAACACATTACAACAAGTGATGCGGCGAATTTTGTACTCGAACAAGATCGTAATGTTGCAGCAACCATTACTCCGCAACATCTATTATTTAACCGTAACGACATGTTGGTTGGCGGCGTAAAACCGCATTTCTATTGCTTACCGATTTTAAAGCGTCAAACCCATCAAACAACATTGTTGGAAGTCGCAACCAGTGGTAATCCGAAATTTTTCTTAGGTACTGACAGTGCACCCCATTCACAAGATGCCAAAGAAAATGCCTGTGGATGTGCGGGTTGTTATAGCGCACCAAATGCCATTGAGCTGTATGCACAAGCCTTTGATCAAGTCGGAAAGCTAGAACGCTTAGAAGGCTTCGCAAGCTTATTCGGTGCTGACTTCTATGGTTTGCCACGTAATACCTCAACCATTACCTTAGTCAAAGAAGATATTACTATCGCAGAATCTTTAGACTATCTCGATGACCAAAAAATTATCCCACTTCATGCAGGCAAAACCTTGCATTGGAGAAAAGTGTGACCCAAGAAGAAAATAAAGCCCCTGTCATCGGACAGCGTTTTCGTGGATTCTTACCTGTTGTTGTCGATGTGGAAACAGCAGGTTTTAATTCGCAAACCGATGCCCTACTCGAAATTGCGTGTATTCCGATCATCTATGATGAACACGGGCAATTTATACCTGGCCCTTCATTCCAAGCACATATCAACCCTTTTGAAGGCGCGAATCTTGACCGCCGTTCATTAGATTTTATTGGTATTGATCCTTTCAATCCAATGCGTGTTGCAATGGCTGAAGATGAGCGCACTGCCTTGCGTCGTATTTTCAAATCATTGACTGAAGTTCGTAAAGCTCAGCATTGTACTCATGCTGTATTGGTTGGTCACAATGCACACTTTGATTTAGGTTTCTTACAAGCAGCAATTGCACGTACCGGAACAAAAAATCAAAATCCATTTCACAGTTTTTCGGTATTTGATACCGTGACACTCAGTGCGGTCATGTTTGGCCAAACCGTGTTGGCACGTGCTTGTATTCAGGCGGGAATCGAGTTTGATGGTAAAGAAGCACACTCTGCTTTATACGATACTCAGAAGACTGCTGAACTGTTTTGCTATATTTTGAACAAACTGTCTCCACACCTTCTTGACAGTTTGGTGACAGAACCCTAATATACACCCACCTCAAGAAGTCCCTATCGTCTAGAGGCCTAGGACATCGCCCTTTCACGGCGGTAACCGGGGTTCGAATCCCCGTAGGGACGCCAAATTTGAAAAAGCCACTGCATCTTAAGACAGTGGCTTTTTTATTTGCTTAGAATAATAAAAAGGGCTCCGAAGAGCCCTAAAATATATTATGCAGACTTACGTGAATTGACCCGACCTTTTACAACCGCTTTGATATTCCCTTTCGCATAATTTAAGAATACCAACAATGGTGATAATTTTGGATTCGGCTTTTTACCTTGTCCAATGGCTTTAAACTGCGCTGCATACCAAATGATTTCCATAATTGCCATTTTATCGACAAATGGAATTCCTGTTTTAATTTGATTGACTGCATAACGGACATCATGCCCTGCAATTAAACGATCTGTTAAATCAACTTCAACCGCCAATGGACGTGCAATACCAATAAAATCACATGCACCACTTTCCAGTGCAGCATTCATTCCTTCTACAGTACGGAAACCACCTGTTACCATCAATTTACAGGCAACATGTTGGCGAATTTTTTCTGCAAATTCCAAGAAATAAGCTTCACGCGCAATGGTACTGGCTTTACGTTTTTCTGCCTTAGCACCTGCCATTGCAGGGGCTTCATAGGTTCCCCCAGAAATTTCAATAATATCGATTCCCGCAGCATCAATCGCTTTGAAAACGGTAATGACATCTTCTTCTGTGATCCCACCACGTTGGAAATCTGCTGAGTTCAGTTTGACCGAAATGATAAAGTTTTCAGAAGTTGCATCGCGTACCGCCTGATAAGCATCAATCAAGAAACGCATACGATTCTCAATCGAACCACCCCATTGATCCGTGCGCTTATTGGTCAAAGGTGATAGAAACTGGCTAATCAGATAACCGTGTGCGCCATGCAACTGTACACCTTCAAAACCTGCCTTCTCACATACTGCTGCAGCTGTCGCAAAACGCTGGATAATATCTAAAATTTCTTCATGTTTAAGCTCGCGTGGCGTACCGAACATTGCTGCAAGCATTGGGCTAAAAGGCACAGCTGAAGGTGCAACCGTTTCCTTATTTAGACCTTTTGGACATTGGCGACCAGGATGTGACAACTGAATCAATTGCACCATGCCATGTTTTTTCCCCACAGCAGCCCATTGCTTGAGTTTTTCCAGATCACGCTCGGTTTCAATTGCAACCACACCCGGTTCATTTTTAGCGCCTACATTCACCATTACGTTTCCCGTAATGGCACAGCCCAAACTACCTTTTGCCCACGCTTCGTATAAACCAATCAATAGATCATTGGGTTGTCCTGCATCATTCGCGAGTGCTTCGCTCATTGCCCCTTTGATAATACGGTTTTTAAATGTGGTGTTGCGAATCTGGATACTGTCTGCAATCTGACTCATGGTCATCCTCTGCTACAATTAGAGTATTTGCTCTAATTTAATCTGATTATTGTTACTGTCAAGCATTCTTCCGATGAACTGACAATAGCATATGTCAATTTAATTACAATGCTAATATTCGCTAGCAGAAATAAGCTGACGGGTATATTCAGTCTGAGGCTGGCTAAATAAAAGTGCTGTGGCTTGATATTCCAAGGCTTTGCCTTGATGCATCACTAGGACTTTTTGGCACAGTGCTTTAATGACTTGTAAGTCATGACTGATAAAGATATAGCTGATGTGCTCTTGCTGCTGCAAACGACGTAACAATTGAATGATGGCCAACTGCGTAGTCCGATCCAAGGCGGAGGTTGGTTCATCCAGAATCAGTAGCTTTGGTTTTAGCACCAATGCTCTTGCAAGTGCCACACGTTGCCGCTGCCCACCAGAAAGCTGATGCGGATACTTATCTTTGTCCGTTAAAGATAATTCGACTTTTGCCAAAACAGCGTCAACTTCAGTTTGGCACTGTTGCTTTGAAATGGGTTGAAGATGAAGCCCTTCGGCAATGATCTGTTCAACTGACATACGAGGATTCAGGCTACTAAATGGATCCTGAAACACAATCTGAAAATCACGTCGAAGTGGTCGAAGCTGTTTTTGAGTCAACAGGTTTAAATCTTGTGCCTGAAAATGAATAGAACCTTCGCTACTGATCAGCCTTGCAATTGCAAAAGCCAAAGATGATTTACCTGAACCACTCTCTCCAACGATGCCTAAAGCCTCTCCCTGAGACAGACTCAACTGGATGGATTCTGCTGCAACTTTATAAGCTTTAATCCAATGAAATAATCCCTGCTGAATCGGATATTTTACTGTGACGTTATTTAATTCAAGCAAGGTTTGCGTCGGCTGTATCGCCAAAGCTTGTCCAAAATTATGATTGAGCAAATGCTGTGTATAGCTCGTTTCAGGATAGGTAAATATCTTCTGAACTTCACCCTGCTCTTCAACTTGTCCTTGATTCAGTACCACAACCTGATCTGCATAATGCTTAACTAAATTAAGGTCATGGCTAATCAAAATAATCGCCATCTTTCGTTGCTGCTGTACGCGTTTTAACAACGTTAAAATCTGTGCTTGTAATACCACATCTAAAGCCGTGGTTGGTTCATCCGCAATTAAAATCTCAGGCTCTAAAGCCAAAGCCATTGCCAACATGACTCGTTGCCTCTGCCCACCAGACAACTCATGTGGATAGCACTTCAGTATATGTGCTGCATCGTGGATCTCGACATCCTGCAACAACGCCACACACCGTTTTCGAATCTCAGTCTTGGCAATACCGAGTCGCATTAGACTCTCGCCTAGCATCTGCTCTACTTTGTGCAAAGGATTTAAAGCGGTCATCGGCTCCTGAAAAATCATAGCTATGCGTTTGCCACGTATCTGCTGTAACTGACTCTTGCTCAAAGCCAGCACATTTTCTCCATCGAGTTCCACTTTGCCTTGTACTGTAAAATGTTCAGGCAACACACCCAGCACAGCCAACAAACTAATGGTTTTACCAGAGCCACTCTCTCCAACAATCGCAACCGTCTGCTCTGGATATAAATCAAAGCTCAAATTTTCAAGCAAGCTTTGTCCTGTTTCACTACGAATACTCAGTTGTTGAACCGTTAATAACGGGGATTGATCAAGCGGTTTATCGTCTTGGGTCAAATGCATCACGTGCAGCCTCCCCGATATAAATCAATAACGAAAGTACAATCGCCAATGTAAAAAAGCCAGACAGCACCAACCACGGCGCATCTAGATTATTTTTACCCTGTAATAATAATTCACCCAATGATGCAGCATCAGGCGGTAGACCATAACCTAAAAAATCCAATGCAGTTAAGGCAATAATATTGGCGGTCAACATAAACGGAATCTGTGACAAACTTGAACTCATTGCATTCGGTAAAATGTGCTTAAAGATAATTTTATGATCCGTTACGCCCAACGCTTGCGCTGCACGGACATAATCAAAATTTCGCGCACGCAAGAACTCTGCACGTACGAGCCCAACCAACTGAGTCCAACCAAATAGCAACATGATCAAAAATAGCCAATAAATGCTGGGACTAAACATACTGACCAAGATCATGACAATGAACAACATTGGTAGACCACCCCAGACCTCCAAAATCCGCTGCCCAACTAAATCAACCCAGCCGCCATAGTAGCCCTGTATTGCGCCAACCATGATGCCAATCACCGCAGAACATAGGGTTAAAGCAAACCCAAATAAAAGAGAAACACGCAGGCCATACAAAATTCGGGCAAATACATCACGGCCTTGGTCATCAGTTCCAAGCCAATTTTGCGAACTTGGCGCTGAAGGCACAGGTACTGCCAATGATAAATTTGGTGTTTGATAAGCAAAAGTAACCAGTGGAGAAATCATCCAGCCATGTTTTTGAATCAATTGTTTTACGGCTGGGTCTTGATAATCTGTAGCAGTTTCAAAGGTGCCGCCAAAGGTCGTTTCTGGATAATCTTTCAAAATCGGGAAATAAAAAGACTGCTGATAGCGAACCAACAATGGTTTATCATTGGCAATCAATTCAGCAAATAAGGACAATACAAAGATCGTTAAAAATAAAATCAGACAGCGAAATCCCAATTTATTTTGCCTAAATCGATCAAAACGTGCACGCATCAAAGGGGACATTATTTTCCACCTCTTGATTCAAAATCAATGCGTGGGTCAATCACTTGATAGAGTACATCACCGATTAAACGCAATATCATCCCGAATAAGGTAAATAAAAATAAAGTACCAAAAATCAGAGGATAATCACGCTGAGTAATCGCTTCAAAACCTAATAGACCAATTCCATCTAAATTAAAAATGATTTCGATAAATAAATTACCGACAAAGAAAATGCCGACCAAAGCTTCTGGTAAAGCGGCCACAACCACTAAAATTGCATTGCGAAACACATGCCCATAAAGAATCTGATTGTCATTCAGTCCTTTTGACCTTGCAGTCAGTACATAGGGCTTTTGCAGTTCTTCAACAAATGAATACTTCGTCAGATAAGTTAACGCCGCAAAACTACCGAGCACCATACTCAAGATGGGCAAATACATATGCCACAAATAATCTTGTACTTTTGCCCAGAGGCTCAATTGGGCAAAGCTCTCTGAAACCAGACCTTGTAATGGAAACCATTGCAAATAACTGCCACCCGCAAAGAAAACAATCAACACAATAGCAAATACAAAGGATGGAATGGCATAACTTACGGCTAATAATAAGGAAGTAGATTGATCAAACAGCAAGCCATTATTTTTGGCCTTTTTGATACCTAGCGGGATTGCGATCAGATAGATCAGAAAGGTGCTCCACAAGCCCAAAGACAGCGTAACAGGCAGCTTTTCGTATAACAGTTGGGTCACAGGTTTATCTTTAAAAAAACTGTTCCCAAAATCTAGGCTTAAATAGCCTTTCAACATCAGCCAAAAGCGTTCAGTAGCAGGACGATCAAAACCATACTGGGCTTTGATTATTTCAATCATTTCAGGGCTTAAACCACGCGCACCCTCGTATTGTGCCAAGGTGGTCAAACCTGAGGGCGCATTATTGCCTACCCCTAAGCCTTGCGCATTTTGGATTTGCTGAATCGCTTGTTCGACTGGTCCGCCTGGGGCAATTTGCACAATACAAAAATTAATCAATAAAATGAAAAATAATGTCGGGATCATCAATAACATTCTTTTTAGAATATAGTGAACCATTGAAGTCGAACCCTTATTAATTTATTTACTAAGTTTTTATGAAATCTAACATGAGATAAAATACACGGAAACGTCATCCACAACCTGCGTGTTTTAAACAAGATAATGTTTTGCGAAAGAATAAAAGAGGCCCAATAACTAAACAGGTTTTGTGGATGACAATGCCTTTGGTTACTTTGGGCGAAACAAAAGTAACTCCAGCTGAAAGCTTATCTTGAAATTAAGATGAGAACTCGGTAAGACTCCGTTATATTAATCTAACGACTTCATCAAACGCTAGTCCAAACCATTCTAATTAATGCTTTTGTATAGACTGCTCCTGTTTCTTAGCCTTATTTGCATCGACCCACCAATACTCCCATCCTACAGAAAGTTTTGGTTTAACCGAAGGCTGCTGATAGATATCCCAGTAGGAAAACCAACGCTCAGGCTTTCCATAAGTCAAAATTTGGTAATATCCTGCACGCAATAAACGATCAAGCACACGCGTATACAACACCACCTCATCGCGTGTTTTTGCCGCCACAATTTTCGCGATCATCTGATCAATCGCAGGATTCTTAATCCCTGAATAATTATAATTACCCGCCTCATCTGCTGCTGCACTCCCCCAGAATTGGGCCTGTTCTTTTCCTGGAGTTAAAGTCTGTGGCAGTTTCAGCACCATCATATCAAAATCTTGATGACGAATCCGTTCCATATATTGCGGTACATCCACCTGCCGTAGTTGAACCTGAATACCTAAACGCTTCAAATTGCGCACAAAAGGCATTAATTCACGCTGTGGATTTTCTTGTTGCATCAATAATTCAATTCGAATGGCTTTACCTGTTCGATCATATAACTGCCCATTGCGAATTTGATAACCAGCATCTTTTAAGATCTGTTGTGCAGTCAATAAATTCTGCCGATTGAAACCACTGCCATCGGAAACAGGATAGCGCCAATCAGCCAAAATACCTTGTCGCATCACTGGATTGAATTGGGCCAAATATGGCTTTAATAGGTTTAGTTCAGCAGCACTCGGGCGACCAGTTGCAGCCAAATCAGTATTATCAAAGTAACTTTGTAAACGCTGATTTTGATTAAAGAACAGTGCCTTATTTTGCCACTCAAAATCATAAGCGTAGGTTAATGCCTGACGTAGATAAATATCATTGAGTGGCGCACGGCGGATATTAAACACCAAACTTTGGATATCTAGAGGAGTACCTAACTGCGTTTTATACTTTTTGACTAAACCTGATTTCACTGCTGGAAACTGATAGGCTGTGACCCAATTACGGATATTTTTTTCTTCGTATAAATTAAATTGTCGAGATTTAAACCCTTCAAAACTCACATCTAAATTTCGATAATACACATATTTCAGTCGATCAAAATTATAGCGGCCTTTGTTTACTGGCAAATCTTTGCCCCAATAGTTTGGACTGCGCTTATAGGTAATACTACGCCCTGCATCAATACGATCTACCACATAAGGGCCTGAACCGATAATCGGTTGAAGGGTGACACGACCAAAGTTCTTATTTTTCCAATCCAATTTTGAGTAGATCGGCAGGCTCGCCACAATCAGTGGCATTTCCACATTGTTCTTAGACTTAAAAATAAATTTGATTTGATGTTTAGATAATATTTCAGTTTTAGCCAAATCTGACAAATACATTTGAAAGCCCAGATTGGCTTTGGTCTGATAAGTATCGAAGGTAAATTTCACATCTTCAGCAGTTACAGGCTGACCATTATTAAATCGTGCTTGTGGATTCAAGTGAAAGGTCACCGATTGCAGCTGATCAGGATCATAACTGACCTTTTCTGCAAGCAGCGGATACATCACACGCGGCTCGTCCAGCGAACGATCCATCAAACTATCAAACAGATAATTAACGCCTTCGGTTGAACTGCCCTTGCCATTCATGCTGTTTAAATTATCAAATGTCCCTAAACTCGATTGGCTCAGCGTACCACCCTTCGGTGCATTCGGATTAGCATAAGGCATCACCTTCAACTGTGCATATTTAGGCTGTACATGCATCGCCAAATACGGCGTGGTTTGCATTGCCGCAAATGGAGACTGAGCAAAAAGGCTTAGTCCAGCATATAGACTAAGCCTTTTGATTAAACGTAAATGAATCATTTACAATTACAGATTAGGCACTTTAATCACGTCACCAATACGTAACTGGGTACTTGGCGTTAAATCATTCATTTCTGCCAGCGCACCTGTATCTAAACCATAACGACTTGCTAAACCAATCAGCGTATCACCACGTTTTACTTTGTATTCACTCACTGTTTTAGGGACTGAAATACTTTGACCACGTTGCAGGCTTGCATTGGCTTTTAGATCATTTAACTCAGCCAGTTCACGACCAGACATCCCAAAACGATTAGCAATACTGTTCAAAGACTCACCTGCTTTGACACTATATCTTTCAGTATTACGGCTTGGTGCTGATGTTTTTGGTGTTGTTTTACTATTCTCTACCTTTGCGGTTTCAGCTTTCGGTAAATCACCTGTCAATTTTAGCTTTTGCCCAATACGAACATTACTGCCGCGTGTTAAACCATTTAAACCAGCAACATAATCGAGCTGTAAATTATGACGACTCGCGATATTGCCTAAAGTATCACCAGATTTAACCGTATAAATATCAGGTGTAGTTTCTTCTCTCGATTTGGTCGTATTGCTCGCAGTGGTTTTTGTAGGCACATCACCCGTCAGTTTCAAACGTTGACCAACACGTACACCCGACGTTCTTTCCAAGCCATTCAGATCGGCAACATAGCTCAGTTGAAGATTGTACTTGGCTGCAATCGCATTCAAACTATCACCCGACTGCACCACATACTGATCAGGTACAGTTGAACCCGCAGGAATCTTGATGCTTTGACCCAAACGCACGCCGCTATTTGACTTCAAATTATTTAGCTCAGCCAACTCACTCAAGCTAATTTTCGACTTGGTTGCAATACTTGATAAAGTGTCGCCACGCTGTACGGTATAGTTTTCAGTTTTATAGTTAGTCGATGCACTTACATTTTCGTATTTTACGTTCGTCTTCGTTGGCTCAGGTGTTTCCTGAGTCTGAGAAACTTCGTGTAACGGCACATTAATTTTTTGTCCAACGAACAAGCTACTGCTCGCAGTTAAACCAGAGGTCAAATCAGCCAATTCCTGATTCGATAATGCATAACGATCCGCAATCAGCTTTAAATATTCGCCACGCTTCACCGTATATGATTTGGTTGCAACTTTTTGAGTCGTTGTTGCCTTACTGTCAGTCACACGTGCTGCCTGTTGCGTTGTACGGGCATTATTTTTTGGCTCAATCAATGTTAATTTTTGCCCAACGAACAAACCATCAGTCACAGACAAATTATTATAATCCGCCAACTGTTTTAGAGTTAAATCAAAGCGTGAAGCCAAGTTAGTTAAGCTATCACCCGACTGCACTACATAGCTCTCTGGCTTTTCAGCAGCTTTAGGTGCTTCTGGTTTGGCATCATATAAATATAAGCTTGCACCAACAAATAAGGTACCGTTTGGATCAATCTGGTTCCACTTGGCAACATCACGCCAGTTCACGCCATTTTTTTGCGCAATCACAGCTAAGGTATCGCCAGGCTGTACCACATAGGTGCTGCGCTTGCCTTTTGGTGCAACGACAACAACATCCGTATCGGTTTTAATGTATGGCTTGCCTTGGTTGCGTTTGGCGTCTTCACTGTTTGCAGTGGCAGTATCTTCAACCAAGTTTTTTGGATAAGAGAAGCCTCGGCTCACCTCTTGACCTTTTTCATCAGCAACCGATTGACTGGTTTGAATCGCAGTTAATTTAATTTTGCCATCGAATGGATCAACAATTTCTGTGCCTTTTGGTGCAATTGCCTTAATTTCTGCAACAACTTGATCTTTCTCAGCTTGAGTCGCTTGTGGCTCTAAGACTTGTGCAACCGTTTCTTTTTTGCCTTCTTCTTTTATTGCGGCACTAATTTGCTCACGTTCTTTTAAAGAAATTGGTGGTTCAGTCACCACAGGCTTCACATTTGCGGCAGGCGTGATTGCGACAGGAATACGTGGTGCGCTTGGAACATCAGCCCCTGCAGCAAATGAAGCCAACGCATCCGAACCTCTAGGCGTATTAACTTTACTGGTACTGATTGAGGAAGTTGTTGGACGTGTTGTATTACTTGCCGTTAAATTGGGTGGCGTTGCTGTCGATGCAGTAATACTTTGCCCACTATTGGTCGTTGTACGAATCGTCGTTGAGCTGCTCAGTGGATTGGTATTCATTGGCGGTGGGTTTTTATTGCTAGCCCAGAATCCACCAGAACTTGCCTTACCAGAACGTAATTTCGCATCGATTGAGGGACTTAAATCTGCTGGAATTAAAATCCGCATTGGACTCATTGGGTCAACCATTTCGCCACGATAAGCTGGATTCAGTGCATAGAGTTCAGCTCGACTTAAGCCCGTAATCGATGCAATCTGATTGAGTTCCATTGGACCAGCCAGACTTACTTCACGGAAGTGAGGACGGTTTGCAATTGGTGGTAAGCTCACACCATATGCACCTGGGTTTTTAATAATTTGAGCAACAGCCAAAAACCGTGGAACATAGTTCATGGTTTCTTGTGGAAGCTTCAATGACCAATAATCGGTTGGTAAACCTGCAGCGCGGTTACGGTTAATCGCCTGTTGAATACGACCCGGTCCCGCATTATATGCAGCTAATGCCAGTTCCCACGAACCAAACTGATTGTATAAGCTACCAAAGAATTCATACGCAGCACGTGTCGATTCGACTACATCACGACGTCCATCATAGAGGCTGGTCTGTTGCAAACCATAAATACGCCCTGTACTTGGGATGAACTGCCATAGACCTGCTGCTGCTGCACTACTGGTTGCTGCTGGGTCATACGAACTTTCGATAATCGGCAGTAATGCCAATTCTGTCGGCATACCACGACGTTCAGCTTCTTTTACGGTGTGATATAAATAGCGGCTGGCACGCGCACTTAAACGATCTAAATATGGTTGACGAGAAATAAACCAGCTACGTTGTGCTTCAATTCGTGAATCCCAATGGTTCAAGTCCATCTTGAATCCAACCGTCATTCGTTTCCACACATCACCATGTTTCAGTACCAATAAACGGTCGCCTTCCACAGCACGCATGTCGGTTGCAGACAATAAGTCTTCAAGTGAATCTAAACTGCTTGCATCTAAATAACCTGAGCCAGCTTGCTTTGAAGACGAGCTTTTACTTGATTGAGGTGTTGAAGAACAACCTGTGGTGATTCCCAACGCAACGAGAGCAGAAGTGAGTACAGTAATTTTGAATAATGATGTTGCAGATGCTTGCGACACCAATGTGCTCGATTTATACATAAAAACTTCCAGTCAACTCACGCTAGTTTATTTCTTAATTAGGGGCTATTGATGTTTCAACCATGCATACGTTATAGGCTAAACCATTCAAACAAGGCATGGGACAAAGACAATCATCGCTCTTTGTCAAGTTTCACAACGAAGTTTGGAAAAGTTTTAGCCATGACTTGAGCAAGTACAAAGCACTGCTTTGGTCACAGCACAAGGCAAAACTCTTCTGTCATCTGTGAAACGTCAACAGACTTAGCCATTGTAGTAAAGCATGTCACTTAGACAAGGCAATAATTTAACGTGATTTGCATGGAAATGTTACAAGAAATTAAAAAAGATGAGTTTTGTAACGTTCAGAAGCCAAATTTAGCTTTACAATAGCTGTTATTGTTATGGGGATGCTAAAATTCCCTGCTTATTTTAGCTCAAGTAAAAGTCTTATTCTTTTGTTCTATGTTTAAGTAACACTTGAATATTGGCTAACTTTTTGTGCGATTAAAATATTCAACTTCTTATTCTGCTTATTGTTCAGGTTCAAATATGTCACAAACAATCACACTTTACGTTGATGGCGCATGCAAGGGTAACCCAGGTCTTGGGGGTTGGGGCGCGTATGTCATTACCGAACAAGGTGAACACAAGCTGTTTGGTGGCGAACCTGAAACAACCAATAACCGTATGGAGCTTCAAGCTGCGATCGAAGGCGTTTCTTTTTGCCCGACCGATGCCCGTTTAATTATTTGGACAGACTCCAATTATGTCAAACAAGGCATTACTGAATGGATTCATGGCTGGAAAAAGAAAAACTGGAAAGATGTTAAAAATCCTGATTTATGGCAGAAACTGGATGCGGTCTGTGCCAACCGAGAGATCGAATGGAACTGGATTAAAGGCCATGCTGGACATGCAGGTAATGAAATGGCAGACCAATTGGCAAATTTAGGTGCAGAACAAACCGCTCAACAACTAAAATCGCCAACACAGGCTAACGCTGATACAAAAAAGCCTGAATCCGATTGGCTCTTAAATGACCCTTTCGGATTAGATATTGATATGGATAGCGATGAAATGATCGAAGAATCAGAACTTGAAGAAGTCTTGGATAATATGGGTGACAATACAGCATCAGATGAAGTGGTCGTCGAAGCCGCTCCATTAAATCAGCATCCAAATATTGTCATTACAGAAGCCAAAGTTCATCTACAGGGCCCTCGCCAGCTCATTCTTGATACGGAAACCACAGGTTTTTACTATCAAGATGGCGACCGTATTATTGAAGTCGGTGCAATTGAAATGATCAACCGTAAACTCACGGGTAGTTCAATTCATATCTATATCAATCCAGAAAAACCCGTCGGTGACTCTGAAAATGTGCATGGTATCAGCGATGACTTTTTAAAAGACAAACCGAAATATGCTGAAATTTCCGATACGCTTTTTGCCTTCTTAAAAGGCGCCGAAATTATCGCGCATAACGCGACCTTCGATATGAACTTCTTAGATATGGAGTTCAAACGTGCTGGCTTACCTTTATTGTCTGAGGTTTGTGAGGTTACCGATACCTTGGCACTGGCCAAGAATAAGCACCCTGGTCAAAAGAACTCATTGGATGCTTTGGTACGCCGTTATGAAATTCCAGCACGAGATCGTACTTTCCACGGTGCCTTACTCGATGCTGAAATCTTAGCCGATGTTTATCTTGCCATGACGGGTGGGCAAGTCTCATTTGATATGGACGCCCTTTCTCAAACAGAACAAAATCAAAATAAATCCACCCGCCTACGTGTCCAAGTTGACTTACCTGTGATTCAACCGTCTGAACATGAATTAAATGAACATGAGACCTGGGTCAAACAATTTGAACAAAAACATGGAGAGCCTTGCCTTTTCGCAAAATAAATTTTCCAGTCAATGTAATTTTTTGTATTTCAAGCCTCTAAAGTTAAGTTATATTAACCTTTAAAGATTTAGGCCTCCTAAAAAAGGAGGTCCATGGATATAACAACTTAGGAAAGGTGTAGGTCATATGTCTTACCAAACCTCGATTCATTTCGACCCAACGGCATTATTAATAATAAAAAATGAAATCGACAATTCGATTAAATTGGTAGAAACAGCAGTCAATACCCTTGCCGAAGAACAAGCACTACCTTTCGGGATTGATGATGCGCTGAACCAGTTTGAACAATGTACGCAAGTTCTCGCGTTAATTGATATGCCACATTTATCACAAATTACTCAATACTCTGCCGAGCTGATGCGCAAAATTATGGCGCAACCACAGCAAATCCAAACCAATGATGTTATTGCGCTCAGTGAAGGTACTACCATGCTGAAGCGTTATATCGAATTCATTTGTTTACGTGAAGTAAAAGTTCCTCAATTCCTACTCGATACACTGAACCGTTTAGAAAAAGCCCTAGGTAAACCACTGACCAAAGAAGGTCAAACGGTACAACCATTGCTTGAGTTCATTACCCCGAGTTTTAATTTGCCTCAGGCACCAAGCTTGGAACAATCACAATATATTCATCAACTTTATAAATTGTGTTTAAACAAGCTCATTAAGCAATCTGAAACCCCCCTTGATCTACAAGGGATCAAATTGGTCGGCGTTTATCTTGCAGGTTTAGCGGCGGGTCAACCAAGCCAACAATACTGGCAGTTGGTCAATGTAGGGTTAAGCCATATTGATGAGCTTTCAATTACCGAAGCACGCTTACGTACGTTGATTCAAATTGAAACCAATATCGGTAAATTCCTCGCTCAATCGGCCAGCTTTAAAAACAGCATTGCTGATCTTGCAGACATCCTATGTATTTGTATTAGCCAAGAAGATGATGTGTCACAGCATATTCGAGATCAACTCAATATTGGTGATGAGTTACTTAGCGATACGCAGCTACAAGTACTAAGCCGTCATTTATACGGCCCTGACTATGAAACGGTACACACCATCAGTCAGTTAATGACAGATGAGATGGCTCAAATCCGTAATGAGATTGAATACAACCATCAAAATATGTCAGCTGAAAAAACCCAAGAACTGCAACAAAAACTACATCAGCTTTCGAATGTTTTCAAAGTACTGAATCTTAATGAAGCAGCACGAGAGTTAACTCAGCAAGCGGAAAAATTAAGCCAACCAAATACATTAACTGATGCAACTTCGGTACAACAGTTAATGAACAGTATTTTGGCTTCAATGAATTCGATTGGGATTTTGGAACGTAATTACACGTCTAGTCGTTTACAGTTACGTGTTAATAACATGCAAATCTCGCTTGATCGTTTAGATGAAGCACATAAAGCGTTATTGACTGAAACCAAAACCTTGATTGATACTTTAACGCAAACCTTAAGTCTCTATGTACAAGATCCTACAGCACATAGCTTAGAAGCGTTACCCGTGTATCTGAAGGAACTTTCAGGCGCTGCTCTGTTCTTAGGTAGTTCAGCTCAACAAACTGCTTTATTAGGTGCAGCGCACTTTGCCCAATATCGTTTAGCGCAAAATCAACCTCTCGATGCCGAACAAATTAATTGCGTCTTAAACGTTGTCGCAGGTCTAGATTTACTGGTTGAGAACTTAAAGAACAAGCAACCTGTATTGCAATCTATGTTTGATGTGGCATTATCAAACAGTCAGCAATTACAAACCATAGCCGCATAATGACTCAACTATCACTTGCTTATATTTTTCAACACCAAAAACTGTTAGTCGACCAAAATCTACAACTGCCCCAAGTTGAGAAATTAGCAAGTGACCTCCCCATCCATCATAATGATCACGTCATCGCACGTGATCTGCTTGAAAATGAATCTATTCCTGAAGGCTATCAATTAGTTCCGATTCGGGAACTGATTCAGTCTTGGTCAAGTAGTGATTTCCTGCAAGCCAGTCGAGCAGTTCAATTACTTGAATGGCGACGTAACCATAAATTCTGTAGCCACTGTGGTCATGCGACTGAAATTCACCCTAAAGAATATGCCATGGTTTGCCCAAGTTGTGCTTACCATCAATATCCTCGCGTACAGCCTTGTATCATTACCATTATCACCAAAGGTAACGATGAGATTTTGCTTGCCAAATCAGCGCATAACAAAAGTAATATGCATGGCTTAATTGCTGGTTTTGTTGAAGTGGGTGAAACTTTAGAAGAAGCCGTGCAACGTGAAGCATTTGAAGAAGTTGGACTCAAACTTAAAAATATTCGTTATATGTCGAGCCAGCCTTGGCCATTTCCTAGTAATTTAATGATTGCCTTCCATGCTGAATATGATTCAGGTGATATCCAATTGCAGCTCGAGGAAATCAGTGAAGCAGCGTTTTTTAAATTTGATCAACTTCCAGAAATTCCGTTTAAAGGCAGTATTGCCCATAGCATGATCATGCAAATCATCGACAATAAAAAAGCATCTTAAACGATGCTTTTTTATTGATTAGGGGTCTAAGGCTTCATCCAAAAAGTGCAGGATCGTCCGTTTGGTTTTGAAATAATGGCTCATCAAACTGGCCAGTGTCGCCACAATGGTAATATGCCCTGTCTTTGGAATCACGGCGATATGACTATGATTGCCTTTTTCTCTGAGTGCTTTATCTAGATCAAAACTATTTTCCTTGCCCACCAACTGATCTTGTTCAGCCATCAACAAATAATGCTTAATTTGATTCGGCTCAATAAAGTAATACGGCATCACTTGTTGATACGATACTTTCTGATCAAAAGCATGTTCAGCTAAAGGATCACCCTTGTAGTCAAAGTGATATGGCCCAGCCATCCCCACAATTGCTCTAATATTTTCTTTGTATTTAAAATTTTGTGAATAGGCAGAATACACCACAGACATGACATTAAACGCACCCGCAGAATGTCCCATTAAAATGATGTTATCTGTCGAAATATTTAGCTTGCTCTGATTCTGATTTAAATAATGAATGGCTTGAGCAATATCATCAATAAAGGTCGGGAAGATATGTTCTGGTGCAAGATGGTAGTTAATCACTGCAACATCATAACCTTCACGGGCAAAAGTTTCCCCAATAAACAGATACTCACGTTTGTTACCATGCTGCCAAGAGCCACCATGTACAAATACGATAAGTGGCCTTTGCTTTTTAGGATTTTTAGTTCGATACAGATCCAAACGCTGTCTTGCTTTCAATCCATAGGCAAGATGCTCTTCTTTTTCAAAGGTATCTTTGGGTGTCAGGTAATTGATCGAATAACTGGCAAAATCATAAAGGCGAAACTCCTGATAGAGGTTTTTCGCCTTTATTACATTTTCTTGTACTTGTTGAATAAGTTGCTTCATAAATTAAGGATTAGTTGGAGTAATGGTCGCAGGTTCCGCCTGATCAGGATCAATTGCAACAGGTGTCTCAACTAAAGGCTGTGTAGTCACAGTGCCCACCATTGGTGCTGCTGCTGTTGAACTAGCAACAGTGCCTGAAGGTTGATCCGTGTTGTCGATGAGTGTCACAATTTTAGTCACATTTCCAACTTTTTGTAAGACGTCATCTAAATCTCTTGATTCAGCAGTATTTAAACGTCCCATCACGTACAACACACCATTTTCAGTATGCACTAATACTTTGCTGTCAGATACTACAGGGGCTTTCATCAACAAACCGCGGGTATTTGCAGTCACCGTTGCATCTTGCATGATGGTGTTATAACCGACCTTGTCACCTACCGTAATATAGTTATGTACGGCTTTTACATCTGACATCGAACGTAAGTTATCTTCTGCCAATTGTTTTAAATATGGATCAGGGACTTGTCCAGTCAATAAAACATTGCTGTGGAAACTTTCAATGTTGATACGAGACTGTTTAAAGCGGTGATCTAATTTGTACAAATTAATATTTGCAGTACGCTTGATCGAAGAATCAATAAAAATCTGCCCAAGACTGCGTTCACCACTGTTCGTTCCAACGGGTGAACTTCCTGTGCCACCAGAAATAAAACTAGCACATCCCGATAAACTTGCAGCGCAAAGCAACGTAATCGATAAACGTTTTAACACTTGGCAAGACTCCCTATCTACAAACAAATTTGTTCAATTTTCAATATTTAGCTTTAAATTAGACTTCTTAATTAATCTAAAGTAAATGCGTGTTCAATCCATTGCTGATCATACTGCAATTTTGAAAAATCTGGTTGTACTGTTTTTGCAATTTTCTGTGGAAAATCAAAACAAATCACATCAAAACGACAATCAAAGTCCTCATAATGTGGAGATTTCTGTAAAAACAATTGAGCTGTCTTAATAATTTTACGTTGCTGGGCGAGTGAAACCACCTCATAGGCTTTCGCATAACTTGCTTTCGATCTGGCTTTGACTTCGACAAAAACGAGTTCCTTTTCCCGTTCAACGATTAAGTCAATTTCCCCATAACGTGAATGATAATTCCGCGCTACACATAGATATTGTTGGGACTGTAAAAGAGCAAGTGCTTTCTGTTCAGCCCATTGCCCTAAATCATGTACTGATTGTGACATACCTGCCCGATCTTATTTTAATGCTTGAATACCCTTTTTCTGCTGTTGATAGCAATAAGGTTGGCGATAAACTTTCCCGTCTTTCACATCAATTGCCCCAGTTCGACCTTCAAAGGAAAAGTGTCGATCTGGACTATTTAAAAATTGCTGACTAATACTCCATGCATCACCACCAAAGGCCAATAAGCGTTGAAATGCCATATTTTCTGGTTGTTCTTTATATGCAGCGACTAGGTCTGCCCATTGTCCGTTATATAAAGCTGGTGTATCACAAAAACTGAGTCCCATCGGAATGCTCTTGTCTTGCTCAATACTCAACGCAGTAGCATAAATATTTTTTTCAGGTAAAGGACCTAGTTGCTCTAACCACTGTTGATCGCCCAACAATAACAGCCCTTCTTTACGCGCAAGTTTTTTAGGACGTTCATTGACCACATGAATATCTGAGCCAAATTCAGACATGAGTGCCATCATAAATAGTTCTGTTGCAGATTCAGTTCCAGCTTGACGTAATACCAATAGATTTTTAATTTTGTCTTTCTTCAATAATTGAGTTAATGCAACAGCATCATGCTGTTTTGCCAAACTAAATTGCCATACATTGGTGGTCTGGTTATTCACATCATTTAATGCAATTACAGGAATTGCTGGATTCAGTTGCATCACAGTTTCAATTTCAGGCCGTGCCAATGGCCCAACAATCAGTCGAGTCTTACTGTTGACCCTTTTCTTAAAAATCGTATCGATGTTATTTTTCGCTGAATCTACAAAAATGATTTTTTCTTTGCTGCCAGATGCTGTATAAGCGCTCAAGAAACCACGTTTGATGCTTTGACCAGCTCGCGCCATCGTACCAGATTCGGGTAGAATCACCAGTACGTCCGCATAAACTGGACTCACACATGCCGCCAAACATAGTAGCAGCCAATATTTTTTGTAATACATTAGGGAGTTACCTTTTATGAGTGCTCAATTATTTGTTGTAGCAACCCCGATTGGGCACTTAGATGACATGACCTTTCGTGCAATTGATATTTTAAAATCTGTATCGGTAGTTGCCGCAGAAGACACTCGTCAATCTGCTCAATTATTCAAACATTATAATATCTCAACTCCACTCACAGCGTGTCATGATCACAACGAAAGTAACAAAATTGATCAACTTCTCCAAAGAATGTTAAAAGGAGAAAATGTTGCATTAATCAGTGATGCTGGTACTCCACTGATTAGCGACCCAGGTTTTAAGCTGGTTCGTGCCGCTCAAGAACATGGCATTCGTGTCATTCCAGTACCGGGTGCTTGTGCAGCAATTGCGGCATTAAGTGCAGTGGGTTTACCGAGTGACCGCTTTAGCTTTGAGGGTTTTTTACCATCGAAAGCATCGCAACGAATCAGCCAGCTTGAAAAGCTCAAGGATGAAACCCAGACCTTGATTTTCTACGAAGCACCTCATCGTATTTTGGACAGCATCAAAAATATGGTGCAAGTCTTTGGTGAAGAGCGACCTGTTGGTTTTGCCCGCGAAATTACCAAAACTTTTGAAACCATCAAGAAGATGACTTTAAAAGAATTGGTTACTTTTATCGAAAATGATCACAACCAAGAAAAGGGTGAAATTGTGGTTGTGGTCGGTGGAGCATCTGCGGAAAAAGATATGGAGCAGGATAAACTGGATGCGTTGTTGAAACGTTTATTACAGGATTTATCGGTAAAAGCGGCGTCACAATTGGCTGCTGATTTGACGGGTATAAAAAAGAAAGTGGCGTACCAACGTGCTTTGGAACTCACCCAACAAGATCAATAAAACCTAAGAGGGAGATTTTTTAAATCTCCCCTTATCATCTCAATATGAAATAACAACAATGTGTTTTAGGCCTTAGTCATGATATTAACCTGATCTCGTTTTCTTTCCATTCTCGCCTGCTTAATCACTGCCAAACCAGAAGAAACACCTAAATACGCAATAATAAAGGCTACAAATAAATCAGGGAACATGGTTCCTGTGCCGAATACACCAACAGCTGCGATGATAATGGCGATATTAGCAATCGCATCATTCCGACTACATAACCATACCGAGCGCATATTTGCATCGCCATCACGGAATGCATAGAGCATCAATGCAGAGATAACATTGACAACCAATGCCAGTACACCAATCGCCCCCATAAGCATTGGTTCAGGTGTTACACCTAGCCACCATGACCAGAATACTTTAACAATCACAAAAATACCAAAGGCAGCCATGGTGATTCCTTTGACTAAGGCTGCGGTCGCTCGCCAGTACAAGGTCATGGACAATACAGCTAAAGAAATGGCATAGTTTGCTGCATCACCCGCAAAGTCCAAGGCATCCGCCCAGAGCGACACAGAACGTGCATGTGATCCTCCGATAATTTCGACAAAGAACATCAATGCATTTAAAACTAAAGCAATCCATAAAGCCTTTCTAAACTTTGGACTAATTTTTTGTGTTGGCGAACACGTTGTGTTGCATCCACATCCTGCCATGACTTTTCTCACTGAATATTTTATAGTGATTTAAAACCCTAGAGTAACTCCAGAGTCAAGCATGATCAGTTTTAGCATTGGACAATTAGCAAAAAAGTCAGGTGTATCTGTAGATACGATTCGCTATTACGAAAAAATTGGGTTGCTGGACAAAGCCCAACGAACGGCGGGAAATTACCGTCATTATTCGGAACAAATGCTTTCAGAATTGTTATTTTTAAAACACTGCCGAGAACTGGGCATCACCATACAAGATATTCAAAAGCTTAAGGGTCTAGCCGAAGATCCAAATCAAACCTGCATGGAGGTCGATCATCTGATTGATCAATATCTTGCCGAGGTTTCACAGAAGATTAAGAATCTGGAACATCTCAAACAAGATCTAAGCCATTTAAAACAACAATGTTCACAACATCGTACCATTGAACAATGTGGCATTTTAAAAGAGTTACACCAACCACTTGAGTGTGAACATGAGTCACACCAACATAAAAAAGCACCACAACCGTGATGCTTTTTTATATCAATTCAGACTTAATCTTGATGCTCACCTGGCGGAACTTCAGTAATACGCCCACCACGTGCAAGAAACGCAGCCACTTCATCTTCTAAAGCTTGGCGTTGTTTCTGCTTCGCAGTCACGGTTAAAGTTTCCGCTTCAGCAAGATCAGCGTCATTGGCGCTCGATTCTTCACTCTCTGCACCACTTTCTGCCGCTTTCGCCTCTTCGTCGTCTACAGCAGAATCTTCTGTGTTTTCGTCGTAATCATTCATTTCCGTCATCTTCATCTCCCCACAATGACTCAACTCTCATCATCGCTATTTGGCCATCAGAACTAGGTGGAATTTAGCAAGCTCTTCAGATTTAGCAAAGCACAATATTTGTTAAAACGTACTTTTTATGACCAAATTCACTCTGATTTATAAATGATTGTTTAAAAAATATCTACTATTTTTTAACATGCATATTGTGTGTCTTTCAATGTCCCTAATCCATTGGCTTGTTGCATAAAACGATCCTTAAACCAATCGAACTGTTCAACCTGTTTCAAACCAAAATTTCTTGCCCAAACAAAGGGAAATAATTCTGAACTTTCAATCCATCCAATCGCAGACATACTATGCATCATGGCGTCGTTTTGACCCTTACGTTGGTGTTCATAACGCAATAAAGTCTGTTCGTTGGCCCACACACCACGTTTTAAATCGTGTAGTAACACATCACACAACACAGCGGCATCTAAACAACCAATATTCACACCCTGTCCAGCCAAAGGATGGATCACGTGCGCGGCATCACCAATCAGTGCTAAGCCTGATTTGATGTAGCGTTGCGCTGCACGTGCTTTTAATGGGAATTGTGCTCTAGAACGCACCTCAACCACCTCACCCAACATATGTAGGCTTTCTTGCGTCAATAGTTGCATAAATGCTTGATCGCTGAGTGCTGAATACTCATCAGCATAATCATCTGGTAAAGTCCAAACAATTGATTGCCAATAACCGTTTTCTTGAGGATCAAGACTTGCCATCGGTAAATAAGCCAATGGTCCTGTCGGTAGGAAAATCTGTCGAGCCACATATTGATTCGGGCGCGTGGTTTTAATCGCACAGCTGATCGCAGCCTGCTTATAATCCAGTACATCTAAATCAATATACGCCTGCTCACGTACAAAAGAATTCGCACCATCTGCACCAATCAGCAACTTGGTTTTTAATGTCGTGCCATCTGCCAATTGAATTGACCAGCCTTGCGGAATCTGTTCGATCCGAATGACTTTGACTTGGGTACGATAGTCTTTGAGCTGTTGCAGCATTTTTTGTTGAATCGCAACATTCAAAACACTTGGCTCAACCATTGAACCTAATGCCTGATCTGATTGAGGTTGCTGCTCCGAAGCATGACCAAAATTAATTTCACCATAGCCATTTTTATTCCAGACCTGCATGCCTGAATAGGGCATTTGGCGTGCTAAATCATCCCAGACATCCACTGTTTTGAGTAAATGAATGGTGGCTTGACTGAGTGCCAATACCCTTGGATTCATGACTGACAAAGTTTTATCCTGATCAAGTACAGGTGCAGCATCTAGCACCGTCGCCTGTACCCCACCTTGCGCGAGTAATAAAGCTGTTAAACCGCCAACTAAACCACCACCGACAATAACGACATCTAAGATTTCACTCATGCTTTTAGCCCCATTGCATAATTGGCAACCAAAGGCTTAACACCTGGAATCACATCAAAAGCAATCAATCCTGTATTGCGTAATAATTTGAGGATTGGATTCTGATTACTAAAACCACGCACCACCGAATCACAGAACTTGATTACACGTTGCTGATCTTTCAAACGTGATTGTTCATAGGCCAATAAATTTTCAGGCGCGCCAATATCATCTGATTTTGCTAACTGCTCCATCAGGAACCGAACCAGCACATCTGCATCACGCAAGCACAGGTTAAAACCTTGCCCTGCCACTGGGTGAATGGTATGTGCTGCATTCCCCATCAACACCACACGTCCAACCGCCTGCTTATCTGCTAACACTTGCGACAATGGATAGCTAAAACGTTTGCCTGTTTTTTCAAATTTCCCTGCTCGATCCCCATAGGTTTCCTGTAGAGCATCAAGGAAATGTTGATCATTTTCTTCACCTAACCATTCTGCTTCAGTACCTTTTTTCACAGGCCAAACTACTGAACGGCGGTATTCGCCTGGTAAAGGTAGAAGTGCCAATGGTCCCAACGCACTAAAACGTTCAAAGCCAACCTGCTGGTGCGGCTTAGAAGTCTGTACAGTGGTCACAATCGCGACTTGGTCATAATCATGTTCATCTACACCCACGCCAATGGCTTGGCGGCAGAAAGAATCGCGACCATCAGCAGCAATGACTAACTTGGACTTTAAGGAATGGATATATTCGCCATTACGCATGGCTTCGATTTGTACCTGATCTGCATCTTGCGTCAGTGAAGTTACTTGCACACCATCAATCAACTCAATCAACGGCTGTTGACGCACTTGGGTGAGTAATACTCGACCTAACCAAGCATTTTCAATCACTTGCCCAAAGCTTTCTACTTTTTCTTGCTCTGCAACGAGACGAGCCTTACCAAAACTGCCTTGCTCAGTAATATGCACTTGCAGAATTGGGGTAGCATGTTGTTGTAAGGCTTCCCACAAACCTAACTTTTGGTAAATCTGTACGCTGCGGCGTGATAATGCGGTATTACGCGCATCAAAACTGGAATGATAAGGCGCAACATTTTCATCATCAAAATTCGGATATTTCACAGCTTCTAATAACTTTACTGCGATATTAGATTTTGCCAACATTAAAGCAAGGCTGAGTCCAACCATACCTCCACCGACAATGATGACTTGTTGCTGCATAATATTATTCCTTATCAGTTTTTCATGACTTGATGTTTCGGGACTATCTTACTCTAACTCAAATCAGGATTGGAATTTGTACTTTGTTTGGTCTATGTTTTTAAAATATATTCAAAAGTTGTCTTGGTCATCAAACGAAATAAAAAAGGCCTATCGATCGATAAGCCTTTTCTCAATCTCAACTTAATGGCTTGCCATCAAGCTTTCAATCTCTTCAACAGTTTTCACTACATTCTTGGTCAAAACCAATGGACCATTTTCCGTAACGACAATATCATCTTCGATACGAATCCCGATACCCCGCCATTTTGCATCGACGGTTTCATCATCAGGTGCAACATATAAGCCGGGTTCAACAGTGACCACCATACCTGCTTCATAAACGCGCCAGTCTTCGCCAGTCTTGTATGCACCAACATCATGTACATCCATACCCAACCAATGACCTGTACCATGCATAAAGAACTGACGGAATGCTTCGCTTTCAATCAATTCATCAACATCGCCACTCATCAAACCAAGATCAACCAAACCTTGAGTTAAGATTTTCACTGCAACTTGATGTGGGTATTTATAATGATTGCCAATACGTGTCGCATCAATTGCAGCAAGCTGCGCTTCTAAAACAATATTATATAACGCCTTCTGTTCAGGACTAAACTTACCGTTGACAGGGAATGTACGCGTAATATCTGACGCATAGAATTCATATTCACACGCTGCATCAATAAGTACTAAATCACCATCTTTGAGTGGCTTGTTGTTTTCAACATAATGCAAAATACAGGCATTTTCACCGCCACCAACAATACTGTTATATGACGGTACGCAACCGTTTTTCCCAAAAATATAATTGAGTTCTGCTTCCAGTGCATACTCCATCATCGCAGGTTTAACAGTTTGCATAGCACGAGTATGTGCTTCGGCACTAATATTCGATGCGATCTGCATCAACTCAATTTCTTGGGCTGATTTTTTCAAACGCATTTCATCAACAATACGATCAAGCTGAATCAACTCAGCAGGTGCAGCACTACCTCGCCGCTGTTCTGCATCTGCCTTTTGAATCCACTGACTAACACGTGCATCAAACTCAGCTTGCTGACCAATACGATAGTAAAGACGCTGTTTATTTAGAATTTTTTCGATGATTTCTTCATCTAATAAGTCAATCGCATAAGCTTCATCTGCATCATAAATTTCAATCGCACCATCAATACCAGCACGATAGCCATGCCAGATTTCCATTTCACGATCACGTTCACGGCAGAACAAACTGTAGCTATACTCTTCACCTTCGGCAAAGGTTTCAATAACCGCAACCGCCTCGGGCTCGGCAAATCCAGTGAGATAATAAAAACTACTGTCGGCACGATATTTATAATCAGCATCGCGATTACGATACATTTCTGCTCGTGTCGCAATAATTGCAATGCTATTGCTGCCTATTTTTTTAGCGAGAATATCACGACGTTGTTTAAAATCGGCTTGACTTAATTTCATATAGTCCTTCTGATGAAGATGAATGATTGTAAGTATCTTTATTTATAAGGTGTTAAGGCACCGCCCGAGTTAACTCGGACGATGTGGGGTAAACATTTCTACTACTGTTTGTGGATCAGCTGGATTGTCTTGATTTCTGCTTTTGGCATGAAAGTTTTGCAATAAAGAACTTTCGGCTACAGGAATCTTGGTGCGACCAATCGATAAGCTCACAGGAATCAAGCGTACAAACTCATACAGTTCCTGATAGCTTTCTTCACCTTCTTCATCATTATCCGAGTCTTCGAACTCAACAGCTGCAACATCTTGTAAATGTTCAATCAGCTCTTGTTCCTCAGCACGGATATGACCAGAAGCCAAACCAAAACCCAGTACCACCCCTGCACACCAATCTGCCAAGGCTTGAACACGATCAGCTAGCAAATGGTTGTCATCTGGGAGCATCGGTAAATAATCTAATTCATCATCCGATAAAGCATGTGCCACATCTTCTGCTTCATCGGTTAAACTTTGCAGTGCTTCTGGCTGTAAAGCAGGCACATTCAGGGTGTTTAAGATTTGTGACCATTCATCTTCAGTCGGCGCTTGTGTCACACAAACTATACCAGTTAGTAAACCGTGTAACTCACTTGGGCTTGAAATTTCTTCAATCCCATCAAAATGAGCATTCCATTCTGTCCAACCTGAAATATCGTCTTGCATTCGTTTATCCAACCTCTATACTGCTGTATATATTACCTTTGATTGCAACTCTGTGCGACCTTCGTTATGTTAGAACAATTACAGCGTCTACAAGCGCATATTGGTGTTTTAAAAACACGCTTACATCACTTAGAGCGAGAAAATACTTCGCTCACCGAAGCTAAGCAATTAGCTGAAACGGACCAACATGCACAAATTGTGCAGAAAAATAGCATCATCACGCAAAAGCAGGAAGAAGTTGATAACTTAACTGAACAACTGACTCAGTTACAAGATCAATTTAAACAACTGAATCAAGATGCAACAACTTTAGCGGAACGTTATAGCCGTTTAGAGAAAAGCACCACTGATTTGAAAAATCGCTTTCAAGAAATCTTGGCTGAGCGTAATGACCTACGTGTCAATAAAGAAAAATTACAAGCACAACAACGCCATAGTCAGCAAGAGATTCAAGATTTACAACAAGATCGTGATCGCTTATTACAAAAAAATGAGCTAGCAAAATCTAAAGTCGAGGCTATTATTCAGCGCCTTTCAATTTTAGGCACAGCACAGGATCAGCATGCACAAGAAATTCAGCAGCTTGCTCACCCTAATGCTGAAACCCAAGAGGAGATCTGATCATGAGTGAACCAATCGTTGTCGAACTTCGCTTAATTGAACAGACTTTCCGTCTTAATACGACAGAAGAAAAACGTGAAGAGTTAGAGCGTGCCGCAGAGCTACTTAATCAAAAATTCCATGACATGCGTCGTAGTGCCCCACGAGTTGAACATAATAAGCTTGTGATTATGGTTGCGTTACAGATGGCACAAGAAGTGTTTAGCTTAAATAAATCTTTGCAACAGTACGCTCATTGCGAACGGCTTTTAGAAACTATTCTAGAAGATGTTGAACAAAATATCTGAATGAAAAAAGCCTGAAATGCAAATTTCAGGCTTTTTTATTAAACAAGCTTTCACACAAAAATAATTTTTCCTTTTTATCTTACTCCCATTGTAATTTTTATCACTTCTCTATCTTTTGACCTCAATCAAAGTATTAACATAGAGTCAATTCATATGTTTATTTTTTAAATGTTATTCAGGAAAAAATGAATAATCCTGCTCTTTTCTTGCATAAATGACCTAAACATAAGCTTACACATTGTTAAGCTATACTTACAAATAATATTAGTGGAGTCCTTGCAACATCGTCAGAGTTCACTATAATGCAATCCATCTCTGGAGTACTCGCCAGCCGGTCTGATTCCCCTGAGCCGTGATATCCTTCTTAATTGGAAAGCGTTTCTGAATATTTAGCGTGTATGCCTACCCTGAGTAGGAAACCCAGACAATATACAGCGCTCTCCACCTTGAACCTTAGTGTTCAAGGGTAAAGACATGCAGCGGTACTTCTGGAGATTATTTTTTAATTAAAAAATCGATTTATTTATTATATTTTTCAATTCAGTCACTTCTATTTAACATCTTAACTGTAAACTTAAACTTACAAATCTCTCTATTTTCTCCCCTTGCGACAGCCCCTAATTTCACTATAATTAAAAACATCTCTGAGGTGTACGCCAGCCGGTCTGATTCCCCTGAGCCGTGATATCCTTCTTAATCGGAAAGCGTTTCTGAATATTTAGCGTGTATGCCTACCCTGAGTAGGAAACCCAGATAATATACAGCGCTCTCCACCTTGAACCTTAGTGTTCAAGGGTAAAGACATGCAGCGGCATTTTGGAGACCCATATTTGATTTCAAATAACGATTTATCCTGTTTTTAGATTTTATAATCTTATTAAACTTAATTTTCTAATTGTTAGTAAAACATACAAATCACAATATTTAACTCTTGTGGTCGTTGTTGATTTAACTATAATAGGAAACATCTCTAGGGTGTTCGCCAGTACGTCTATTCCCCTGCCGATACTTAAATTTATGGATGTGTTCTGTGTATTTTGAGTGTATGCCTGCCTCGAGTAGGAAACCCATTAAGTATGCGTCACCTCCACCTTGAACTCATCGGGTTCAGGGTAACGACCATGCAGCGGCACCTCTGGAGTATCTTTTTTAAATATAATTAAAATAATAATTTAACTTCTAATTATATCTTTAATAAAGCATTTATCTCGAATGAACCTTATGCTTTTAACAGTCCCCATTAATTATTTTTATAATAATTCATCACTATCGATTAAATATTGATTTAAAAATGCTGTGAAAGAATCTGCAATTTTTACTTTTTCTACCCCTCCCACTTGATATACAACACCATCCAAACCAAGCTGATCGAGTTGTACCACATACCCCCAACACCAGACTAGATAGTCCGAAAATACAAAACAGTTCGGATATAAATACTTATCTTTATCATAGTAGCTTGAAATACTTTCGAATAATTGAAAGTCAGCCAGCGACAAAAATGTAAAATAGTTATCATCCATATCTCGGTTAGCTATACCATTAAACTCTAAGAAGTAAGTTCTTAAAATTGGCGATAATTTGACTTGATACTTGTATTCAAAAGCCAAAATTTCCTGCCATGTTGCCGGTGTATTCAAGCTTACATTCTGTTTTTGTAATTTACTTTTAATCTTATTAATCACATCCATGATTTACTCTAATAGATATCAATCTAAATAAAGTAAATCATTTCTGCAGACTCAATGATCAATTCTTTGGATATGACTTATCACTCATCTTTCAAAGCACATTCATAATTGCTTGGGTCTTGTGAACAACGTACCTGTTTCAACAACTTCATCATATCTTTGTCGTAAAAACCTTCTTTGGTCATTTGAATCCTCGCTTCACGCATCAATCGAACATAACCAGGTTTGTCGCTTTCATTCAATTTCAACCAAAATTTATCAGGAATTTTTGCTTCAATCTTGTCGACAAATTCAAATGCAGGATTTAACTGCTTAGAAATGACTTCACGTGCAATCGATCCCATACCTGCTGGAAACTTATTACGGTGCATAATCAGCGTCCCTGTCACTTGAATCACAGGAAATTTAATAATCCCACCGACGGCCTTGCCTGATTTATCAGTCATGCCTTTTTGCAATTCAAGTGGCTCAAATAAAATGGCTGGACCTGCCATAATATCGACTTCTTTATTATTAAATTTCCCACCCACAGTTACCAAATCAACAGAGACAGGTTGAGCACCAACGTTCTGTACCAATTTCTTTTGGGTCTCATCAAATTGGAACACGGCAACTTTCTTACCTGCGGCTTTTGCCAAGGTATTAATATTACGATCTGTGACCATGATATAGGCTGCACCTAACGGTACAATTCCAACCACTTCATAATCATTATTTGTCATCTTTTCATCAAATTTTGGATTAGCCAAAACCTGAATCACTGAACTGAGCTGCTTATAGGTTTGTAATGCACCTATCGCATCGACACTGCCCACAAACTTATTAAACTGTTTTGCACGTAAATTACTAATTCCAGCCCCATCACAACGTTTACTACGGAAATCTTCAGTTAATACAGCTTCATTGGTATAGACCTTGAGATTGACCACAGTCGATGCCTGTTTTTTCAATTTTGGGTAATCAAAGTCTAATTTGAATTGTAAATGCGAAGGACGTGTCACGTTCATGTTTACACCAAACTGTTTGGCTACACGGACGATACTTGGAATTTCTGTGATGTAACTGGTTGCTTGCTCAAATGCTTCACTATGCTCACCATTTGGAGAAAACACGCATAAAGTGACTTGTTTAGGAATCTGTTGCCAAGTTTTGGGATCGTTTAATAATTGCTTAACTTTATTTTGTGAATGCGGAGAAAGCGTTAAATCTAGTTTCCCTTCGGGCGCAGCATAACTTGGACTTATCACCCCAAATGATGATGCCAAGATACATGACACAGCGAAAGGCCTCAAAAATGTCGTGAATTTATTATTTTGCATCACCTGTTCCATCCTTAGCTATTTCCCAATAGTTTTATTCAAATTAAGGATAAAGCATAGAAATAGAATTGACTGCTTTTCTTTGGATGGTGTCAATTGAGTCAAAATACAAAAAAATATTGACTATACGAGAATAAACATCCAAATCACAGAATTGCACTATAAAAATAAACCATTGAATAATAAAATTTTATGACCAATTTTTCGACTCAGATGCGATTCTTCTCAGCTTAAATAAACGACCAAACGACATTTTCATCTTGTCGCTTTAATAGAAAATTGGTCTGATAATCATCTTCGACCACAATGTGTTGATTCGAGATCATCTTTACTTTTAGTAATGTGTCATTTTCATAAACTAAATCATTTTTGCCTTCTTTGGTGAGGACAAGTATCTGATCGAGTACAATAAGTTCTTTAGAATCCAACATTGTTTTTCCCTCTATAAAACTGCTTTAAAAAATTTGAATATTTTTATCAAGCCAAGAAGTGAAACCACTCTCGTTACTTACCCCACAAATATTCAATCTAATTATTTAGATACATGAAACTGACATCTGAAAATGTTATTTCATGCGGCGTATATTAGATCACTTTTTAAACAAAATTAAAGCAAATTGTCAGACAGTTCACAAAAATTATTATTTATGCAGAATAAAACCAGAAAATTAAAAACCGCATAAAATCAATAAATTAAAACAAAAAGGAAGATTAAAAAAATAGACAAATATTAATGCCACTTATAGCAAAGTACTGAACACCGTTCAAATTAAGGAGAGTTTTTTACCATCAGGTATTACACGGGAATAAAAAAGGCCACCCTTAAGCAGCCATTTCTTATTGAATAAATTTACCAGCTTATATTTACACGTCGATTTGGAGCTAAGCAGCCTACAAGTTGACTATTTGCCCTATGTCCAGCACATTGCTGGTATAGATCCGTTTGGCTATTAGCTTGAATTTGAATGCGATTCGCATCAACCCCTTCATTGACCAACAGCTTAGCAACGGTATTGGCACGTTGTGCTGATAATTGATGGTTATAGGCAAATTTACCTAAAGGATCTGCAAAGCCAGCAACAATTACAGGGCTATTCGCTGGCGCTTGTTTGATCCGTTGTGCAATTGCTGCCACTGAACTAGGTCCCTGTTCAATTGCATTGGCATTTGAACGATCAAATGCAAAAAATACACTTGATGAACGTAGACTATTTAAATTGGTATCTGCTGGAACTTGATTATTCGCTCCCCAAGCCATTAAACCTTCACAGGCCTCGCCTTTCCACGATAAGCGTTCTGATAATGCTTGCTTGTCAAAGTCTACACGCAACTGACAACGTAAATAATCTTGGCTATTCGGCTGACGAACATCTAATACGTAGTTCCAAGTTTTAACAAAGAACAGACCCTCACTAAATTGAGGATTTCCCAATACATGTCGGATTTGGTCTTTGGTTAAACCTGTTCCTAAACGAGCAACATTATCGTATTCATAACGCTGCACTTGTTTGAGATAGCTCTTTTCAACTGCTGGAAATTTGATTTCCTCTTGTTGAACAACAACTTCATCATCTGCTGCAAATGTCACCATTGCGAAAGAAGATGTGATCCCGATAACCAATGCTTTTATCATATTTTTCATATTTTAACTCTCTTTATCTATTGGAGATGAGGAGAGCCTAAGGGCTCTCCTACATAACGAGTCCCTTAGTCAATTACGCCACTGATACCGATACGTACGCTTGGATCACCTTGTGATGCAGCAGCTACACCACCCGTGATTGACCAACGACCATTATCTGCAGTCTTACGTAAGGTTACGCCGACTGCATTTTCACCACCATGATAAGAAGCACCTGCTGAGTAAGTATATTTGCCAGCGATATATGGTGCAGCTTCCAATGCCATTGCCGCGGCAATACCAGCATTGGCTTTTTTCTCTACGTCATCAATACGTTGATTGGTTGAGTAGAATGCTTGCTCAAGACGATTACTTACATTGTCAATTTTACTATTCAATGCTTGATCGGCTTTGTTTAAAGCATCAACTGCTCCGCCAACATTGTTGTAATCTTTGCCCCCAACATTGTAGGTTGGGTTGGTGAAACTATTGGTAATGTTGTCATAACCAGCTCCGCCGCCTAAGAATTCAACAACTTTTTTGTTTGTTGCATTCAACTGAGAGCCATTCACCGCATCTTTGGATGTCGCACTAATTGCACCATCTTTAACGCCAGTTACAACACGATCACCATCTTTACCAGCCACATTGACACTTGTACCACCAGTGTCTTTACCAACCGTAATTTCACCATTGGCAGTCTGCTGTTGAACCAGACCAGACTTACCGTTGTTAATGTTACTAATGTTGTTATTAATGTTCTGAATATCAGTTGAGTTTTGATCAACTTGCTTCTGAACATTCCACAACTGACCACCATTCACAGCATCTTTAGAACCCTGAGCAACAGTACCATCTTTCACATTGGTAATCGTGGTGCCATTGGCTCCACCACCCAATGTAACCTTGTCTTTGTTGGCATCGTCGTATTTCACTGCATTATTAGCAAGCTCATTCACAGTGTTATTCACATTGCTGATTGCGCTATCCAATTGACCTTTGTTTACTGCATCAGTTGCTTTCGTACCTGCTGCAACATTGATAACTTGCTTATTGCCTGCATCAATGCCTTTAGTCGTCACACTTGGACCACCATCAATGATTAATCCAGTGTTGTTTAACACAACCGTATTATTACCAATTGTGATACCAGCATTATTCAGAACAGTATCACCTGCTTTCACAGAATCAACAGTTAAGTCTTTTGCTGTTGCAACTTCATAGTTATCAGAGCCATCTGCATTTTTGCTCTTATTCACAACAATATTCTGACCATTGGTTACAGTCGTTTTCGATGTTGTTCCTACAGAGCCAATCGCTTTGTCAAGTGCCGTTAATGCATCGCCAACATTGGTTTGATTACCTTGGGCTACATTATAAGTCGGTCCTGTAATTGTACCGTCATTATTAACTTTAGCACCGCCACCCAAACTATCTACAAGCGCAGTTTGAGTCTTGACAACTTGGTTACCCACAGCTTTCAACTGAGCAACATTCACGGCATCGGCATCGTCACTACCTGCTGCAACACCCGTGATTTGACGATAAATACCACTCGCCGCATCACCCACTGCAACTGCACCAGTAGTTGAAGTTGTTTTATCAATTGCTGTCTTATCTGCACTTGTGATAGCAGATAATGCATAACCCGCAACACCCGCACCCGTTGTCGCTGCTGAACCATTACCCAACACAACTGATCCAGCTACTGTTTTGGTTACATTGTTACCAAGGACAAAAGTATCATTTGTAAGCACTTGATTATTGTTACCCACAGAATAACTGTTCGCACCATCAACAATTGTTGGATCACCGATTGCACCAGAGTGATCACCTTTCACTTTGTTACCAGTACCAATGCTGATTGATTGTAATCCAGATGCCTCGGCACCTTGACCAATTGCAATTGACTCTTTTCCTCCAGCCTTACTGTTATGACCTAAAGCAACTGCACTGTCTGCACCAGTTGAAACAATTGCATTTACACCAATCGCAGTAGAGTTGATACCACCTGCACTTGAGTCATTGGTTGCTCCTAAATCGCCTTTAGAAGTATCCGCATTGGTATGGAAGAATTTAATACCATCGGTATTCATCTTCTGTACCGTTTGACCAATCGTCAGGCGATCCGTCGTTTCTTGACCTTGCTTATCGTAGGTTAAGAACAATGAATCTTGATTCTTGTTATCTGGATTTTTATTTACAACCTGATCAATGATATTCACCTTGTTGCCATTACCATCAACAACTTCAGTGATGTTATTACTGATCGCAACTTTCAATTGCTCTTCAGTTGCAGCTCTACCTTTAGTTGCAAAATCACCTGCCGTAATGTCTTTATTGCTCAAGCCTTCAATTGTATTGCTTGATTTATCAACAACTACATTACCTACAGTCACTTTGTCGAAGGTCACATCTTTCGCTGTCGATA